>NZ_JBEXJN010000012.1:0-178588 GCF_040609115.1 Lentzea sp. NPDC004782
CCTGGGGCTGGGTCTTGGGGCGCCCCTTACCCCCCCCTTTGTTGACGCGCCCGCCCTTCATCCACGAAGGTAAGGGCGAACCCCAGGTGACGGACAGACCGCCGCTTCCCCGCTCGCCCTCCTTGACACCGCGACGCGTCCAGCCGCATTCTGGGAGCGCTCCCAGAATGTCGGCGGCGTTGCCAAGGGGTGGCCATGAAACCGTGTCGCAGCAGGCTGTCCGCACGTCGGCTGACGTTGGTCCTGGGTGCCGCCCTCGCGGCACTCGCCGTGGTCGCCGGCTCGCTCGTGCCCACGACCTCGGCGGCCGCCCCCGCGGCACCGGTGACCGGCAACGCCACCCACTTCGACGGGCTCGGCGCTCCCTACGGCGGCTGCGGACTGCCCCAGGAAGTGCTGGACTCCCAGGACTTCGTGGCGCTCAACGTCTACAACACGCCCGGCGACTACAGCTTCTACCCGAGGCCGATCCCGCCGTCGCAGGCGGCCAAGATCGGGCTGTGGGACAACGGGCGCAACTGCGGCCGGTTCGTGCAGGTCACCATCGGCGACTACTGCACCGGAACCAACGACGGCGCGGCCGGGCAACCGTTCTGCCGCAACGGTTCCTGGATCTCCGACGGGTACAACGGCGCGACGCTGACCATGGTGGTGGCGGACAGCTGCGGAGACTCCAACGCCTGGTGCCGCGACGACCCGAACCACCTCGACCTGTCCACCGCCTCGCTCAACAGGTTCCTCCGCAACGGCGTTCCGGTCGGCGACCTCAACCCCGCGCACTGGAACAACCGCAAGGTGTCCTGGTCCTACGTCCCGAGCCCGAACTACACCGGCGACCTGCGCCTGGGCTTCCTGCAGGGCGCCCAGCGGTACTGGCCCGCGATCGCGGTGTCGCACCTCGCCAACGGCATTCACGGCGTGGAGTACCTGAACGAGAGCGGAACCTGGACACAGGCCAAGCCCAACAGCGACATGGGACAGGCGTTCATCATCGGCCCCACGACGAACGCGGGAACCTCCTACGAGATCAGGGTGCGCGACGCCGACGACGCTCTGGTGAACGGCGGCCGGACCTACCGGTTCTCGTTGCCCGGCCAGTGCTCGTCGACGTGTTCGGCCGCCTACACGGCCGTCACCTACACCACCAGCGACGGCACTCCTCCCACGAGCACGACCACCACGACCACCACGACCACCACGACCACGTCTCCCCCGTCCGGCGGGTGCACCGCGACCGCGACGGTCACCGGTTCCTGGAGCGGTGGCTACCAGGTGGAGGTCGTCGTCAAGAACACCGGGTCGAGCGCGCTGTCCGGGTGGACGTCGTCGTTCTCCTTCGACGGCGACCAAAAGGTGACGAACTCGTGGAACGCGACCGTGAGCCAGACCGGGCGACAGGTCACCGCGAGCAACCAGAACTACAACGGCAACCTGGCCGCGGGCGCGAGCACCACCTGGGGCGCCGTCGTCACCGGGAACAAGGCCAACCCGTCGCCGACCTGCACGGCGCGGTGAACCCGACGTACCGCAAAGAAGGACGCTTGCCAACCGACGAACGTCTGGAATGACCGCCCACCAAGAAGATTCCTCTTTTCTCGGAAACGCTGTCCGACCGCAGAACCGCTACCGCCGGGCAACATCGCGGCGATAACGTCCTTTCGGCGCACGACCGTCCGTGCGACCCGAAACCCTGCACTAGGAGCCTCGCAGCGTGCCCAGAACATCGTCAACGAATCGACTCAGGACAGCGGCCGCCGCGGTGATCGCGGTGACCGCACTGGCAGGACTGCCCGCGGTGAGCACCGCCTCGCCGGACAACCCGTGGACCGCGGTGTCCGCACCGGGGGCGGCTTCCCTGTCCGCCGAGCAACCCGAGATCCGGGCCGGCCGGTTCGCGGGATACTCGCTCGACCGCGCCGCCATGTCGTCCAAATTGGACGGTCAGGCCGCGCGCGAGGTGCTCCTGCCCACGCCGGAGGGCACCTTCCAGCGGTTCCGGCTGGAGGACGCGCCGGTGATGGAGGACGGGCTGGCCGCGGCGCACCCCGAGATCAGGACGTACTCGGGCAGGGCCGTCGACGACCCCGCCGCCACCGTGCGGGCCGACCTGACGCCGCTGGGCTTCCACGCGTCGGTCCGGTCGCCGCGCGGTCAGTGGTACGTCGACCCGTACCAGCGCACCGGCCAGGGCCTGTACGCGAGCTACTACGGCCGTGACCTGGCCAGGCCGGCCACCTCACTGGTGGAACGCGGGTCTGTCCGGGGATCGGCGCCCGGCGTGCAGGCGAGCGGTGCCGCCGGCCCGGTGCGGTTGCGCACCTACCGGCTCGCGCTCGTCACCGATCCTTCCTACGCGACGTACTTCGGTGCCGCCAACGTCACCGCCGCGAAGGTGACGCTCGTCAACCGGGTCAACCAGGTCTACGAGGACGAGACCGCGATCCGGCTGCTGCTGGTCAACGACACCGACAAGACGAACCTCAACACCGCGGCGCTGGCCTTCGAGCCCAACGGCCCCTGTGGCGCGGAAGCCTGCTTCGCGCCCAGCGACCTCAGCGCGTGCGACGTTCCCGCTCTCGACCGCAACGCGACCGTGCTCGGCCAGCTCATCGGCGCGAGCAACTACGACGTCGGGCACATCGGTCTCGGCGTCAACGGCGGCGGCCTGGCGGCTCTCGGCGTGGTCGGCGGGGAGGGCAAGGCCCAGGGGTGCACCGGGTTGCCGACACCGGTCGGTGACTTCTACGCGGTCGACTACGTGGCGCACGAGCTCGGCCACCAGTTCGGCGCCAACCACACCTTCAACGGCGCGCAGTACAACTGCGCCTCGGACAACCGGAACGCGGGCACCTCCGTCGAGCCCGGCAGCGGGTCGTCGATCATGGCCTACGCCGGGATCTGCCGTCAGGACAACCTGCAGCCGCACAGCGACCCGTACTGGTCGCACCGGACCTTCACCGAGATCACCTCGTACGTCACCAGCACCCAGCCCGTGCTGAACGAGCAGCAGAACGTGGCGCTGCGCGACTTCGACGGCACGGACTCGTTCCGGATCAGCTACCGCGGCCACGAGTCGGCGCCGATCGTGCGCGGCACGAACTACACCGCCACCGGCATCAAGGCCGCCATCGAGGCGATCCAGGGGTGGCCCGCCGGCGCGACGGTCGACGTGCTCGGGTTCGGCGGTCACGAGATGACCGACGCCGGGTTCCGGGTCGGCTTCACCGGCGGCCCGCTGGCGGGCAAGGACGTGGCACCGCTCGTCATCACCGACGCGCACGGCACGACGAGCCTCGTCGGCGAGGAGATCAAGGGCGGCAAGCCCGACAACGGCGGACGCCGCGTCACCAGCACCGGCAACCACGCGCCCGTGGTGAACGTCGCGCCGAAGTACACCATCCCGGTCCGCACGCCGTTCGCGTTGACCGGCCGTGCGATCGACGTCGACGGCGACACCGTCACGTACATGTGGGAGCAGAACGACATCGGTGGCGCCACCGGCACGGACCTGGTGAGCAACACCAAGACGGACGGGCCGCTGTTCCGGCAGTTCGGCACCGCCGCGGTCGTGAGCAAGGAGGACGCGCTCAAGTACCACTCGCCGGGTGAGAACGCCGTGACCACCAACCCCACCAGGGTCTTCCCGGACCTCGCGCAGATCGCGGCGAACAACACCAACGCCCGCAGCGGTGCCTGCCCCGCCGCACCGCCGCCCCCGACCACCGGCGGCGGCTCGAACGTGCCGCCCGAGCTCGTCGACTGCTACTCGGAGTTCCTGCCCACGGCGGACTGGGTCGGCGTCGGCAACGACCGGACCCTGCACTTCCGCCTCACCGCCAGGGACGGGCGTCCCGGTGGCGGCGGCATCAGCAGCGCCGACACCGCGCTCGTGCTGGCACCGTCCGCGGGCCCGTTCCTCGTGACCTCGCAGGCGGCCACGACCACGCTGACCGGAGGCACCACGCAGACGATCACCTGGGACGTGGCCGGTACGAACGCGGCGCCGATCGGCGTGCGCGACGTGAAGATCTCGCTGTCGCTCGACGGCGGCCTGACCTTCCCGCACGTGCTCGCGCACCGCACGCCCAACAACGGCAGCGCGACCGTCTGCCTGCCGCGGGTGAGCACGTCCAAGGCGAGGATCAAGATCGAGGCGGTCGGGAACGTCTTCTTCGACCTCAACGACGCGGACTTCGTCATCCAGCCGCCGTCATCGGGTGCTGCCGGAATGCTGTGACACACCGGAAGCGGAGGGGCGAGTGGCTCGCCCCTCCGCTCAGCGGTCGTGATCGGCCTGGCGCCACCACAGTGCCGTGCCCACCGCACCCGCCGCCCCGGTCAGGACCACCAGCACGATGCCGAGCGCACCGGGTGACGGCCGGTCGGGCCCGGCGAGCCCGCTGAACAACGCCGGCACGGACCAGGGGAAGTACTGGCCGTAACCGAGCGCGGCGACGATCTGGGCGCAGAACACGGCGGCGATCATGGCGCCCACACCGGGCAGGTAGCCGCGCCCGGCACAGGCCGCGAACGCCACGGGCGTCGTGAGCAGCACCGTCAGGACCGCGACCGCACCGGCCTGAAGCAGCCCGGTGAGCACCTCGGCCGCCGACCAGCCGGGCAGGTGCAGCACGGTGCCGATCCCCAGTCCCAGCACCAGCAGCTGCGCCGTCAGCAGCAGGCACCAGATCGCGACCACGACGAACTTCGCGGCGACGATCGTGACGCGAGGGGTGGGCAGCGCCAGGAGGTCCTTGGCGGTGTGCTGGCCGAACTCGCGGCCGAACGTCCAGATCTCGACCAGGCCGAACACGATCATCCCGCCGACCGCGGTGCTCTGCGCCAGGAACGACAGGTAGGCAGGCCAGTCCGCGGCGCCGCCCGCCAGCGCCGCCTTGGTGCCGAGCAGCCCGATCGACCGCGCCCGTTCCGGGTCCCGCAGGATGAACATGAACAGGCCGCCCACCAGGGCGACGACGGTGAACGCGAGAGCGGTCACCTCGGGCACGCGCGAGCGGCGGGCCTTGAGCAGCTCGGTCGCCAGCACGCCGATCACGGCGCCACCACCCGCAGGAAGAACGTCTCCAGATCGTCCTGGTCGACGGCGAGGCGATACGGCGGGCATCCGGCGGCGACGAGAACTCCCGCCACGATCTCCGGTTCGCTGATCGCGCGCGGATCGGTGAGCACGACCTCGCCGCAGCGCTTCGTCAGTCCATTCGCGACGATCACCATCAGGAGCTCCTCGAAGCCGGCCACGTGCAACACTCCGACCAGGCTTCCCGGCACACCTGCGGAGGAGTCTACAACCGCGGCGCGATCGGAGTTCTCGATTGCGCGGGCCGGACTTCTGCGGCATCTTCGCGCGCGGTGACCGGGCTCAGGCCAGCACGAAGTACCGCAGCCACAGGTACGGGGCGGCGAGCAGGATCGACAGGCCCGCGACGACGATGCCGTACCGGGTGAACTGCCAGAAGCTGATCGGCGTGCCGTTGCGGGCGGCCAGCCCGAGCACCACGACGTTGGCGCTGGCGCCCACGGCGGTCGCGTTGCCGCCGAGGTCCGCGCCCAGCGCGAGAGACCACCACAGGGAATCCGACTGCGGAGTGTTCCCCTGGGCCGCGACGAGTTCGGCGACGATCGGTGACATCGTTGCGACGTAAGGGATGTTGTCCACGACCGCGGACAGCACCGCGGAGCCGGCCAGCAGCGCCATCACCGCGAGCAGCGGGTCGCCCCCGACCGCGCCGGCGAGCGCTGCCGACACGGTGTCGATCACGCCGGTCTTCACCAGCGCGCCGACCATGACGAAGAGACCCATGAAGAAGACCAGGGTCTCCCACTCGACGTCGGCGAGGGCCTCCTCGGTGGTGACCTCGGAGATCAGCACCAGCAACCCCGCGCCGAGCAGAGCGACCACGGACGGCTCGACGTCCACCACGCCGTGGAGCACGAACCCCGCCAGCACCAGCGCGAGCACGCCCAGGCTCTGCCAGAGCAACCGCCTGTCGCGGATGGCTTCCCGTTCGGACAGTGCCATCACCTCGGCGACGCGGTCCTCGTCGTAGTGGAAGGCGTCCCGGAACAACCACCGGCACACCACGACGAACGCCACCATCAGCACCACGATGAACGGCGCCAGGTGGACCAGGAAGTCGTTGAACGACAAGCCGCCGCGGCTGGCGATGATGATGTTGGGCGGATCGCCGATCAGGGTCGCGGTGCCGCCGATGTTGGACGCGAGCACCTCGGCGATCAGGAACGGGATCGGGTTGAGCCCCAGCCGGTCGCACACGAGGAACGTCACCGGCGCGATCAGCAGCACGGTCGTGACGTTGTCCAGCGCGGCCGACGCCCCGGCCGTGATGACGACGAACATCGCGAGCACCGCGAAGGGCTTTCCCCTGGCGCGCTTGGCCGCGGCGATCGCGAGGTACTCGAACAGGCCGGTCTGCTTGATCACCCCGACGATGATCATCATGCCGAGCAGGAGGAACACGACGTTCCAGTCCACGCCCGCGTCCAGCGAGTGGAACGCGGTCTCGCCGTCGGTGAGCCGCAGCGCGAGCATCAGCGCCGCGCCGCCCAGCGCGGCGGCGACGCGGTGCACGCGTTCGGTGGCGATCAGGACGTAGGCGCCGGCGAAGACGAGGACGGACAGGATCTGGGTCGCGCTCATGTCGCCTTCCCGGTCGCGGACAGGATGACCTCCAGCAGGTGCGACGTCGTGACGACGCCGTGGACCGTGTCGTCGTCACTGACGAGCAGCAGAGGCGAGCGCAGGCGCGCCATCACGGCGGCGCACTCGATCACCGTCGCGTCGCCGGACACCTTGGGCAGCTCGTAGCGCTTCTCCTTGGGCGGCAGCAGCTCCTTGACCGTGCGCCCCTCCAGCTTGCGCACGCAGGTCTCCGCGCCGGAGCGCTCGTCGTAGACCCGCGCGAGCGACGGGTCTTCCTGCACGTAGCCGGGGATGATGAACCGCAGCACCTGCGAGCCGGGCAGCACGGTCACCGGCTTGCCGTCCGCGTCGACCACCACGACACCGGGCCGGCGTTGCTCGGCGATCAGCCGCGCCGCGGTCAGCGCCTCGTCGGTCAGCTGGACCAGCGGATACTCCTCGGCGAGATCACGGGCACGCATGAGGCACTCCTTTGCAGGACGAGAACGGGGCGGCCATCACAGGCCGGACTACCATGGCTGTCTCACCACATCGTGATCCTGTACGCGCCGGAGTGCCGCCCATGTCAGGTCTGGTCGTGACGCTGCTGCTCATCGGAGGCTTCCTGGCGGCCGCGCTGACCGTGCGCGCGCTGCAGCGGCGCTGAGTGGTCACCATCCGGGCTCCTGATCTCGGGCAACGGCAAGTTCACATCGCCGACCAGGCTTCCCGGCACACCGCGCGGAAGCCTAACCCGTGATCACCCGTTCCCGCCCGTCACGCCCTGAAACGGGTTTCTTACGGAGTGCTGACGTGGCAATTCGCATTCAGCCGATGCAGCCCGTTCGTGCGTATCCCCTGTCAGACACGGTCCCGACGAGGAGGACGCATGACGCACCGGGTGGACGAACGGCGGAGATTCCGCCTGATCGCCTCGTTGTCAGCAGTAGCTGTGGTGGCGGTGGGCACCGCCACGGTCGCTCTGGCGGCCAAGAACGGTGACCCGGCGCCGGTCGGCGCGTTCGTGCCCATCGAGAAGGTCGCCGCCAACGTGGTCAACCCGAAGGTGCGCCAAGGCGGCACCACGGGAGTGTTCACCGTGGACTGCGGCACCAACGAGAACGGCAAGCTCAGCGCGGACAACCCGGTCGCTCAGCCTGGTCTGAAGCACGGCGCCCAGCACGTCCACGACTTCGTGGGCAACCTGTCGATCAGCGCCGACTCGACCGACGAGAGCCTCGAGGACTCGGACACCACCTGCAAGAACGGCGACAGGTCGTCGTACTTCTGGCCGGTCGTGCGGATCAACCCGAAGGCCAACGTGAACTCGTCCGGCTCCAGCCCCGACAAGATCAAGGAGGCGGGCGGCGCCGAGATCGCCTGCCCGTCGGCCAGGGACCGGTTGCCCGCGGTGCCCCAGCGGGCCCGCGACGAGGTGAACAGCAACCTCGACCTGCTGGACAAGCAGGTCCAGGAAGCCAACGACCGGGTGGCGCGCAACGAGAACCCCGGCGACCCCAACTTCGTGAACAACGCGATCCTCGGCCCGCTGCGCAGCAAGCGGGTGGCCACTCTGGACCGGATCGCGATCGCCATCGGCCGTTCCGCGCCCAAGCCGAACCTGACCTCGCTCGTCGAGTGCGACCTGCGGTTCGGCCACGGCGGTGGCCACGGTGACCACAACCAGGCTCCGCACAAGTTCTCCGGTCAGCCCCTGGCCCAGGCTCAGGGCGGGCGGGACAGCGCCACACCGACCATCAAGTGCCCGTCGGTGCGCGGTGAACTGCCCGGCGTGCCCGACCAGGCGGTCGCGGAGGTGGACCGCAACCTGGCGCTGCTGGACAAGCAGATCGCCGAGGCCAACCAGCGGCTGGTCACCACCAAGGGGCAGGGTGGGCCGAACTTCGTCAACAACGCGATCCTCGGGCCGCTGAAGGACAAGCGGATCGCGACCCTCGACCGGATCGCCATCGCGATCGGCCGCAACGCCGAGAGGCCGCAAGGGCTGGAACGCCTCGCGCCGTGCGGTCTCAACGAGGACGGCGGCAACAACAGCGGTAACAACAACGGGAACGGCAACAACAACGGGAACGGCGGCAACAACGGGAACGGCGGCAACAACAACGGCGGCAAGGAAACGCCACCCCTCGCGGCTCCCTCCGGCAAGGACCTGGAGCTCGTCGGCAACAACGGCAAGATCGTCCAGCCCGCCCAGGTGAAGATCGAGTACCGCGGCAACGCGACCAGCAAGGTCACGGCCATGCCGAAGTTCCTCAAGATGATCACCGGTGACGCCAAGCCCACCAGCCGCGGCCTCGCCAACGCCCGCGCGACGTGGACCTGCAGCGGGTTCGAGGACCGGCTGAGCGACAAGTACGTCATCTGCCCGAACGGCAGCAAGGTCATGCGGGTGCACGACTTCCCCGGCTGCTGGGACGGCCAGAACACCGACAGCGCCAACCACCGCGACCACGTCCGGTTCCCGGACAAGCAGAGCGGCGCGTGCCCGAAGGGCTTCAAGGCGATTCCGCAGCTGCGGATCAGCATCTCCTACAACATCGCGCGGGACGTCCAGGAGAAGGGCCAGTACCAGCTCGACGCGTTCCCGGAGGAGAACCACAACCCGGTCTCCGACCACAACGACTTCGCCAACGTCAACTCCGACGAGACCATGGCGCAGATCGTGAAGTGCGTGAACGAAGGACAGCGCTGCCGCTGACGCTCACCGGACGTGGGGTGCGGTCGCGCCATCCGCACCCCGCTCCGGGCGTCACGCGCGCGGGAAGTTCCGGAACGCGTCGAGCAGCCGGTCGCGCGTCTCGCCGGACAACGTCTCCGGCGGCAGCTCGCCCAGCTCGGCGATGGTGGTGCGGAACTGGTCGAGATAGCGCTCGCAGCCGGGACACTCGGCGAGGTGGGCGACGAAGTCGCGTTCGACCTCCTCCTCCAGCGCGCCCTCCAGGAACGCGGTGACGAGCTCGACGAACTCCTCACAGGTCATGGCACTCCCCCAGGTACTTCTCGACGTGGGCGCGGACCGCCGCGCGGCCCCGGTGCAGCAGCACCCGCTGGTTGGCCGCCGAGATCTCCAGCATCGCGCACACCTCCTCGGACGAGTGGCCGTCGACATCGCGCAACGTCACCACCACGCGTTGCCGTTCCGGCAACTGGTCGAGTGCCCGTGCGACCACTTGGCGAAACTCGGCGCCGAGCACCCACGGTTCGGGAAACTCCCGCCAGTGCCCCGGATAGGCGTCCTCGGGCCCGCGGAACCGGTCCGGGTCGACGGTCGGCCCGCCGTCGCGCTCCAGACTGGCCCACGGCACCGTCCGCTTCTCCTTGACCCCCCGTTTCTTCGCCGTGTTGACCAGGATCCGGTACACCCACGTGCGCAGCGAGGAGGTGCCCTGGAACCTGTCGACGCCGCGGATCACGGCCAGCCAGGTGTCCTGGACGACCTCCTCGGCGGAGGCGTCGGTGGACACGAACGACCTGGCCAGCCGCAGCATCGACGCCGACCAGCCGTCCAGCAGCCGCGCGAACGTCGTCTCGTCACCGGACCGGAGTCCGGCGACGAGCACGTCGTCCGCGGGCATCATCCACGGGAATCTACCGGTACTCGGGGTTGTCGAAGTCGTAGCGACATCCCGCGTCCCACCCGGAGCGCTGGTTGCCGTGCGCCGGGATCCCGCCCGCGTCCTTGAGCATCCGGGCGAGGTGCAGCAGGTTCCACGTCATGAACGTGGTGTTGCGGTTGGTGAAGTCGTTCTCCGGCCCGCCCGATCCCGGGTCCAGATAGGACGGTCCCGGCCCGGCCTCGCCGATCCAGCCCGCGTCGGCCTGCGGCGGGATGGTGTAGCCGAGGTGCTGCAGGCTGTAGAGGACGTTCATGGCGCAGTGCTTGACGCCGTCCTCGTTGCCGGTGATCAGGCAACCGCCGACGCGACCGTAGTAGGCGTACTGGCCGGCGTCGTTGAGCAGGTGCGAGCACGCGTAGAGGCGTTCGATCACCTGCTTGGTCACGGAGCTGTTGTCGCCGAGCCAGATGGGGCCCGCGATCACCAGGATGTCCGCGGCCATGACCTTCTCGTAGATCTCCGGCCAGGCGTCGGTCGCCCAGCCGTGCTCTCTCATGTCCGGCCACACGCCGATCGCGATGTCGTGGTCGACGGCGCGCAGCACCTCGACCTGGACGCCCTGCTTCTCCATGATCGCCCGGCTGATGTCGACGAGCCCCTCGGTGTTGCTCCGGTCGGGCGAACGCTTGAGCGTGCAGTTGATGAACATCGCTTTGAGGTCGTTGTAGTCGGTCATGCGAAACGCTCCTTCAACGCGGTCAGGCCCGGCAGGAAGATCCCGTCGCGGACCCGGGAGAGCACCTGGGGTTCGTCGGTCGCGTCGCAGTCGAAGTCGGCCGTCCACTCGACCAGCGACGTGGTGTCGGACGCGGGCGTCACCCGCAGGCCGGAGACGTAGTCGCGCACAGGCAGTCCGGCGGTGTCTTCGAACGCGTAACGGGTGCTGCGCTCGGCGTCGTCCAGCGCGACGAGGCGTTCCCGGTGCCCGCCCGCCGCCGGGAAGACGCGGACGGCGCCGACCCGATCACCGGGGTCACCGCCTTCGATCTTCGCCTCGGGCAGGAACGGGTGCCAGGAGCCGATGGCGGAGAAGTCCCGCAGCAGCTGCCACACCTCCCGCGCGGGGGCGTCGAGCACTGCGCTGGTCACGATTCTGGGCATGCGGCAACTCCTTCTGCAGCAGTTCGGCGTCTTGCTCGACGCACGGCCGAGCAGTCAGTTCCCGCAGCCGTGCCGGGCGTTACACGAGGAGACGAGACGACTTTCGAAACGACCCGCCTTGTCCGGCCTGTCCGAAGTGGACCGGTTTCCCGGACCGCAGCACGGGCGCCCTCCAGGAGGGGCGGCAACGTCGTGCGTAAAGTTGCGCCCGGTTCGGGGTGAGGCACACACGAGACGGGCACGCCTATGGGAATCATGGACAAGATTCGCGGCGAATTCATCGACATCATCGAGTGGACGGACGACAGCCGCGACACCATCGTGTGGCGCTTCCCCCGCTACGACAACGAGATCAAGATGGGCGCCAAGCTCACGGTGCGTGAGTCGCAGGTGGCGGTCTTCGTCAACGAGGGTCAGGTCACCGACGCCTTCCCGCCCGGCATGTACACGCTGCAGACGCAGAACCTGCCGATCCTGTCCAAGCTGAAGGGCTGGAAGTACGGCTTCGAGTCGCCGTTCAAGGCCGAGGTGTACTTCGTCAACACCCGGCAGTTCACCGACCTCAAGTGGGGCACGCAGAACCCGGTCATCGTGCGCGACCCCGAGTTCGGCATGGTGCGGCTGCGCGCGTTCGGCGCGTTCGCCATCCGCGTCGCCGATCCGGTGGCGCTGCTGAGCGAACTCGCGGGCACGGACCCGCAGTTCCGCACCGAGGAGGTCTCCGAGTACCTCCGCCAGATCATCGTCGGCAGGCTGGGGACCGCGCTCGCGACGGCCGGGGTGCCGATGCTCGACCTCGCCACCCAGCAGGGTCAGATCGGCGACAAGCTGGCCGCCGCGCTGAGCGCGGAACTCGCCTCGGTCGGCATCACGATCCCGAAGTTCGTCATCGAGAACATCTCGCTGCCGCCGGAGGTCGAGGCCGCGATCGACAAGCGCAGCCAGATGGGCATCGTCGGCAACATGGACCAGTACACGCAGTTCCAGTCGGCGCAGGCGATCGAGGCGGCGGCGCACAACTCCGGCGCCGCGGGCGAGGGTCTCGGCATCGGCCTCGGCATGGCGCTCGGGCAGCGCGCGGCGGGTGCCGGCCAGCAGAACCAGCCGTCGTCCCCGCCGCCGCTGCCGCCGGTCGAGCAGTGGTTCATCGGCGCGAACGGCCAGCAGCTCGGCCCGTTCGACCGCGGCCAGCTCGGGCAGCAGGTCTCCGGCGGCGCACTGCGCCAGGACACGCTGGTCTGGAAGGCCGGCATGCCGCAGTGGACGCCGGCGGGCCAGGTGCCCGAGGTGGCACAGCTGTTCGCCGCGACCCCGCCGCCGCTCCCGCCGCAGGCCTGAACCCGCCGGGCCGGAGGGGAACGACGATGACCGACCCACGTGTCCAGCAACCTGGTGTCGCCGCTCAGACGTATCCGTGCGGTGGCTGTGGCGCGCGCCTGGAGTTCGCGCCGGGCTCGACGGCGATGCGCTGCCCTTACTGCGGGTTCCAGCAGGAGATCCACGCCGGCGACCGGCAGATCCGCGAGATCGCGTTCGCCGACCTCGCGAATCTGCCGCGCAAACCCGTCGGCAGCATCGGCGCCTACGTCTTCCAGTGCCAACGATGTGCCGCACGCACCGAGACGAACGAGACAGCGAGCCTCTGCCAGTTCTGCGGCTCACCGCTGGTGATCGACGCCGCGGCCTCCGGGCAGATCGTGCCGGAGGGAGTGCTGCCGTTCCTCCTCGACCGGGGCGCGGTCCGCGAGGTGATGCGCAAGTGGACGTCATCGCGCTGGTTCGCACCGTCGGCGCTGAAGAAGGTCGGCGAGACGGAGACGACGAAGAGCACGTACGTGCCGCATTGGACCTACGACTCGCAAACCGTCTCGCAGTACACCGGTCAGCGCGGTGAGTACTACTGGGTCACGGAGTCCTACACCGACAGCGACGGCAAAACGCAGACCCGGCAGGTGCGCCGGACCGCCTGGCACCCCGCGCAGGGCACGGTGAGCCGGGCGTTCGACGACGTGCTCGTGCCCGGCAGCTCCGTGCTGCCGGTGAAGCACGTCGACGAACTGGCGCCATGGCCGCTGCCGGAAGCCGTGCCGTACCAGCCGCAGTTCCTCGCCGGGCACTCCGCGCTGCGCTACGACGTGGAACCGGAGGCGGGCTTCGACGAGGCGAAGAACAGGATGGCCCCGGTCATCAACGAGGACTGCCGCCGCGACATCGGCGGCGACGAGCAGCAGGTCGACTCGGTGAACACCCAGCACCACGACGTCACCTTCAAGCTCATGCTGTTGCCGATCTGGGTGGCGACCTACCTCTACGCGGGCAGGACCTGGCAGATCCTGATCAACGGCCGGACCGGCGAAGTCCACGGGGAACGGCCGTGGAGCAGGATGAAGATCGCCCTCGCGGTGATCTCGGCCATCCTGCTGATGGTCCTGGTCGCGTACTTCCTGTTCCGCAACGGCGGCACGCACTCCTCCACCAGGGGCGGTCACAGGTAGGCGTCGCGGTCGGCGACGGCTTCGGCACCCGCCCGTGGAGGCCCGGTCACGGCGCCTCCACGGGCAGACCCGTTCCGCCTCGCCGACGTGTGCAGGCTGTCGTGCGTGTTCGCCGCGGCGACGGTCAGCGTGGCGAGGCCGACGACGTTGCCGATCTGGCGGGACACGGTGAAGACCGCCGGGGCGACGCCGGCCTTCTCGCTCGGCGCGTACTCGGTGATCGCGGCGTGGCGACGAACAACATGCCGTAGCAGCCGAGGTTCAACATCACCCCGATCGCTGGGTCGTGCACCTCACCGAGGCACGGACCCGCGGTCTCTCCCGGACGCTCGGGCCGCCTTTCGAGATGGTGACCGCGAAACCTCCCGAGTAGCCGCAACGTCTCGTGCGAGACATCAGCCGCGCCGCGCTCTGAGCACATCGGCAGATGGAACAGCCTCCGCTCATCGCCGTGTCAGAAATGTGTCAGAGCTTTGTCAGCGCCATGGCCGAACCTGGTCCACAGGCACTGCGATCGAGACCGCGCCACCGCATTGACCGACAACCGGTGCGGCTGACCCGCCGGCCCCTGGCCGCAGGAAATGCACTTCCACGAAAGCCGCACGCACACGATTCCCGGCGCTGGACCGAGGCCGTGGCCGGGCTTTGACCGAACGGAAAGAAACACCGCATGAAGACGAAGATGAAGACCCGGGGCGCCATTGCGGCCCTGGCGACCTCCGCTGTCCTGAGCAGTCTGACGTTGAGCACGACGCAGGCGTCAGCCGCACCGCTGCCCGTCGTCAACATGGAAGCCACCGTCCTGGCCGCCCAGATCGACCCCCGGCGCGCCGACGACACGCTGACCCCTGGCGCCAAGGACTCCGTGCTGGCCGTCGAGCGGGCACTCCAGGCACGCAACCTGCTGGACGCGCAATGGGTTGACGGCTACTTCGGAACCACGACCATCAAGGCGTACGCGGCGTACCAGCGTTCGCTCGGATACACCGGGCTGGCCGCGAACGGGCTGCCCGGCGCGAGCTCGCTGGCCTCGCTCGGGGAGGGCCGGTTCACCGTCTCCCACGTGATCAAGCCGGGCTCGAAGGTCCAGCGTGACGGGTACGTCGTCAACACCCGCACCCAGGCGATGCTGACCGAGACCGAGCGTGTGCTGGGACGCCGCCTCAAGCTGGATCAGGGCTCCTACAACCCCGGTGGCGACCCGACCTCCGCCGGCACCCACGACGGCGGCGGTGTCGTGGACATCAACGTCGACGGCATGTCCGCCGACACCCGCACCTCCGTCGCCCGTGCGCTGCGCCAGGTCGGCTTCGCCGCCTGGGTCCGCAGCCCGTCCCAGGGCCAGTGGCCGTGGCACATCCACGCGGTGGCGATCAACGACACCGACCAGTCCACCCAGGCCCAGAACCAGGTCGGTGACTACTACCTCGGCATGAACGGCCTCGGCAACCGCCACCCCGACGACGGTCCCAAGGTGCCGATCCACACCTGGGAGGAGTACCAGCGCGCGCACTGACCACAAGCCTGATCACTGACACTTCGCGAAAAGGGAAACCCGTGAAAATCGCACGCCTGACGCTCGCCGTCGCCGGGGCCGCACTGGCCCTGGTCGCGCCCCTCATGACCGCCACCGCCTCGCCCGCGTTCGCCGCGAGCCGGGACGGGGACTGCGACAGCGGAGAGTTCTGCTACTACTACAACAGCAACCAGGCCGGCTCGGTCTCCGACTTCACCGAGTCGATCAGTGATCTCGGCGCCACTCAGCCGTCCTGCTACGAGTTCAAGGGCGACGGCGCCGGCAAAGGCCTGTGCGTGAAGAACAACGCGGCATCAGTGCGCAACCGCACCAGCCACACGGTGCGTGTCTACTTCAACAGCGACTTCGGCGGAGCGAGCCAGGACTTCGCACCCGGCGCGTCCGGCAATCTCAACGCCACGCTGAAGAACAACAACGCCAGCCACAAGTTCCTCACCGGGGGTGGCGGCGGCGGTTCGGAAAGCCCCACCAACGACTACGACGGTCGTCCCCGCGGGTTCGCCCAGAACAACTGCACCGCCTTCGCGGCCTACCGGATCGCCAGCAGGCTCGGCGTCCCCAGCTTCAGCAACTCCTACGGCGGCACCACGTGGGGCAACGCCGGCACCTGGGACGACGCCGCCCGCCGCGTCGGCGTCACGGTCAACAAGACCCCGAAGGTCGGCGCCATCGCCGTCAACGACGTTCACCGCGTCGGTCACGTCGCCTACGTCAACGCGGTCCACTCCGACGGCTCGTTCGACGTCGAGGAGTACAACTGGAACAACCCGCTCGCCTACGGCACTCGCAAGAACGTCCACGTGAGCAACGCCCAGGCCGACTTCCAGTACATGCTCCACTTCTGACCGTTCAGTGATCTCCCACGAGGTGCCGGTAGTCCCTACCGGCACCTCGTGTTCGTCGTTCGCCGGAGGCCGTCACCGGCGATCTTGCCGCCCTGGAACCCCCGTGGACCGTCCCGCTGCCGATGTGAGCCTCCGCACCAGGCACAATGTGGGTCGTGGGCGTCTCGGAGGGAGCTGTGGTGGGCCAGGGTCAGTTGCGCGGCGTGGTGGCACTCGACGGACCGTCCGGCACCGGCAAGTCCACCGTCGCGAAGCGCCTCGCGATGGCGCTGGACGCCCGCTACCTCGACACCGGCTCGATGTACCGGGCGGTCACGGTGGCGGTGCTGCGCGCCGGGGTCGACCCGGCCGACGAGGTCAAGGTCGCCGAGGTCGCGGACGGCGCGAAGCTCGTGGTCGGCACCGACCCCGCGCGCCCCGGCATCACGCTGGACGGCGACGACGTGTCCGTGGAGATCCGCGGGCCCGAGGTGACGCTGGCCGTGTCGCCGGTCTCGGCCACCAGGCACGTGCGGGAGCTGCTCGTGGCGCAGCAGCGGGCGATCATCGCCGACGCCGTCGACCACGTCGGGGGCATCGTCGTCGAGGGACGTGACATCGGCACCGTCGTGTCGCCGGACGCGCCGTTGAAGGTGTACCTGACGGCCTCGGCGGACGCGCGGGCCGCGCGCAGGACCAAGCAGGACAACGCCGCCGGGCGCCAGTCCACCGTGGACGCCGTGCTGAAGGACGTGCGGCGGCGCGACGACTACGACTCGTCGCGCGCGGTGTCGCCGTTGAAGGCCGCCGAGGACGCCGTCGAGGTGGACACGACCGAGCTCGACCTCGCGGGCACCGTGGACGCGTTGCTGGACCTCGTGCAACGACGAGGCCTGCGGGTGACCGGGTGAGCGTTCCCGCCGGCAGCCTGGGGTGGCTGACCGATCTCGGCCGCTGGATCGCGCGCGGCCCGTACGCCTGGCAGTTCCGGATTCGGGTGCACGGACGCGACCGCGTACCCTTGAGCGGCGGCGTGGTCGTCGTCGCCAACCACAGCTCGATGGCTGATGGACCGATCCTGTTCGGTGTCGTGCCCCGGCGCGTGACGTTTCTGATCAAGCAGGAGATGTTCTCCGGCCTGGTGGGCTACCTGCTGCGCAAGATCGGGCAGATCCCCGTCAAGCGGGGAGAAGCCGATCGCACGGCGCTGACCAGCGCGTTGTCCGTGCTCAAGGCCGGCGGTGTGGTCGGGGTCTTCCCCGAGGGCACGCGCGGCGAGGGCGACGTGGCCTCGGCGCAGAACGGTGCGGCGTGGCTGGCCCGCGTCGGCGGCGCCGCGGTGCTGCCGGTCGCGTGCCGCGGCACGCACCACGCCAAGGGCTGGCGGCCGCGGGTCGACGTGCTGATCGGTGAGCCGTTCCACCTTCCCGAGGGGAAGGGGCGGGCGGCCCTCGGCGTTGCCACCGAGCAGGTGCGCGATCGCCTGGCGACACTGGTCGCCGAACTCGATGTACTTCGTGTGAGTGAGGGAAGACGATGACGGACCTGGACGGCACCTGGGAGGACGAGGCCGACTGGTCAGCCTTCGACGACCTCGACGGATCCGTTGGCGAGGAGGCGGCACCGCCGCAGCCGGTGGTGGCGGTGGTCGGGCGCCCGAACGTCGGCAAGTCCACGCTGGTCAACCGCATCATCGGCCGTCGAGAGGCCGTGGTGCAGGACGTGCCGGGCGTGACGCGTGACCGCGTGGCCTACGACGCGCTGTGGAACGGCCGCAAGTTCACCGTGGTCGACACGGGCGGCTGGGAGCCGGACGCGGTGGGCCTGCAGGCCGCCGTGGCCGCGCAGGCCGAGCTCGCGATGGCTACCGCGGACGTGATCCTCGTGGTCGTGGACGCGACGGTGGGCGCGACCACCACGGAAGAAGCCGTGGCGAAGGTGCTGCGCCGGTCCAAGAAGCCGGTGATCCTGTGCGCGTCCAAGGTGGACGACGAGCGGCTGCTGGCCGACGTCGCGTCGCTGTGGTCGCTCGGGCTCGGCGAGCCGTACCCGGTGTCCGGCCTGCACGGCCGCGGCTCCGGTGACCTGCTCGACGTCATCCTGCAGAAGCTGCCGGAGACCCCGCGCGACGACTTCGGCGCCTCGTCCGGTGGTCCGCGACGGGTCGCGCTGGTCGGCAAGCCGAACGTCGGCAAGTCGTCGCTGCTCAACCGCCTGACCGGGGAACAGCGCTCGGTCGTCGACTCGGTCGCCGGCACCACCGTCGACCCGGTCGACTCGCTGGTGGAACTGGACGGCGAGATCTGGCGCTTCGTCGACACCGCGGGCCTGCGCAAGCGGGTGAAGTTCGAGAGCGGTGCCGAGTACTACGCGTCGCTGCGCACCAAGTCCGCGATCGAGACCGCCGAGGTCGCGATCGTGCTGCTGGACGCGCACGAGCCGTTGTCCGAACAGGACCTGCGCGTGCTCACGATGGTGGTCGAGTCGGGCCGCGCGTGCGTGCTGGCGTTCAACAAGTGGGACCTGGTCGACGAGGACCGCCGCAACGAGATGGTCCGCGAGCTCGAACGCGGCCTCGTGCGCGTGCCGTGGGCGGACCGCGTCAACATCTCGGCCCTGACCGGCCGCGCCGTGCACAAGCTCGCGCCCGCGTTGCGCACCGCGTTGAACTCGTGGGACACCCGCGTCCCGACCGGCCGTCTCAACCAGTGGTTGTCGGACCTGATCGCCGCGACCCCGCCGCCCGTACGCGGCGGCAAGCAGCCCAAGGTGCTGTTCGCGACCCAGGCCTCGACCCGCCCGCCGACGTTCGTGCTGTTCACGACCGGTTTCCTGGAGGCGTCCTACCGCCGGTTCATCGAGCGCAAGCTCCGTGAGGAGTTCGGCTTCGAGGGCAGCCCGGTGCGTATTTCCGTGCGCGTCCGCGAGAAGAAGAAGACGGGCGCCTCGAAGAAGTAGGGCGTTTGGTTGCCCTTTGGCATGAGGTGCGGTTGGTTGGGTTCGTGGCCGTACGAGTGGTGCTAGCCGACGACGAGGCCCTGCTGCGGCGGGGCCTCAAGGTCCTCCTGGAAGCCGACGGACGCGTCGAGGTGGTCGGCGAGGCGGCCGACGGCGCCGAACTCGTCGACGCCGTCCTGGCCTGCCTGCCGGACGTGGTCCTGGTGGACGTGCAGATGCCGGGCGTCGACGGTCTGGAGGCGGTGCGGAGGCTGAGAACCTGGGCCACCCCGCCCGCCATCGCCGTGCTGACCACGTTCGACCTCGACGACTACGTGGCGACGGCCCTGGACCTGGGCGCCCAGGGCTTCCTGCTGAAGGACGCCGAACCGGAGACCCTGGTCCGCGCCGTCGTGGACCTGGCCGCGGGCGGCGCCGTCCTGGACCCGCGGATCACCGCCCGCCTGCTGCCCCGGTTGCGCGGCTTCCGCGCCAACCGCCAGCTCGACTCCCTCTCCGCCCGCGAACGCCAGGTGCTCGAACTCCTCGCGGGCGGCCGCTCGAACCACTCGATCGCCGACGAGCTCTGCCTCTCCGAGGCCACGGTGAAGAGCTACGTCTCCACCGTCCTGACGAAACTGGGCGTGGAGAACCGGGTGCAGGCGGCTCTCGTCGCCCACCAGGTCGGTGTGTGGTGAACCGCTTCGTACGCGAGCTCCTCACCGTGGGCATCACCACGGGAGTCGTCCTGCTGACCCAGGACCGCCCGTTCCCGTGGTCACTGGGAACCGCGGTCGGCGCGTCGCTGCTGCTGTCCGTGCGCCTGCGCTGGCCGTGGCTCGCCTCGCTGCTGTGCGTCCCCGCGGTGGCCGGCGGCCTGGGCTGGGCCCCGGCACTGGTGGCCCAATACCGCCTGGGCCGCAAGGAGAAGTCCATCCCGGTGCAGGTCTTCTGGGTGGTCCTGCTGACCGTGGCCGCGATCGCCCCGGTCATGCTCACCGAGGACATCCCTCTGGGCCCGCTGCTGCTCGCCACCGCCTTCGCGTTCGGCCTCGCCGCCGCCCCCACGGCCCTCGGCGCACTGGTCACCACCCGCAAGGAACTGACCGAGTCGCTCTACGAAACCCGCCGAGCCCGAGCCGCCGAACTCGAGGCCCAGGAAACCTCCGCCCGCGCCGCGGAACGAGCCCGGATAGCCCGCGAAATCCACGACGCCGTGGGCCACCACGCCACCCTGATCGCCGTCGAGTCGGCCGCCCTGGCCGCCACCGCCTCCGACCCGGCGGTCCGCGACACCGCACTGCGTCTGCGAGCCCTGGCAAAGGAATCCCTGTCCGAGATGCGCGCGGCCCTGGGCCTGCTGAACTCCGACACGTCCTACCCGTCCCTGCAGGAGCTGGTGGACCGCGCCCGAGTGGCAGGCGTGTCCGTGACGCTGTCCGAAACCGGCGACGCCGCCCTGACCCCAGCCGTCTCCCGCGCACTGTTCCGAGTGGTCCAGGAATCCCTGACCAACGTGGCGAAACACGCACCGGGCGCCACCGTGACCGTGACCGTCGACCGCTCCTCCCCGGTCCGCGTGTCCGTCGTGAACGGCCCAGGCGACCTGCCCGCACCAGGCGAGGGAGGCGGCGCGGGCCTGCACGGCCTCTCCGAACGCGTCCGCCTGGCCGGCGGCACCCTGACCACCTCCTACCGCGCGGACGGCGGCTTCAGCGTCACAGCCGTCCTACCACCCGGTAAGTCGAAGGTTGACGGACAAGACTCGACTTTCGGCGGTGGTGCACGAGACACGGCCAACGCATAGTTCTGGATGTCGGTCGAGGATCGGGGGATCGGTCGGACCGAGGGACGCGGGGACCCGCACGCCGGGTCCCCGCCGTATTTCCCCCGTTTCCGCAGCTCCAGGCCTCCACGAGGGGCCGTTTTTGATCTCCGTCCGGGGTGTTGTAGGATTCTTCCTGCACGCCGGGGAACCGGGAGTGTGGCCGGGACGTGGCGCAGTTTGGTAGCGCACTTGACTGGGGGTCAAGGGGTCGCAGGTTCAAATCCTGTCGTCCCGACGGTCTGAATCAGCCCGCTGATTCTGGGTAAAAGCCCAGGTCAGCGGGCTTTTTCGTGCGCGTGTGTCGATCTTCGCCTGACCATCCACTGTGGCCTGTACTGGTGGGTGACCTGGGTTTGGGAGGATTTTGGGAGATCCGTTTCCTGGCGGTGAAATGGGGTCGCGTTGCCGAACGCGAATCCGTACCCCGTCCGGGTGGTTTCCGGACAAGAGGCGGTCACCGCGTGATCCTTCACGGATTGCCGCCGGCGGGGTGTCGCACGTACTCCCCGAAACGCCCGCTCGAGACAGGGGTGCTCGCGGTCCGACCGGCCGCGAGCACCCCTGTTCGTCCGCAACCCGCGGAACCACGTCACATGTCGTCGATCTCGACGGGTGGCAGGGTCCACGTCGCGTCGGCGGGCAGGCCGAGCACGGCGCGCGCGTTCCGCTCGCCCTGCTCGTCACGTGCCCACACGCCCCACCGAGCCATGTCGGGCAGATGGAACAGCTCCGCGTACGTGCGCCACACGAGCACACGGAAGCCGTCCCCTTCCCACCACTGCTCCGTGCGGCCGGAGGCCTCCTCGACCAACGTGAGGGACTTCGCCCTGGCGTCGATCTCCTCGACGAGCTCGTCCGTGCCAGAGGCGACCTCGCGCCACGAACCGCACTCCCAGTAAAGGGCGTCGGACTCGATCAGGCTCTCGCACCGGTCGAACACCGTCACCGGGGGCAGCCCGCTGCTGTCGAACACGAACACGACCTCGCCGTCGAAGTTCGCGTGCACGGTGAACGGGTGCGCCACCATGTGGTCGACGAAGTACACCTCCGGCACCCTGACTTCCTGGTCGAACCGGAGCACCGGAACCAGGGACAACACCTCCTCGAACGACCAGGAGGTGCTCGGCCACCGGAGTCCGCCGAACCTCTCGCGCATCCGCCGCAGGCCGTCCAGGATGTCCAGCGCCGAGATGCCGAGGTTCTCCGCGTACTTCTCCGCCGTCTCCCGGTCCTTGTCCGCGTCCCACTCGTCGTCGAGGACGTCCGCCCGCTCGCGGAGGAACGCGACCGCGCGGTCCGTCAGGCCGGCACCGGAACTCATCACCTCAGGCATGTCACTCACCGATCGCCCACAGGATGCCGACGTGGGCTCGGTGGCTTTCCGGTTCGGACGTCTCGGTGGGCTCGGCCGTGGCCGACTCCTCGGACGCCGCGGTCTCCGTCTCCGCCGCTTCCGGGGCCGCCTCCGCGCTGACCTCGGTGTTGACGGTCGTCTCGGTGAACGTCTCGGTCGTGGTGGTGGCCTCCAGCGCGGGTGCGGCTTCGGCCGTCCCTCCGGCTGTACATGCCCATCCGAAACTGAGGACTATTCGGCGGCTGCCGCGCAGAACGCGACGACCGCGGCCACGATCCGCCGATGGCCGTCCGCACTCAGCTCGGGCACGTTCAGCAGGCTCGGCGTGAACGAGGCAACCGAGAACTCGGCGCCGTCCCGCCTCACCTTGCAGTCGACGACCAGTCCGTTGCCGAACTCGGCCACGCACACGTCGTCCTGCGCCCAGCGCAACGACACCAGCCGCAGTTCCCCGAGGGGCTGATCAGCCGCCGGAAGATCACCTTCACGCAAGTGGATCGTGGTCCTTACTCTCGGGTGGGTGTTCGTTGGTCCGCACCGACGACGGCGAGGACCAACGAACACCACACTAGTTCGGCATTACTTGAAGACGCCGGCCAGAACGTACTGCTCGATCCACTCGCTGGTCACCTCGTAGACCGATCCACCCGCCCACGGATCCTGGACCAGGAATCGGCCCACGCTCAGTGGCGAGGTCACCACCATGTGCGCGGAGTACCCGAACGCCTTGAGCATCGCGCCCATCGGTCCCTCGGCAGCCTGTGCCACCGCATCCGCCGGATCACCGAAATAGTTGTAGTTCCACCCATCTCCGAGGTGCTCCGCGAGCGACTCCGGGTTGGACCACTCGCCGATCGATTCCAGAATCGACTCCTGTGACATGGCGCCTTCGGTCAGCATCTCGCCGGAGGCCGACACACACGACCCATTGGTGATCTGGCCGACGGCCTGGCCTTCGGCGGGTGTCTGGCCCTCCGCCCAGGGGCCCGACGTGTCGCCGCCGCCAACCGGTTCCGGCTTGGCCGCCTGCGCGGGATCCGCGGCTTGGCCGGACTCGCCCGCCTCCGCCGACTCGCCTGCCTCCGCGGACTCACCAGCCTGCGCCGACTCACCGGTAGCCGCGTCCGCAGTGCTCGCCTCGCTGCTCGCCGCCGACTCGGTGGCAGCAGGTTCGGCCGCGGCCTCGGCGTTGACCTCCGTGTTCACCGTCGTCTCGGTGAACGTCTCGGTCGACGTGACGGTCTCGGTCGTCGTAGTGGCCTCGAGTGCGGGTGCTGCTTCGGCCGTTCCTTCCATGGCTGCTGTGCCCGCGGCGACCACCCCGGCGCCTTCCTCCGCCGCGAGGCCTGCTCCGGCCGCGCCCGCGAGCGCCGCGTCACCGACACCGAACGTCGTCACCGTGATCACCGTGACGACCACGACCACGACCACGACCACCGCGACGATCGCGACGATGTCCCAGAAACCCTTGCCGCTCGGGTCACTCCAGGTGGTGGGGTTGTTACCGCTGTAGGCGTAGTTGTTCCACGACTGCGGATGCGTGAGGTCGAACTGGGGATCGGCCTGAGTGAACCGGCCGATCGTCGGGTCGTACTCCCGCGCGCCCACACTGGTGAGGCCCGTGGTGTCCTGCAGGCCGTCCAGGTATCCGTGCTTGTCCGGCCACGTGCTCGGGTTCGGACCACGTGTGTTGCCGAACGGGTCGAGGTACCGGCGGTTCACCGACAGGTCCCCTGACTTCACCGTGGCAACGCTGGTGCTGTGGTGGTCGCCCAGCATCCAGGTCACGCTGCCGTTGCCCGTCCGCTCGGCGATCTTCTCTCCGCCATGCGTGTAGAAACGGGTACCGGTCGCCGTCGTCGACCCCGTGGGTACGAACAACTCGACGTCACCGATCGACAGCGTCGTGCCCGTCGAGTCCTTCGTGACGAGCCGGTTGCCGTCGGCGTCGTAGACATACGTTGAGACCTTGCCACCGGTCTCGGTGACGGTCGCGACATGTCCTTCGGCGTCGTAGGTGAAGGTCTGCCCCTTACCACCGGGGTTGCGGGTAAGCGTGTTGCCCGACTTGTCGTAGGTGTAGTCGCTCTTGGTCGTGGCCGTCGGGGTCTTGCTGCTCACCGACTGCAGCGCGTGCGGCTGCTTGGCCCCGGCTTCGGGGAAGGTGCTCGTGGCGACGACGTCTCCGCCGGTGACGTGCTGGGTCTGCGTTGTGCGGTTGCCCGTGACGTCGTAGGTCCAGCTGTCCCAGTACGGGGCCGCACCACCCAATGCTGAAACCGACTTCGGGGTCGCGCAGTTGCCGTCGGACGGAGTCCAAGCCTCGGTCGTGCGGCGCAGATAGTCGTTCGAGAAGCACTGCACGTCCGCCGTCTGCCCCTCAGGCGTGTCGGCGACCTTGGTGACGTTGCCTGCCGGGTCGTAGCTGTAGGTGCGGTTCGCGACCTGTGGTGTGGCGGTCGTAGCCCGCACGGTCAACATGTTGGTGACCTGGCCGGTGGTGTCGTCGTAGGTCTTGGTGGTGGAGACCTGCTTGGGGTCGGTCGCTGCGGCGAAGTTCTCCCGCAGCACCTTGGCGAACGGGCTGTAGTCCGTTTCCGACACGAGCGAAGTCGTGACGCCGGAGCTCATCGCCGCGGTCGTCGTGGTCGGGTTACCCAATGCGTCGTAACCCTTGTAGATCGTCTCCTGTGGCAAACCACCCACCCCAGGGCTCGTCGCGGTCGCGACGGCGCCGGTGTTGCTGTCGTACGTGACCGGGAAGCTGTACGAGCCCGATACGCCGTTCTCCGAGACGAGGGTCATCGTCGTGCCGGTCGGGCGATCGGCATTGTCGAAACCGTTGACCTCGTTCACCGCGTACGGCTGGTTGTCGACGTAACGAATCGTCCTGGTCAGCATGCCCTTGAGCAGGGTGTCGTAGGTCCAGGAAGCGAGCTTCGGCCCAGACGCCGAACCACTGTGCTCGACCGTCTTACGACCGAGGCCGTCGTAGTCGAAGAAGAGCGATCTTCCTTCTGCATCCACTGTGGACTTGAGTTCGCCTGCGGCGTCGAAGCTCGCCGTGGTCGTGCCTGTGTCCGGATCGGTGTTGGACACCTTGCGGCCGTGCATGTCGTACGTGTAAAGCCACTTGTTCTTGCCGGTGGCGTCGGTGACCGACGCGAGCTGACCCGCAGGTGTGTACGAGTAGCTTGTCATGTCAGCCGGGTCACCCAGCTTGCTGTGCGCCAGGTCCTTGTACTGGAGCCTGGAGGACAACCGGCCGAGCGAGTCGGTGACGACCGTTTCGGCCGTACCTCCCGAGGGTGGGATGGTGGTCGTCCGGTCGCCGTCGACGACGACGGTCGACCTGGTGACCTCCGTGCCGTCCCGCAGCGTGATCGCGGCGCTTTGTCTGCCAGCCGAGTCGAAGTTGAGCATCGTCGTGTTCGGAACCTGCAGGTCCTGGACGGCGAGCAACGTCCCGGAGGGACCAGAGTCGTTGTTCCAGTAGGCGTTATGGAGCTTCCACTGCCTGCCCTGTGAGTCGAACAGCGTGTCGTTGACGACGCGGCCCGAGGTGTACGCCGTGGGAGCCTGCGTCTGCACCGTCCGGCCGAGGCCGTCGACCAGTGCGTAGGTAGACGAGTACTGGCCCGACGACAGCAGCGTCTTGGTCGTGACGACGCTTGGCTTGCTGTTGCTGACGATGTAGTCGTACCTGACGTCCGCGGGACCGCCCTGGTCCTTGTCGTGGCCGGGCCTCCACAGCGCCGTCAGCCTCCCGAGCGGGTCATACGTCGCGTCGGCGTGCCGGTTGTTGGCGTCGATGGAGGACGTCTCGAGCCCGGAAACCGGATCGAACGCCTTCGCCTGGACATGACCGGGCTTGCCGGGCCCAACCTCCGGGCTGGTCGCGGTGATCTTGCTGACCGCGCCGGCCGCGGGGGTGTACGACATGGTCGTCGTACGGCTCAGCTCGTCGGTCGCGGTCTTGACGCGGCCGTAGGTGTCGTAGGTCGTCTTGGTGGAGGTGAAGGTTTCCGCCCCGCCGGCCGGCCAGGTGTCGAGGCTGTCGGTCTGGGTCACCTCGCCCTTGGTCGGCGCGGCGCCGAATCCCTGGCTGTCGTAAAGGGTGTGCGAGTCGGCGAGGATGTTGCCGCTGCCCGCCGGGTTGTTCGCGCAGCCGCCCGACACCTTCTGCACGCTGCTCGGGAACGTCAGCATCCACGCGCCGAGGTTCTGCGCGTAACTCGTACGCGTACACGTCGACGGCAGGCCATCAGCCTCGTCGAGCTGCTCGGTCGGCAGACCCTGGTCGTTGAACGTCGTGGTCTTGTTGGTCGTGCGCCACGATTTCGAGTGCTCGATCCAGGTTCGCTGCTTCGTGCCCGCCGAGTTCGTGCGGAACGATTGACGACCATAACCATCAGTCGCCGTCGCACCCGAAGACCACGGGGTCTCGACGCTCACCGTGATCGGATTGCCGTCCAGGTAGGTGGTCGTCTCGTAGGACCGGCCGCGGAACTGGTCGGCGTCGTGCACGCTGTCACCGGTCGAGGCGGTGACGGTGCCGTCCATGCCGCGCAGGAACTTCACCGTCGACACGGACTGCTTGCCCGCCGGGTCGTCCGGGTTGCCCTTCGTGGTCCTGACCGTGTCGAACCCGCGCCACGCCGAGTACGTCTTGTACTGCGGGTCGCCGATCGGGTTCTCGTCGAAGTGCCACGCGCCGCCGTCGAGGTAGTCGTAGTGCGTCCGCTTCTGCTGGGACAGCACGGTGCGGCCGTCCTCGAGGACGTCGGTCACCACGTACTTGTTGAACCAGTCGATCCGCGGGTCCTTGGCCGCCTGGTACGTCCAGTAGATCGGGTAGCAGCGGGTGGCGTTGTGCGCCGGATCCGGCGTGCCCGACTGGCAGTCGGGGGCCGAGTAGTCGACGGTGGTCACGCCGCCCTGCTCGTTGACGATCGACGTGATCCGGTTGCGGGTCAACGACGTCAGCTCCTGGCTACCGGGGAACGTCCGGTTCGCCTTCGCCGTGCCGATGAACGTCGTCGGCGGCAACGTCAGCGACCCGCCCGCCAGGCCGGTCCGCGTCACCGAGTCCAGCCACAACGCGGCGGACGACCCGTCTCCGGTCGGCGGGAACGACTGCCCGAGGTCCCACCGGTTCACCGCCCGGTCGCCGACCTTCGTGGTGATCGACGTCAGCCGCTTGCGGGTGAAGAACGACGGGTTCATGTTGTTCTTGCACGCGTCACCGGCGTTGCAGATCTCGTCCGCGGGAACGTCGGGCCACGAGCTCGCGGTGTCCTTGTTCAACGCGCCCGGATCGCAGTTCCCGGACACGCACCTCTCGGCGCTGTCGAAGATCACCGAGTTGGGTGCCGCCCCGTACAGGCTGTCGGTACTGACGTTGAACCCGTACTCCATGCGCAGCAGGTACGCGCCCCGCACGTACTGCGTGCCCGCGGTCTCCCAGTTGCCGTTCAGGCCGTAGAAGTTCGTCTCCGGCTGGTAGTAGAACGTCTGCGCGTTGCCGTGCGGATCCACGACGTAGTCCAGGTTCCACCGGTACGCCTGCGTGCACCACGACGACGCGAAGTCGGCCGCGTGGCACGGTTCGCCGTCGTTGTTGCCGAAGACCGGCTCGGTCTGCACCGACTGCGTCTCGATGTTGCCGTCCCGCCACCCCGGCAGGTGGTTGCGGCCGAAGAAGTACTGGGTGCCATCCGTGGTGGTGACCTTCCAGTACTCGCCGTCCTTCGCGCCGTTCGCCGCGCCGTAGAGGCGCTCGATCTTCGACCCGTCGTCGTTCTTCGGGTGCCAGCCGGTGTGCGGGTCGTTGATCAGCGCGCCGTTGCGGTCACCGAGGTTCAGCGTCGCGTTGTCCGACACCCAGCACCGGTCGCCGACCTTGGCGTCGCCGTTGTTCCCGGGGTCGACGGCGCAGCCTTCGTACTTGCGCTCGATGTAGCCGGCGACCGTGAGCTCCCAGCCGTCACCCACCACCGACGGCTGGTTGTTCGTCGCCGACGTCAGCCCGTCCACCGCTCCGGACGCGTAGGTCAGCGCCACCTTCGGCGTCGCGCCACCCGGCGGCGCGGGCACCGCGATCGGGTAGTTGTAGGTGAAGTCGCCCGACGAGCTGCCCGCTGTCCAGGAACCGGCGGGAGACAGCGTCGTCGCGGTGAAGTCACCGCCACCGGAGTTCGCCCCGCTGGCCGTGCCCATCACCGTCGCGCCCGAGCTCGACGAGGCTGACGAGGCCGTCATCTGCTGCGGGAACGCGATCTCACCGACGAGGTGCTTGTTGCCCTCGAGGTTCACCGAGTCCACCGGCGTGGGCTTGCGGCACTCCGGCTTGTCCGGAGTGGACAGAATGCACTCCGGGTAGGTCACCCACCGCAGGCGCTGACCGAAATCCGCGCCGTAGGCGTCCTTGAACCCGGAGTAGTCGATGTCCACCGACACCGGCCCGGTCGTGTCACCGGAGACCGGGGTGATCCGCAGCAGCGCGCCTGCCACGCCGGCCTTCTTCGCGAGGTCGTGGTTGACGGCCTCGACCTTCACCTTGCCCTTGTCGTGCCGCGCGACGGCCTTGTCCGCCTTCGCGGTGAACGCGCCCTTCGCGTCACGACCGTGCCCGCGCGTCACCGAGATCGGCGACACACCGGCTTTGAGGGCCTTCGGCTGGGCGTCCCCCTGCGTGGTCGCCGGCAGCTCCACCTCGGTGGTGACCGGCAACGGCCACGTCACCTTCGGCGCGGTGCGCAACGCCCGGCCGGCGGTGGTGTTCGCCGGCGCCGGCCGCAGCGGCGCATCACCGCCGTGCACGTCCTTCGGCTTCTGCAGCTCGGGCAGCTCCCAACCCAGCCCGTGCCACCCCTTGCGCGGAGCGGCATCGGCGTCGACGTGCCCCATGACCAACGTGAGAGCGACCGCGGCCACGACCGCTCTCACGGCGCGCGAAAAGCGCCACACACCCATCGTTTCCCCCAAGTACCGGACGAAAATGCGCTGATTGTGGTGCGACGTAACCGTCAGTGGACGACGCCGAACAGGCGGCCGGGGTCGTCGGCGGTGCGGTCGCCCTTGATCTCGTCGGGCGTCCGCACGCCCGAGTACAGGCGCACTCCCGCGATGCCGCCGTGCCAGAAGTCCGTCAGCGACCCGTTCCACTTCATCTTGCCGAGCCGGAGCAGTCCGGTGGAGTTCAGCCCGGTCACACCGGTCAGGCACGTCGACTGGCGCACCGCGTTCACGTACAGGCACGCGGTGCTCGTCGTGGCGTCGTACACCCCGGTGAGGTGCGTCCACTTGCCCCGCTCCGCCTTGGCATCGCTGTAGGCGATCTTCAGGCAGGGTGAGCTCGCGCTGCAGGAGAAGCCGAAGTTCCACTTGCCCTCGGGCTGGTCGTCCTTGCGGAACCCGAGCTCGAACGGCGGGCTGGCCGTGTCGTCGACCGAGACCGCCCCACGGGTCGTGTCGTCGGTCGCGTCCAGCTTCACCCACGCCTCAGCCGTGAAGGACTGGTCCGTGCGGAAACTGTCGGGCCGGCCTGCGGTCACGGTCCCGTCCCAGGTGAACTGGGCGTTCGCCGAGCTGCCCGCGACCGCCGTCTCGGCGACGTTGCCGGCGGGCGTGACGGCCGGCTGACCGTTCAGGTTCCACGTGGCGTCCTGATAGGACAGTCCGGCCATGCCGGCGATCTGCGACGCGGTCAGCGCCTGCTGCCACACCTGCACCTGGTCGACCGACCCCTTGAGCTGGTGCGTGATGCCGCCGACGTCGTAGGCGCCGATGGTGAACACGCCGCCGACGTTCCACGGCGCCGCGGGGAACGCCGAACGCCCGGCGAACCTGCCGTCCACGTAGATCTCGATGCGGTTCGTCTCGGTGTTGAACACACCGGTCACCAGCTGCCACACGCCGGACTTCGCCGAGTTGTCCGACACGTACGCCCAGTTCATGTGCGCGGCGGTCTTGTCGGCGGAGTCGCTGTTCACCCCGAAGATCCAGGCCTTGACGTCCGCCGAGTACCGCATCATGAAGCCCGGCACGTGCGTGTTCGGATCGGACTGCCCCATCACGCCGTAGTAGCCGTTGAGGTCGTCCAGCTTCACGTAGGCCGATACCGTGAACGACCTGCTGGTGTCCACCACGTCACCGGTGGTCTGGCCGTAGCCGGTGCCGTCGAGGTGCACGGAGTTGCCGACCTTGCCCGCCGTCCACGTGCTGCCGCCCGTGAACGTCGCCGGGCGCGGCGTGTAACCGTTGCCGTGGTTGCCGTTGTCCTGCGCCTGGTTTCCCGCGTCGGCGGCGGTGTTGCCGGACGACTCGTCGAGCTTCCAGTAGCCGTTCAACGCGGGCACCGGCGCCGGGACGAAGTTGTCGTCGGGCAGGCGGTTGCCCGACGACCCCGTGGCCAGCACCGCGGCAGCGCCTTCGGCGAGACCGTACTGGGCACGCGACACCGACGCGGTCGCCAGCGCGTGCACCTCGTCCGGCGACAGCGCGCGCTGCCACACCTGGGCGTCGTCGATGAAGCCGTTGAAGAAGGCCGTCCGCTGGCTGTTCCACTTCAGTCCACCGACGGTCAGCGGGCCGTTGGTCGCAAACCCCTTGCGCACCAACGAGTTCTGCTTCACGCCGTTGACGTACAGGGTCGCCGTGCCGCTCGGCGCGTCGTACGTGCCGGTGAGGTGCGTCCAGACGTTCAGCGCCGGCGCGGACCTCGCGACGACACGCGGGTTGTCAGGGCTGGTGGCATCCGTGGCGGGCAGGTTGAACGTCCACGTCTTCGCGTCCGACGAGTACTCGATGAACGCGCCGCTGTTGACGTTGCCGTCCTGCGCGATGACGGCGTGGTAGGCGTCCGGGCTGGTGTCGGCGATCATCGCCCAGGCCGACATGGTGAACGACTTCGTCGTGTCGATCACCGGGCCGTTCGCGGCCAGGTAGCCGTTGGCGGAGAAGTGCATCCCGCCCTTGACGCCGTCCTTGGCGTTCGCCGCGTCCGGCTGGGTCCAGCCGTTGCCCCTGCTGTAGCCGAGGGCCCACCACGCGTCACCGTTGAGCGCGGCCGGGTGCGGCGTGGCGCCAGGACGCAGAGCCGCGACGCTGTCCGATGTGGACGTGCCGTACGTCTCGTCGATCGCCCAGGCACCCATCAGGCCCTTCTCCGGCGTCAGCGGCTGCACCACGTACGAGCACGACGCCGCGTCCAGACCGTTGCCCGCGACGCAGTTCGCGTTCGGGCCCGGCTTGCCGGTCCTGTTCACCGCCTTGACCCGGATGATGTTCTGATTGCCGTTCGCCGCCGTCGCCGTCAGCTTGGCGGTCACATTTCCGTTCGCGTCCAACGCGGCGTCACGGGCGATCGTCGGCGAACCCTGCACCGCCGGATCGGAACCATCCGTGCTGTAGACGAAGTGATCGATGTCGTCCAGCCCCGGCGTGGCGAGCGGCACCGCGACCGAGAACGACGCCATGTCGCCCTGGATCTGCGGCTGCGCACCCGTCAACGCCACCGTCGGCGCGTTCGGCACCACCGTGTCGACATAGAACTCACAGTCCCAGTCCCACCGCGGCGAGTCCACCTCGCCGTCACCGACCCGGATCGCCCACTTCCACAGGCCGTCCTTGGTGATCCACCCGTCCGGAATCCAGTACTGCGCGGTCGATCCCGATGCGAACGCCGGGCGGTTGGCGTTGTTGTCCCGGTACGTGTTCGGCACGTCCGCCCCGTACGGGCCACCGCTCGTGGCGACCTCCGCCCACAACGTGCCGCCGTCCGGGTCCGACACCCACGCCGACACCTGCGGCGTCCGCGTGTCCACCCACGGCCGGTTCGCGCCCTTCACGCACGGCACCGTGCCGTTCTGCATCGCGTGCCCGGACGGGTTGTCCGGCACCGAGTCGTAGTTCACCTCGAGATAGGTGTTCAGACCGAACCTCCGCCAGCTCGAAGTGCGTTGGTGCGACTCGTCGTCGTCCGTACCCTTCAGGCCGAACGTGATGTTCTGCCACCCCTCGCCCGCCGCGCGCCGCACGATGTCCGTCGCCGTGACCGACATCGTCACACCACCGGCGTCCTTGCAGTTCGCCACGTTGCTCGATCCGACCCAGTCACGCAACACCGGTTGCGCGCCCCACGTCGTGCCACCACCGATCGCGTCCGTGCGCCACAACTCCGTCGCCGCCGGCGAACACGACGCCGTGTGCAACACCGGCGCGTCGAACCGCGCCCAGTGAATGATCTTGCCGATCACCGGAGCCGAGTTCATCTGCACATACGAATGCGACGTGCCGGCCTTGTCGTAGTTCTCGTACCCGGCCTTCAGATCGCCCAGGTCACCGCCGGTCGCGTCGTAGTTGCGCGCGCTCGGATACCCCGACTGCGTCACCACATGATGTTGCTGACCGCACCACGACGTGTTCGAACAGTAGTACTCCGGGTCGATCGACACCGGGAACTTCGTGTCCTTGCCCAACAACAACGCCGGATCCGGCGTCACCGAGATCGTGTCACCACTCACCTCGGTGGTCATCGTCGCCTGCTTGCCCGCCGCGTCCCACATGTGCGACGCGTCACCGGTGAACACGGTCTTGCCGCTGCCGTCCACCACATCCAGACCGTTCGTGGACACCTGCGCCGACTTCGCCGACACCTTGTTCTGGCCGGGACGCACCTGGGTCTTGCGCGTGTACGACCCGAACGCCACCTTGGCCAGCTTGGGATTGCGCGACGCCTCCGGGGTCTTGACCACCAGCAGCTCGGAGAACCCGAGCGTGTCCGCGGTGACCTTCAGGTCCACCCCTGGCCACACTTCGGGATACGTCGCGGACGCACCGTCCAGCACCGGCGCGGGCAGGTCCGATTCCCACGCGAGGCCAACTTCGGTATCACCCGAACCGATCTTCACCAGCGGCCCGCGCGCCTTCGAACCCTGGCCACCACCCGAGAACGTCACATCCACAGTGGACGCCTTCGGGCCGATCGTGCCGTCCGCGTGCCGCTCCAGGGTGGTGTCCACGTCGATCCAATGGTCACCGCGCTTCACACGCACCGGACGCACGTAGGAGCGCAGCTGGAACGACCCATCCGGCTGCGCCGACACCTCATCGGTCTCCGTCGTCAACGACGTGACCCTCACACTCTTGTTGCCCTGCTTGGCGAACACCTTCGCTGCCGCCTCAGTGGATGCCTCATCCGGCACCGCCGTCGGCGCCGCGTGCACCACGGGCGGGGCAAACAAAAGGACGGCGGCAGCAGCCACCGTCCCACTGATCAGTCTCGTCCCAACAACTCTCACACGCGCGCGTCTAAGCAGGGCGAAGCCCATTGAATCCCCCCAGATACAGGCGACCCGCCTCAGATCGCCAGCCAGCCAGAGCCTGGCACACGAGCCGTCACCAAACAACACATTCACAATCACACCGGAGATATATCGGGCAGAAAACCGCAAAACGGATGGAAGAAGGTTGCTTGCCCCGGCGACGCCTCACCGAACTACGCGTCACCACTGCCGTTCGGTGCGGGAAGCCGGAATCGACGCGCTGCTCGACCTCACCGACATCGTCAACGAAGGCGCCTACGGCAACGTCTTCCACCGCTGAGCCCACATCTCGTACAGACCGTCCTGCGCGATCTCCCGGTGGTGGTTCGTGCGGATGGGTCGCTGAACTTCTTCACGTCCACGGCCAGGACCACCCGCGGCTCGGCGCGCGGTGTCCGTTCCACGAGGGCCCCAACCGCACCGGTGGCGATCTGTTGTTCCGGACGTGATCGAGCGGTGTCCTGTTCCCGGTCGAATTTAGATCAATCGGGTCAGGCCGGGCGGGTGCACTTGCCGCAATCATGGAACCATGGGGAAGGACCGCTCTTTTTGGGGGATGCTCGATGAATCTGATCGCGCAGCGTTGCGAAGTGTGGCGACCAAGGTGGATTTTGCGCCCAAAAAGGTGATATGCCACCAGGGCGACCGGTCGCGGAACGTGCTCGTGGTGCGGCAGGGCCGAGTCCGGGTGACCAGGACCACCATCACGGGAGAGGAAAGCGTGCTCGCCGTGCGCGGCCCCGGGGAGATCATCGGGGAGTTCTCGGCGATCGACGGCGGCGCTCGCGCGGCCGCTCTGATCGCCGTGGACCGCGTGTGCGGCTTGGTGATCAAAGGCCAGGCGCTGAAGGACCTGTGCCACGCGCGCCCGTCCATCGCGTGGGCTTTGCTGTGCGTCGTGGTCTCGCGCCAACGCGCCACGAGCGACCAGCACGACCTGCGCACCGGGCCGGCGCTGTACCGGGTGGGCGCGGTCCTGCTCAACCTCGCACACCGCGAGGCGGACGACATGATCGCGACCGTGCCACTCAGCCAGCGCGAACTCGCGGGCATTGTGGGAATTTCTCGTGAGACACTGGTCAGAACGTTGAAAGTGCTGCGTGACGAGAACATAATCGCCACCCGGCGGAACGACATCAAAATTCTTCACGAGCACGAATTGCGCGCCCTGTGCGGCATATGACGCAGACTTCTCCGCGCGTCGGCGGTTTGCTCGGTGACACGAGTTCATCGAGTTCAGGAGTGGTCACGATGCGCCAGTCACTGCCCGACCCCGACTCCCGCGCACAGGTGCTGCGGGCCCGTCGCAAGCACATGGAGCAGGTGCTGCTCCTGATCGTGTACACGGTCGTGGAGGTGTGGGCGGTCGTCGCGGTGGTGGTGCTGCTCCAGGACGACGGCGTGCTCGCGGTCGCGGCGTCGATGGTGCTGGCCGGCCTGCTGCTGGCGTTGTGGGACAGCTGGCGGACGCTGCTGAGGTTCGGGCGGGCGTTGCGCGCGTGGTTGCCGGAGGAACTGCCCGCCGAGGAACCCAAGCCCGTGCGGGTGTCCCACCTCGTGCGGCTCTGAAAGAGGTGTGGCCGCGCAGGGGGTGCGGCCACACCGCATCTACTCGCGGCCTGAAGCCGTTGTCGCGACACGGGTTCACCCGGTTCACCCCCATCGGTGCTGGAGGCGGCCTCGGCTTCAGCACGTCAGTTCTTCTTCACCTGGTTCAGCCGGGTGATCACGGCCCCGCCGTCCTGCGGCCCGAACGAGGTGCACGCGGTGTCCCACGGGAACCGGCTGCACGCGTTGGACTGCACGACGACGTCCTGCTCGTTGTTCCAACCGCTGCCGATGATCTTCGCGCTCTTCCACGTGATGGCGACGGGGTTGTAGCTGTACCAGAGCAGGTTGCCGTTGTTCTGGTTCACGGCGTAGAACGTCTCGCCGCCCGCCGAGCTCAGGTTCTTCAGGTTCGCCCAGCCGGTGGTGACCGTCGTGGTGGGCTTGACCCACGTCGCCGTGGCCGCGGACCAGAAGTCGATGTAGTAGCGGTACATCGCGCCGGCGGCGTTGCGGGCGTAGACCACGCCACGGCTCGTTGCCACGATGGCGTTGTACTGGGTCAGCCCGGTGTCGAGCAGGGCGCCCTGCACGGCCCACTGCTTGGTCGTGAAGTTGTAGTAGTGCGCCTTGAGGTTGCCGAGGGTGTCGAGCGTGTAGATCACGCCGTCCTCGTCGACCGAGATCCGGTAGCGGGTGTTCGCCGCGGTGTAGGACCAGCCCTGGGCCAGCACCACGTACTGGCTGCCGTTGAACAGGTCCCAGTTGGTTCCGTTGTAGTGCAGCAGTCTCAGCTCACCGCCGGTGGTGATGCTGAACATCCACCCGCTCGGGCCGGCGAGCACCCGGCCCTGCCAGCCCGAACCCACCTGGTAGTTGTCGCCCCAGGCGAAGGTGCCGGTGGTCGGCGTCGAGTGCTCGAACAGGTGCAGGTCTCCGGTCGTGCCGCACGGGTAGACCGGAGCGAGGCCGTAGCGGGCCGTCAACGTGGTGCTGGGTCCTGGCATCTCTTGAACCACCCCTCAGAGGTTCAGCATGGTCGTGCAGGCGTCGAGGAGCACCCGCTCGGTCGTCCCGGCCGCCGCCGGGCCGCTCGGGCTGAACTTCAGCGGTGCGGGCCACGGGTAGAAGGTCGTCCACGTGCCGGCGCCGGAGATCGTGGCGTCGTCGATCCAGCCGGCCTCGTAGCCGAAGCGCATCCCTCCGCCGGTCTGCAGGATGCCGTTGGCCGCCACGTAACCCTCGGTCTCGTTGGCGTAGGCCATGACCCACAGCCGACCAGGGGTCTGGGCCCGCAGCCTGACCGCGTACTCCGAGAGGACCTCGTGCGACAGCGCGAGCACGTTCAGGCCGTCCATCTTCCAGCGCTGGATGGGCATCGGGAACACGCGCGGCAGGCCTTGGCCGGCGATCTGATCGAGCATGACCTCGGCGTGGCGGTAGCCGTAGTCCGTGGGCGGGGTGGTGTCGAGCCGCTGGTTGTAGGCGTTGCGCGCGCGGATGACCGCGGCCGGGTCGCCGAAGTCGACGGTCAGCTGGAGCTCGAGCTCTTTGTAGTACGTGCTGATCGTGCCGCTGAGAGCGCTCCAGCCGCCCGAGTTCACCATCTGCACGACCGCGTTGCCCAGGACGGTGCCCAGGTTGGTGACCTGGCTGGGCTGGTGCGGATCGTTGGGTTCCTGGTCACCCGCGGCGCCCTGGAAGAACAGCGCCTGCACGCCGAGCGCGTTGCTGATCACGTCGGTGGCGGCGCCGGGGTAGTCGCTGCAGAAGGTCGTGTCGTTGCCGCGTGCCACGGCGTGGCACGCGTATCCGAACAGGACGGTGTGCAGGCCGTTGTCGCTCGTGCGGCGGGCGATCAGCGCGTTGATCGTGGTGAGGACGTTGGGTTCCTCACAACGGTTGTAGCCGATCGTCGCGGTGCCTTCCTTGTACCACAACGTGACCGGCGTGCGGGCCATCGCCAGCGTCTGCTGCACGAGGGTGACCATCTGGTTGACGAAGACCGTGGTCGTGTCCTCGATGGCGCTGATGTCCGCGGGCGTGAGGTTCATCATCACGTACGGATCCGGCCGTGTCGTGCCGATGAACGGGCCGGAGTGGGTGTGGCTGCAGATGATCAGGAAGTCGCCGTTGTTGTTGCCCACCAACGGCACCACCGCGGATCTGATCGCCTGGTGGACGTATCTCGGGATGCTGATGACGTCGATGCGGAGCATCACCTTGGGCCCGGTGCCGTCGTCGATGAGGACGCACTGGGCGCGCAGCCTGCGGTCCACGAGGCCCTGGTTGCCGCGTGGAGCACCGCCGTAGCCGCCCATCCACAGGCTCGGGTAGGGCGGCCAGGTCGGGGTGTAGTCGAGGGTCTTGACGGCCATGGAGAAAGGCATCGCGGGTTCCTCCCGGCGCTCAGGCGGACTCGACGAACGCGACGCAGGTCGGCGTGTTCGAGTTGGGGGTCGACAGGGACTTGTCCGGCTTGCCGGTCGCGGTGTCCGCGGACGTGACCTTGCGGTTCTTCTCGTCCAGCACGAAGGCGCGGTCACCGTCCTTGCTCATCGTCAGAGGACCGTTCGCCTTGCCGTTGGGCTCCTTCGTCCTGACTTTGTTGGACGCGATGTTCACCGTCACGAGCTGCGCGTCCGTGTTGCGGCCCGTGTAGAGGCTCACGACCGCGAGCGTCCCGTCCGGGTGCACCGCCAGACCACAGGGAAGGCCCTCCAGCTCCGTCGAACCCACCTTGCCGCCGCGCAGGTCGAACGTGACGAGTTCGCGCAACGAGGCCGCGTAGAGGTTCTTGCCCTTGGGGTCGACGGCGAGCTCCAGCACCTGCTTCTCGGTCCTGAACGACCCGGCCACCGCGTTCTTCGCGGTGTCGATGATCGTGACGCCCTTGACCCGCTCGTCGCCGACGAACAGCTGTGTGCCGTCCGGTGTCAGCGCGAGCGAGCGCGGCAACGGGCCGGCCTTGATCCGGGCTCGCACGTCACCGGTCGCCGCGTCCACCACGGCCACGTGCCCGCTGGAACCATCGGCGCCGCTCGACCCGGTCGCGACGTAGACGACCTTGCCGTCGGGCGAGACCAGCACCTCGTTCGCGAAGCCGCCCACGGCGATCTCGCCGGTGACCTTCGCGGCGTCGACGTCAACGACGGTCAGTCCGGGCTCGAACGCCGTCGCCACGTACGCGCGCAGCCCGTCCGGCGATCCCACGACGCCGTTGGGCTGGCTGTTGACGGCGACGATCGTGGACTCACCGGTGAGGCTCGGGTCGGCGAGCTGCACGATCCCGTTGCCCCAGCGGTCCACGCTGCCGATGACCAGCGTCTTGCGTCCGGGGGCCGCGGAGGCCACTCCGGTGAACAGGCCGTGCCCCGCGACGCTCACCACGGCGCCGCTCAGCGCGGCGGTCAGCAGCGTGCGCCGGGACAGTTGTCGGTTCTTCGATGTCATGTCGTCTGTCCCCCTCTGGTCCAGGTCGACTGGTTGAGGATTCGACGCAAGGGACGCGCGTGTTATCACTGCGGGTAGCCATTTCGAGGTCCGTGACCAAGTTGACACCTCTCATAGCCAATTGATACGCACCGTGGCGATCACGTGACCTATCGCGTCTGACCTGCATTTATGAGCGAGGTCAAGGACGGGTCTTTGTGCTCTGTTGACGTAACGGACACTGATGTACGCGCGTACCACTGTCACTCAAAGTAATGTTTGGCTAACCAAAGCCTCCGGTAAAGCGATCAGGTTCGTACCCCAACGGACCCGCCACTGGTCGGTCGTCATGTCCGGCAGCGGTTCCACGGGCGACACACCCGCGCGGCTACGGAGATCGGGGCGGACGGCCCGACAGCCACGAGGTGACCTGGGTGCGGGAGGTGAAGCCGAGCTTCGCCAGGATGTTCTCGATGTGGGATTCCACGGTTCGTCTGCCGATGACGAGGGCGGTGGCGATGTCCCTGTTGCTCATCCCGCGCGCGACCAGCTCGGCGATCTCCTGCTCGCGCTTGGTCAGCCCGCTCGGCTCGCCCCCGTGTCCCGGTTTGGCCGACCTCGGAGGCTTCTCCCGCAGCGCGTACCGGATCACCTCGTCCAGGTCGAAGCCTGCCGCATCCGCGAAGGCCGCGTCGTACGTTTCGGCCCCGAGCGCCGAACGGGCGTGGGCGGCGCACTGTTCGTCGAGATCGCGGTAAGGGCTCATCTGGTCGATCCGTGCGCCGGTGAGCCGCCAGACCGCGTGGGCACAGCCCAGCAGCCGGGCGGCGCGGTCGTGTTCGGCGGCGGAGGAGCTGCACCACGCGAGCGCCTCGATCAGAAAACCGAGCAGCGTGCGGTCGGCCAGGCGGAGTGCGATGGCCTCGCGCAACAGGCCGGCGGCCTGCTGATGCTCACCCGTTCGCCAGCGGTGGGTGGCGACCGCCCACAGCGCCCAGCAACGGGACCAGTGCGCCTGGCGCTGCCCGGCCATGGCGAGGGCCTCGTCCGCTGCGGCCGCGCCTCGCGGGTCCGCGAGGAAGAAGCGCACGTTGGCGAGCAGGATCAACGTGTCGAACACGTGATGCTCGTCGCCGGTCCAGCGGAACCCGGCCAATGCCCGCTCCAGGAGGTCGGCGCCGCCGGTCAGGTCGCCGTCGAGGTTCCTCGCCATGCCGGAGCATTCCGCGTGCCCCGCGCGCAACCGTTCGTCGTCGAGCTCCTCGGCGAGGACAGCGAGCTCGGCCAGCATGTGCCGCACATCGGCCGCGCTGCTCAGGATCGCGAAGAACGACGCGGCGTACAACGCCTGTGCGCGCACGGTTGTGCGGTCGCGGTAGAGCTTCAGCCCGCGGCGGAGATAGCGGTGGCCCTCCAGCTCATGGCCGCTGCCGTACCAGTAGCGCCACAGGGTCGACGCGATGTCCAGAGCCTGGCTCGCCCGCTCCGGCCGCGACAGGCAGTGCTCCAGCACCGCCCGGAGGTTGGCGTGCTCACGTCCCATCCGGGCCAGCCACTCCAGCTGCCCGCGGCCGAACACCTCGGTCGCGAACGTCCGGGTGAGGTTCACGTAGTGCTCGACCTGCCGAGCCCGCACGTCAGGCTCGTCGCCGTGCTGGGACAGCTTGGCGCCGGCGTATTCGCGGACGGTCTCCAGCATCCGGTACCAGGCCTGCCGTCCGGACGTGCCGTCCTGGCGGCTGAGAACGGACTTGTCCACCAGCCCTGTCACGAGGCCGAGCACGCGGCGCCGGTCGGCCGCGTCGGCCGCGCAGACCTGTTCGGCGGCTTCCAGGTCGAACCCGCCGGGAAAGACCGACAGGCGCGCCCACAGCCGTTGTTCCGCGGGAGAACACAGCTCGAAGCTCCAGTCGATCGCCGCTTCGAGGGTTCGCTGGCGCATCCGCGTTGCGTGCGGCCGTGCCGCGAGCACGCTGAGGCGGTGGTCGAGCCGCTGCAGGAGTTGATCAGCCGACAGTGCGCGCATGCGGACAGCGGCCAGTTCGATCGCGAGCGGGATGCCCTCCAGCCGCTCGCAGATCCCGATCACCGTCGTCCGGTTGCCGGGGGTGAGCTCGAAGCCGGGCAGAACGGCGGCGGCACGTTCGACGAACAGCGTCACGGCATCGGACGGGCCCGCGCTCTCCTTCCCGGCCGGCGGCACGGCCAACGGCTGGACCTGCACGACGTGCTCGCCTTCCACGTGCAGCACGTGCCTGCTGGTGGCGAGTATCCGGACACCCTCGCAGGCCGCGAGCAACTTCCCGACGAGCGTCGCGCACTCGTCCGCCATGTGCTCGCAGTTGTCCAGGACGAGCAGCAGCTGCTTGTCCTGGAGGTGTCCGGCGAGCCCCGCCGTGTTCGTCGCGGCGGCACCACGCAGGCCGAGGGTGATCGCCACGCTGTTCGCCAGCAAGTGCGGATCTCGCAGATCGGCGAGCTGGACCAGCCACACGCCGTCCGGGAACGCTCTGAGCATCTCGGCGGCCGCCCGGAGTGCCAGCCGGGTCTTGCCGATGCCTCCGGTGCCGGTCAGCGTCACCAGCCGGGCAGCGGACAGCAGGCGCCTGACCTTTCCCAGGTCACGCCGCCTGCCGACGAAGCTCGTCAGCTCCGCCGGCAGATTGCCCGCGCTCCGTCGCGCCCCGGCACTCACGCCGGACGAGTCCGGAGCTGCTCCGATCTGGCCGGACCGTTCCACGCTGCCTGCGCCTAACGCTCGAAGTTGTCCGCACGGTCACGGATTTCGCTGGTTCTCCTGCTGGTGGACCCAGGCGCTGAGCTGGGTACGTGTGAAGAAGCCGAGCTTGGTCAGGATGCGTGCCACGTGGCCTTCAGCGGTGCGCTGTGCGATCACCAGCCGCGCGGCGATCTCCTTGTTGGTCAGTCCCTGCGCGACGAGCTCGGCGACCTGCCGCTCGCGGCGGGTCAGCTGCGTGTCCGCGTCTGTCGTCGCGGCGTCGGCAGGCGTGGCGGGGATCGGCTCCTCCTCTCCGAGCGCGCAGGCGACGGCGTGATCCAGGTCGAAGCCGGCGCCGCGGTCGAACGCGGCCTGGAAGGCGCGGTCACCGAGAGCCTGGCGGGCCCGCTGCTCACACGCCTGGTGCGGGACGTTCCAGTGCGGCGAGGTCTGCAGGAGCGACTCACCGCCCACCAGCGCCCAGAGCCGGTGCGCCGCGCCGAGCAGCACCGCGGCCCGGTCGGTCTCGCGCACCACGCCCGCCACCCACGCCAGCAGTTCGACCGTCACCGCCGTGCCGATGGTGTCGTTGAAGGCGTGCGAGAACCGCAAGCTGTCCTTGGCATGAGTGCTCGCCCGCGCCAGTTCGCCGTGCTGCCATTCGATGTTGGCGAGCACGTGGAGCGCGTAGGCCCTGGCCCACTTCTCGCCGTGCCGCTCGCAGAGTTCCAGGCTTCGCCGGCACAGCTCGGTGGCGCGGGCGAGGTCGTCGGAGTGGAGGGCCATGGTGGACGTGTTGCAGGCGATGATCAACGTGGTGGTCAGTTCGCCGGTGGCCTCGAACCGTGCCAGTGCGTCCTCGAACAACGCCCGGGCTCGCTCCGGGTCGCCCTGCTGCCAGGCCGCCGCTGCGAGGTTGGCGGTGGCGTAGGCCGATGTGGCCTCGTCACCCAGCTGCTCGGCCAGGTCCCGGGATTGCCGCGCCATGCTCGCCATGCCCGCGATGTCGCCTTGCGTGACAGCGAGGTGGGCGTTGACCGCCAGGGCGGCGGCCCGTTCCGCGGTCGGCTCGGTGTCCAGGCTCAGCGCGCGGTCCAGCCAGTGGCGTCCCTCGGCCGAAAGGCCGCAGCTGAGCCAGTAGAAGTGCAGGACTCCGGCCAGCCGAAGCCCGGTTCGGGACTCGCCGGGAGTGCTGAGACAGAACTCCAGCGCGAGGCGGAGGTTGGCGTGTTCGGACCGGATGCGGGTGGCGATCTCCAGTTGGTCGGGACCGAACCAGCGGGCCTCGGCGCGTTCGGCCAGCTTCAGGTAGTGGTCGCGATGCCGGCGGCGCAACGCCATTTCGTCCTCGGTCGTGCGCAGGCGCTGGAGTCCGTAGTGCCGAATGGTGTCCAGCAGCCGGTAGCGGGCCTGTGGGCTGTGCTCCCGGTCTTCGCGGATCAGGATCGACTTGTCCACCAGCCCGGCCACCAGGTCCAGCACCTGGTGGACGTCGATGCCGTCCCCGGCGCACACCGCCTCGGCGGCGTCCAGGTCGAAGCTGCCGGCGAACACCGACACCCGAGCCCACAGGATCTGCTCTGGTGGCGAGCACAGTTCATGGCTCCAGTCGACCACCGCCCGCAGCGTCTGGTGGCGAGGCAGCACCGCTCGGCCGCCTCCGCGCAGGAACTGGAAACGGTTGTCCAGCCGGCGCAGGACCTGCTCCGGCGAGAGCACCCGCAGCCACGTGGCAGCCAGCTCGATCGCGAGCGGCAACCCGTCCAGCCGGTGGCAGATCCGTGCCAGCGTCGCGTGGTTGCGGGCATCCACGGTGAAACCGGGCCGCACGGGTGCCGCGCGCTCCGCGAACAGCCGGATCGCCTCGTTGCTGACGAGTTTCCCGGGCTGGAGCGGGCTTTCGGGATCGGGCAGCGGCAGTGGCGGGACGGTCAGGACGTGTTCGGCCGAGATGCCCAGAGCGTGCCGGCTGGTGGCCAGAATCCGCAGACCTGGTGCTGCCACGAGCAGATCGACCGACAGCTCCGCGCAACGGTCCGCCAGGTGCTCGCAGTTGTCGAGCACGAGCAGCAGTTGCTTGTCGTGCAGATGGTCCGCCACGGCTTCTCGAGGCGGCCGCGCCGACCGGTCACGCAGCCCGATGGTGTCCGCGACCGTCTGGTCCAGCAGCGTGTGGTCCTGCAGCGCGGCCAGCTGGACCAGCCACACCCCGTCGGTGAAGGCCCGCTGCAGTCCCGCCGCGACCCGCACCGCCAGCCGGGTCTTGCCCACACCGCCGACACCTGTCAGCGTCAGCAACCGGGTGGTGGACAGCGCCTGCCTGGCCGTGGAGATCTCCTTTCGGCGGTCCACGAAACTCGTGGCCTCGGCGGGCAGGTTGCCCCGTCGGTGCGACGGTTTCATGCCCGGCCTCGAAGGTCTCTCATCCGTTCAGTGTCGTTTCCGGTCAAGCCCAGCCACATCCCCGTATGTGCTCAGGTACATGTCCCGGTTCCTCCGCGGGGGTTTCCGGAGAGCCTTGTCTCTTGCTCACGTCTTTTCCTTGTCCACCAACAGAGCGAGGTAATCACCGTGCAGGAGACGTCCCATCAGGACTCGGATGAACGAGTGGGGCCGTCATGATTCGCGCGCAGGCCTTCGCCGGCGGCAGCGTGGTTCATCTCTGGATCGCGGACACGCTCACGGTGTCCGAGCACGCCTTGTGCGGCGTCACCGGTCCTGCCGTCCGTGATCGGACTGGTCAGTTGTGCTTGTCCTGCTGGCGCGCCCAGGGTGGCTTGCTCGGCTCGGCGTTCACCCGGGCGACCACGGCGCGCGGCCGCTGACGGGCAAGCTCGGACACAGCCCTCACCGCGACAGCGGACCGGAACCGCCCCCCGGTCCGCTGTCGCAACTACGCACTCACCGGGTTCGGTGCCGGCGTCGGCGTGAACTGGACGGGGAGGGCGGACAGCCCTCGCATCCAGACCGACGGCCGCCAGACCAGGGCATCGGGCGACACCGCCAGGGTGACGTCGGGCAACCGGTCGAGGAGGACCTCGACGGCGGTCCTGGCGATGATCTCGGCGAGTTCGGGTGCGGGGTGGACACAGCGGTGTTCACCGTGGCTGAAGGACATGTGGGCCCGGTTGCCCGTGGAATCGGCACACGAGTCCGGCCGGATGCCGGCGTCCGCGTTGGCTGCCGCGAGACCGAGGATGAGCAGGTCGCCCGCGCGGATGCGCTGGCCGCCGAGGTAGGTGTCCTGCGTGGCGAACCGGCCTGCCATGTTCTGGGTGGGTGTGTCTTCCCAGAGGACCTCGTTGAGCGCCTGGCCGATGCTGTTGCGGCCACCGGAGAGTGCGAGGGCGAAACGGTCGTCGGTGAGCATCAGCCGGATGGTGTTGCCGATCCAGGTCGAGGTCGGCAGCTGACCGGCGTTCATCACGACGACGATGTCGTTGACGATCTCGTCGTCGGTCAGAGCCGCCGCGTGGCCCAGCAGACGTGAGGTCATGTCGTGGCCGGGGTGCACCCGCCTGCTGTCGACCAGCTGCACCACGGCAGCACGAACCCGCGCGAAGGCTTCCAGGGCGTCGGCACCGCCGTCGAAGGCGATCCCCATGTCGCGCACCAAGGTCATCGCTCCGGCGTCGGACATGCCGCACATCTTCGCCACCGCCAGCAGCGGAATGGGGGCTGCGTACTGCGCCGCCAGGTCGGCTTCACCGGTGCCGGCGAAGGTGTCGATCAGCCTGTCCGCGATTCGTTCGCATTCCCGGCGGAGCTCGAACGGGTCGATCTGGGAGAGCGCGTCACTCACCGCGCCCGCCCGGCGCCGGTGCTCCTGCCCCTCGGCGAACAACATGGACGGCTGGTACGCGAACAGGGGAAGCAGCGGCCAGTCCGGCGGGATCCTGTCCCAGGCGTTCCAGCGACGGGGGTCGCGAGCGTAGAGCTGGGGACTGCCGGTGACGTGGAGGAGCTCGCGGTAGCCGAGTACGAGCCAGGCGGGGACGTCACCGTCGAGCAGGACCGGGGCGACCGGGCCGTGCTGGTGCCGCATGTCGCGGTACAACTGGCCCGGGTTGTGCTGGAACTTCGGCCCGTGCAGCACGGTGGGCCTGGGAGGGGCGGCGTGTGCCGGCGGCGGCGAGAAGTGGTGCGGGGTGGTCATGACGTGGTCTCCTGGGCGGCGGACAGGGCGTAGAGGTGGTTGACCAGGGCGATCAGCACGGACTTGCTCGAGTCACGCCGCCGGGCGTCGCAGTCGATCAGCGGCACCTCGTCGGACAGCGACAGCGCGTCCCGCACCTGCTCCAGGCTGTGGACCGGCGGCTCGAAGTTGTTGCGGGCGACGATGAACGGCATCCCGTGGTGTTCGAGCCGGTCGATGGCGTACCAGGAGTCGTCCAGGCGCCGGGTGTCCACCAGGACGACCGCACCCAGTGTTCCGGCGAACAGGCCGTCCCACAGGAACCAGAACCGCGCCTGGCCCGGAGCGCCGAACAGGTACAGCACCAGCTGGTCGTTGAGGCTGATCCGGCCGAAGTCGAAGGCGACCGTGGTGCTGGTCTTGCCCCGCACGGCGCCGACGTCGTCGATCCCGGCACCGGCCTGCGTCATGGTCTCCTCGGTGCTCAGCGGACGGATCTCGCTGACGGAACGGACCATCGTCGTCTTGCCCACCCCGAACCCGCCGACGATCACGATCTTGACCGCGTCCGCGGCGGTGCCGGCCAGCGGAGGGCAGTCGGCCGGGTCAGAGCTTCTGGAGTCCAACGAGCACCTTCTTCAGCAAGTCGACGTTGGGCAGCCGCTGCGCGCCGGCGTGGTTCTCCGAGGAAGAGCGACCTTCCGGGGACCGGGGGCCGGCGTGAGAGCGGACGGAGGGATGGCGGGCGGAGACCCGGCCGGTGTCGAGCAGGTCGCACAGCAGGATCTTGACGACGCTGACGGGAAGGCCCAGGGCCGCGGAGATCTCCACGACGGCCATCGGCCGATGGCACATGCGCAGAATCCGGATGTGCTCGGACTGCATGCCCGGGCTGGGCGCGCCTTCGCTGATGATCAAGGTGACCAGGTCGAACGCCGTCTCGTGGGCGCGGCTGCGCCCTCCGGTGACGGCGTAAAGCCGGTCCGGGGTCTCGTCGTCGAACGGGCGCCTGATCATGGTCTGTGGCTCGGTTCCTGTTCTCGCGGCGCTGCGATCAGGTGGTCACCGAGTTGCTCGACCAGCTCGTTCATGTTGTGCCCGACCAGACCCACGTCGGCGGCTTCGGATGCCACCACGGCGAGATGCGCGCCTTCTCCTGCCTCGACGATGAACAACAGCCCGCCGTGGAACTCGATCATCGACTGTCGCACCCCGCCGTTGCCGTCGCCGAACTCGACGGACGCACCGTAGGAGAGGCTCTGGATGCCCGAGGCGATCACGGCGAGCTGGTCGGCGCGGTCGACGGTCAGCGCGGAGGTGTGGCAGAGCTTGAGGCCGTCCCTGGACAGCACCAGTGCGTGCCGGGCGCCGGACGTCCGGGCCAGCAGGTTCTCCAGCAACCAGTCGAGGCCGGGGTTGGTGGTGGTCATCTGGATTCCTCTTCTGGGGAGCGGGTGAGGTGACGGCTGGGGTGCTGGCTCCTGCTGGTCTGCCGGAACGCGCTGAACCGGTCGCCGATGTCGCTGCGCGGGCGTGCCGGTCCCGGTTGGGGAGCAGGAGCGGGCAGGAGACCTGTCATCGCCGTCTGCCCGCGGTGGCGTTTGGGCAGGACCGGTGGATCACCGGGTTCCGGCGCCGCGTGCGCTCCCCCGGAGGAACCGCTCGCCCGGGGTGGCGCGGGCTCGGGTGTGCGCTCGGCTGCCGGCATCACCGGACCGGTGCCGCCGTTGCGCGGCTCTGTGATCAACTGGCGGGGGATCAGCACCACCACGCCGGTGCCCCCGCGCGAGGACGGCCGGAAGGAGACGGTCAGGCCGTGCTTGTGGGCCAGGCAGCCGACCACCGCGAGCCCGAGCCGGGTGCCCGACAGCGTCGTGAGGTTGAGCGGTCCGGCGGAGACGGTCTCCTCGGCGCGGCGCAACGCGGCGGCGCTCATCGCCAGGCCCCCGTCCTCGATGGTGACCACGACGCCGGCGTGCACTTCCTCCACGTACACGTGCACCTCGTCGGAGGGAGGGGAGAAGCTGGTGGCGTTGTCCATCAGCTCGGCGAGTGCGTGGATGACGCCTTCGGCGGCGTACCCGGCGACGGCGACGGTGCTGTTCGAGTGCATCCGCACCCGTTGGTAGGCACTGATGCGGCTGACCGCTCCCCGCAGAACGCTCTCCATCACGATCGGCTTCGTCCAGCGCCTGCCGGAGCGCGCACCGGTGAGGACCGCGATGCTGTCCGCGAGGCGGCTCGCCTGTGCGGTTGTGTGGTCGAGCTTCAGCAGATCGCCCAGGACGTCCTCGGCGTAACGGTTCTCCATGTCGCGCAGGTCCGCGAGCATGCTGGTGGTCAGCGCCTGAACCCGGCCGGCAGCGTTGGCGCACGCCGACATCGCGGCCGTGCGCCGGCGTTCACTGCGGCCGATCTCGTGCGCCAGCGTCCGCACGATGCGCTGGTGGACGGCATCGGCCGGTTGCGGCACCTCGGCGAGCACGGTCTCCACCGATTCCCCGTCGCGCAGTCGCTTCACCACGGCCGACAGCGTGTCGTCGTTGAGCCGAGCGGCGTCGGCGTGCATCCGCGCGACCTGCACGCGGAGCTGTGCGGCTGCCTGTGCCGTGTATGCCACGACCGCGACGGCGATGCACAGCAGGACAGCTGCAGTGACGCTGAAGGCAACGACGAACGGGTCGTCAGCGGCAGGTGTCCGGGCGGTTGCCCAGAGGCAGACACCCCCGATGACCACCACCGCGGCCGGCAGGGTCAGCAGCGCCCGTCCGATCGGCGAACGTGGTGCCTGACGGCTGACGGATGTCTGTGCGGCCATTGCTCGAGTCCTCGGGGGCTGTCGGCGGCAGAAAAAACTCGGTCGTGCCTGGCTTCCGGCCAATTACCGTCCACGACGGAGAAAGTGGGCGGCGTGCGGGTGTGACACGGGGGAATTCGTGCGGCGATAGCGGTTCTGAATCTGTTCACCGCGTCCGGAACTCGGGTCGCCCGGGCGGGTCGAGATGTTGACGCCGTCTCTGCTGCAGAGGGCCGGATCGTGATCGGCACGTGATGCACGAACGATTGCAAAGCATGGCGAACCTTTTTGGGCACGAGCGCTTTTCGCAAACCGGACATTCCGGCTTCCGGACCGGTTCTTCCCCGTCCTGACGGAAAGTCGCTGTTCAGATGAGGACTGCGGCGCCCTGGGCCTTCTGGCACCCCTTGTCCGGCTGATCGGCCAAATCACGTGCACTATTTCGCTCGACCGGGTGATTCGTTACATCCCCTGATCGCGAGCCCGTGACGTGGAGGCCGACCACGCGCCGCAGACCAACTCCGGGCCGCCGAACCAGGATCAGGTGAATCGAGTGCGCGGGAATGATCGCCCGCTGTCGCCGGCCGCCGGTCACACTTGCGTCAGATGCTGTCGAAGAATCTCGTCGTCTCGTTCCGCGTTCACCGGAGACGCCTGCCTCTTCTGCCTTCACCTGTTCGATCCGGTCGGCGCCGCTCGCACCCGCGGCATCACGGTCCGCCCGAGCCTCCGGTCACCCGACTGCTCCCCCGCCGGCGCGATCACGAGAATCACCGACAGCGGTTTCGGGGCGGTGCCGATCAGCCGCAACCAACGCCAGTGCACTTCATTCGCGGTCAAGTGCACCGAGCTGCGACCAATGTTCCTTTTTGCAGTTCGACGCGCGTGAACCCTGATCTGAGGGTCACCGAGACCGCCTTCGACGGCCGCCTGGTTGCCGGACGCAAGCAGTTTCCTTCAACCCGAGTAGCACCGCTCGTGTCGGACGCATCCCCGGCCGACGGCGTCCGGTCAGAACTCGCCGCGCAGGCGGGCCGCGGCGCGTTCGTGCCGATCGGTCGCCGAGCGCAGGAACCGGACGATGGCGTCGAGTTCCGCGTCGCTGTAGTCCTCGAGTTCCGCGTGCGCCTCGGCCAGCCGCTCCCGCAGCAGTTCGGTGACGGTCCGGACGGCGCGCTCGGTCGGCACGATCAGCACCCGCCTGCCGTGCGTCGGATCCGGTCTCCTGTGCACGTAGTCGGCCTTGATCAGCCGGTCGACCAGCGCGGTCACCGAACCGGGGGTCAACCCGAGCATTCGCGCCAGCTTGCCGGAGGGCAGCGGGCCGTGCCGGAACACCAGATCCAGGCAGCGCAGGTCGGTGCGGTGCACACCGAGGTGGTCGGCCAGGGCCTGGTCGTCGGCGTCGATGGCGGCCTGCAGGTCGGCCATGGCGGCGCCGAGTGCGGTGGTCAGCGCCTCGCGGTCGGGCATGCCACCAGTGTAATGTTTGATCGTCAAACATTATGGAGGTGTCATGCGCTGGAAGATCGCCGTCGTCGCGCTGGTGCTCGCCGCGGTGCCCGCGCCGGTGTCCGCCGCACCGGGCATCGGCTGGGCGCCCTGCCCGCAACCGCAGGCCGCGAAGTACCACGCGGAGTGCGCCACCCTCTCGACCCGTGGCGTGACGCTCGCGCTGCTGCGGATCCCCGCCACGGGCACCTCGCAGGGCCCCGTGTTCGCCGACTCGCAGGAGATCGACGGCTACGGCGGCAGCCAGATCGACTTCTTCCTGCGGCACGGCGACAACTACCTGGCCCGGTTGCCGCAAACGCACCGCACGCACGACATCGTCCTGGTCGACCCGCGCGGGCTCGGCGCGAGCACGCCGGTGCGCTGCCCGATACCCGCGCACGACCCCGCGGTACCGGCCACGCCGCTGGACACCACCCTGCACGGAGTCTCGGTGTACCTCCACTGCCGCGCCGCCACCGGCCCGCTGATCGCCCGCACCGGCCTCGTCGAGCAGGCCGACGACCTCGACGCCGTGCGCGTGGCGCTCGGCGCGCCGCGGTTGGACTTCCTCGGCCAGGCGACCGGCGCCGAGTTGGGCGTCGTGTACGCCGCTCGCCACCCGGAGCGCACCGGCCGGATCGCGTTGGACACCGCCGTCGACCCGTTCCTGCCGGCCGCGCGACGGGTGCTCGACGCGGCGCACGCCGAGGAAGCCGCGTTCGACCGGTTCGCCGCCTGGTGCGCCGCCACGCCCGCGTGTCCGCTGGCCGGTCAGGACGTTCCGGCCGTGCTCGACGAGGTCGTGGCGCGCGGCGTGCCCGGCCTCACCGGCGACGAGGTGCGCATCGCCGTCGGTCAGTTCCTGCTCGGCTATCCGGTCGCCTGGCCCGGCATCGCACACGCGCTCGTCGTGGCGCGCGACGGCGACGCCGGCGAACTCGCGCCGTACGTCGCCCTGACCTACACCGAACCCGACTACACGGCCGGCCACGCGCAGACTTGCGCCGACCACCCGAGCGATCCCGCTCAGCTGGCCACGCTCGCACAGCAGGTCCGTGCGGCGGCGCCGCACACCGGCGGCGTCTCACTGCACTGGGACGCGCTGATGTCGTGCACCGGCTGGCCCGACGGCCCGAGCCTGGCCGAACGACTGCCCGGCCACCTCGTTCCCGCCTCGCCGGTGCTCATCACGGCAACGGCCGACGACCCCATCAACCCGACGGCGTGGGCAACCGACCTCGGCGCACGGATCGCTGGCTCCCACGTGCTGATCGCACCTGTGGACGGACACGGCGCGTTGGACAACGCACCGCGCGCCGCAGACGCGATCGACAGCTACCTGACGACCGGCGCACTACCGTCGCATGAGGAACAGGCCTTGTGAGTCCTGGTCTTGAGCGGGTCGGCGCGGTCGTGCGTCGGATCAGACGTCGCTGCAGCGCGCCTGGTTGAACTCCAGGAATCCGGAGAGGCGGCCCGAACTGACCACAGCACCCTGGCAGTCGATCGACCGGAACCCGTTGAACACCGTGTGCTCGCGGTCCGCCCACCACTGGTACAGGCACGCATACCCGCTCTTGCACGCTGGAATCGCCTGCGCCTGACCGGCGGGCATGACCACGACACCGAACACTGTGGCGGCGACGAGCAGCAGGCGACGGATCACAACCGCGTCCTTCCCGGCAGGGTTCGCTGACGTGGCCCGGTGATCACGTCATCCTCTCCACCAGAATCGCACCGCGATCATCACGCGAACACCACCGACCGGGCCTCAACGCGTTGGTGCCCGCGGGTTCAATCCGGCGCGTCCATCAGCACGGGGTCAGTGGTTGAGGTCGGTCCGCAACGCCGCCGCCCCGCGCAGGTAGACGTGCTTGACCGACGCGCGCGGCAGCTCCGTCTCCACATGCGCCAGCAGCCTGATCACGCGCGGCATCGAGCCCGGCACCGCGATCTCGGTCGCGGACAGCAGCGGCACGTCCGAGAGCCCCGCCAGGCGTGCGGCGTAGGCGGGGAACTCGGACGTCAGGTCGGGTGTGGCGGTGAGCACGACGCTGATCAGGTCGTCGCTGGTCAGGCTGTTGCGGGACAGGACCTCGCGCACCAGCTCGGCCGTGGCCTCCAGCAGCAGGTCGCGCGAGTCCGCGTCGATCTGCGTGGCTCCCCTGATTGCTCGTACCGCCATATGCCCGACCCTAGCGCGGTACGACCTCGTACGCCCGTAGCACCGTGTGCGTTGCTGAGTTGCCGAGAGAGTCCGACACCGACATACGCAGTGATACGAACGCCTTGCCGCGCGGGTGACACAACAGCGCGTGGTTGCCCACCACGAGAGCGCGTTCCCACGTTTTGCCGTCGTCGTAAGAAACTTCGACGCGTGGCACACCCACGCGTCCGTATACGGCGCCCTTCTGCTTGTCCACCTTGAGTTCGAGCGGGAACAGGCGGCCGGACGGGGCGAGCCCCTCGCTGTCCGTCCGGCCCGACGCGCGGACCGCCAGCAGCGGCAGCGCGGTCCGTTCGGCGGTGGTGCCGGGCGAGTTGAACGTCCACGAAGCCGAGGCGTGCGTGCCGAACGCCGAGTAGGGCGCGGGCCGGTCCGTCTCCGTCGAGAGCGTGTAGCGGCCGGCGCCGGGCACGGGAGTGGCGATCCAGCCGGGATATGGCGAACGGGCGGTCTCCTTGCCGTCCAACGACAACGTGGTCGAGGCGTTCGCGTAGGAGCCCCACGATTCGGTGTACGCCCAGTCGCCCGCGGTGGAGAACAACGGGATCGAGGCGTTCAGCACATCACCGGTCCGCGAGAGACCCCAACCGTCCGCATAGGACCCCAGCGACGGCCCGAGCGGAGACCTGTTCCACACCACCGTGTACGCGCGCGCCGAGTATGCGCGTTTGGGCGAACGCTGGTACTCGCCCCAGCCGCCACCGCGGAACCCGAACGTGCTGTCCCACTCGACGTCCGGTCCCGGCGCGTAGAACTCGGTCCGCGTGGTGGGCACGGGCATGTCCAGCAACACAGTCACGTTGGGCGCCCACCCCTTGTAGTAGCCATAACCGCCACGAACGCCCACGGCGGGTGCACCACCCTGCGATTGATAAGTCGCACGTATCCGTGCCAACGACGAATCGTGCGCCACCAGCGAGGCCGGATCCGGAATCGCCCCGTCCCGCACGAACACCAGGTTGTACACGGCATCGGAAGCCACCAGCACCGGCTGGTACCAGAACCGGAAAACACGTCCGGAAACCCGGGGCGTCGGAGCCGCGAACGTGTCCCCACCGACTGATGAGACCAGGCCGATGCCGGTCGACTTCGTGGCGTTGCCCGAGTACAACGCCAGGAAGAACATCCCCGCCTTCGCGCCCGGCCGGTCCACCCCGGGCAGCAACGAAGACGCCGACCGCGCGTCGAACCGCACCGTGGTGTCGCCACCGACGACGACCTCAGGCAACGACATCAAGGTCGTGTCCCGCTTGTACCCGAACACCATCGCGTGCACGTCGTAACGTCCCTTGGGCACGCGCACGGACCCATGAGCGCCATCGGTGAAGAAGTACCCGTGCGAGACACCGGTGGCCACGTCGATGACCTGCACGCTCGCGAACCACGGATCGGCACCGTCCCGCCCCACGACGTCCAACGACAGCGTGTACTTCTCGTCCTCGACCACCGCGCCCACCGGCGTCCGAACAACAACACCCGGACCAGACGCGACCAACGAACCACCGAACTCCCCGCCCGAAGCACCAGGAGTCAGCGTCACGTCAACGGAAGCCGTGCCACCGGCCGGCACCTCCACGACCGAAGAGCTCACCGAGAACGGCCCCGCAGGTGCCCTCACCGCCAACGAAACCGGCGCGGCACCGGCGTTCGAGTAGGTGACCGTCCGCGTCGAGGTCCCGGTGTGCGGCCAAGCCACGTGCGGAAACGACAGCGACGCGGGCGAGGAGGTCACGGTCTGCCCCAGGGCACGCGCCACGTCCAGCCGCCCGGCTCCCTGCTCGTACACCGAGAGACCCAGCTCAAGAGAGGAAGCCATCAACGCGGACTTCAACTCCGCGGCACGCCAGGACGGATGTGCCTGCTTCAGCAACGCCGCCGCACCCGTCACGTGCGGCGTCGCCGTCGAAGTCCCGGAGGCCGACGTGTACAGCGCGTCCACCGGCGTGCCCATCGACGTTCCGGCAGCCCTCGCGGCCACGATCGACGACCCCGGTGCCGCGATGTCCGGCTTCACGGCGTAGTCCCCCACACGCGGCCCGCGAGAGGAGAACGGGCTCAACGAGTCCTGTTTGGTCACCGACCCCACCGTCAACGCCGCGTCGGCCGCACCTGGCGCACCGACAGACCCCGGCACGCCCGAGTTGCCCGCCGCAACGACGAACAACGTCCCGTACTGCGCCGTCAAAGCGTTGACTGCCAACGACATCGGATCCGTACCGTCGGTGGCAGCGCCGCCCAGCGACAGGTTCACCGCGGTGGCACCGGACGCGGCCGCCCACTCCATCCCGGCGATGATCGCCGACTCGGGACAGCTGCCGTCGTCCGTGCACACCTTGCCCACCAGCAACCGCGCGTCCGGCGCCACACCGCGGTACTTGGCGCCCCGGCCCGCGATGATCGACGCCGTGTGCGTGCCGTGCCCGTAGCCGTCGCGGATCCCCGTTGCGGTGAAGTCGCGTGTCTCGGCCACCGCGCCGAGGTCCGGGTGGCCCGGATCCCAGCCGCCGTCGAGGTCCGCGATCGTCACGCCCTTGCCGGTGATCCCCGCGTCCCACGCCGCGGGCGCCCCGATCTGACGCGCGCTCTGGTCCAGCACGACGCGGGCCCGCCCGTCCAGCCACACCCGCGCCGCCCCGGTCACCGCCGCCCGCCACACCTCGGCCGAGGCCGGCACGGCCGCCGCGTTCAGCGACGACAACGTCCGCACCCCCGGCAGGCCGGACACGATCAGCGGCAACGGCCGACCGGCGTACCCCTGCCGTGCCAGCTCGGAGATGTCGAACAACCTCGGGTCCAACCGCCTGTCCCGCAGCAGCGGCGCCGCGTCGGACGGCACGACCGTGATGTCCGGGGTCCCCTGCTGTTGCAGGAAACTCACGTCCGACCGCCCGGGACCGGGCCGCACCGCGACCCGTGAGGACCCGGTGAGCACCACCTCGTCGCCGGTGACCAGCGTGATGACCCGATCGGCGGGTGCGGGAGCGGCGGAAGCCACCGCGGGTGGCCCCAGAAAGGCCAGAGCGAGCACCAAGAGCACAGGTGTGCGCATGAACGTCCCATCATTCGGTGGGACACCCAGCAACCCGCGGCAAGCGAAAACTAACGCGTCAGTCAGTTTTGAGGAAGCCTCATTCGCCGACCACGAGGTTGGGATACCGCAGGGTGAGACCGAGCAGGTTCACGACGTAGACCGCCCACCCGCCGCCGAGCAGCACCAGCCGCCGCTCCCCCAGCTTCGTCGCGGCCTCGATCAGCACGTGCAGGCCACTCGACCCGATGAACGTCAGATCGGTGAAGTCGATCACGACATCCCCCTCGCCGTCCCCGAACGCGCAGGCCAGAGCCAGCTCGGACCGCAGCAGGTCGCTGGTGGTCAGGTCGACCTCACCGGCGAGCGCCACCACCGCGCCCCGCCGGCGCACCTGCAGCAGGCCAGGTTCGGGTTCCATCTGTGCGCCTCACGAGTCGGGAGACAGCAGGCCGCGCACCGCAGCGAGTACAACCGCGTCCCTTCGTCATGAAACGTCAGAAGGCCGGCGACCGCCAGTGCCGGAGGGCTCTCCAACGCAGATTCGGCGGCCCCTGCCGTCGCCACGAGACTCGCCGGCCGGAGCACGCCGAGGCGCTCGGCAGGGCCCTACGGGCGGACGTCCGCGAGCAGCAGCCCGCTGCGCGGCTTGGGTGTGAAATACGTGCTCTTGCGCGGCATCTTGGTGCCGGCCAGCACTTCCGCGAGCGGCACCGGCGCGATGAGCAGCACCGCCTCCGCCTCGACCGAAGGGTCCACAACCGGCCGCACGGAAGGGCTTTCGGGATCCAGGCCGAGTGCCGCGTCCAGCAGCAACGACTCCACCACGGCGTGGTCGATCCCTTGTCCCGCAGGCAGTTCGACGCGCAGCACCTCGTCGGGACACCGAACCACGACCACGCCGGGCTCCGGATCGACGACGTAGGGCAACGACGACACCGCCAGTCCGACCCGTTCCCACGCCGTCACCAGGTCGGACGCGACCAGCCCGGTGCCCGCGATCGCCCGGTGGATCGGCCCGACCCTCAGCCCCGGCCCGGACGTCACCAGCGCCAGCAACCCGGACAGCCCGGCCGACCGCGCCGCCGCCACCCGGTGGTTGCCGTCCGCCACGAGCAGCGGATGCGCGCCCGCCGCCTCCAGGAACGCGTCCTGCAGCTCCCCCGGCCCGACCAGCCACACCCAGTGCCTGCGCCCACCGGAGTCCACAAGGGACACCGCGGGTTCGCCGGTCATCCCGAGCACCAGCGACGTCAGCCCGTCGTGGGGCGTGATCGGGACGAGCATCGCGGCGCTCGTGGCGATGCCGAGCGAGGCGAGCACCTGGCCGCGTTCGGCGACGACGTCCGGGTAGACGTCCTCGGTGTGCGCGATGGCGTCCGGGTCGACGAGGCACAGCAGCCCGCACGCCGTGCCGTCCGGTCCGTCCACCCGGTACGGCGCGACGACGTCGGTCACCTCGCGGTACGCCCGCCGCACCAGCGCGGCCAGTTCGGCACGGGCGTGCGGCAGCGCGTCGAGCAGGCCCGTGCCCGCCGCCAGGGCCGCCGGCGTGCGGTGGGGGTGCTGGACGGCCAGCAGCGTGCCGTGCGGTGCTCCGGCGAGCGCCCCGATCACCTGGCCCGGCTCGGCGAACTCGTCGACGTCGGGACCGGGGACGCGTTCGCGCACCACCCACCCGCGTCTCACTGGGCGTACTCGTAGAGACATCCACGTATCATGATCGGTGTGAACGTCGAGATCACGCCTTTGCCGGGAATCGGGACGCGCCAGGACTTCATGATCCGCGCCGGGCGCCGGATCGGTGTGATCACCTACCGGGACGGCCGGTTCGAGCTGATCCTCTCCAAAGCGAGCGATCCGGACTCCTGCGCCGCCTCCATACCCCTCTCACCGGAAGAGGCGAACACGCTCGCGGGCCTGCTCGGCGCGCCGCAGCTGGTCGCCCACCTGCGCGAGGAGCACCGCGACATCACCGGCATCACCACGCGTCAGCTGCCGGTGACGGCGTTCGCGAACCGCACGCTCGGTGAGACCGCTCTGCGCACGAGGACGGGTGCGTCCATCGTGGCCGTCGTGCGCTCGGGCAACGCGCATCCGTCGCCCGGCCCCGACTTCCTCTTCGACAACGGCGACCTGGCGGTCGTCGTCGGTACCGCGGAGGGCCTCGACGCCGCCGCTGAGATCCTCCACGGCGGTTAAGCACAGTGCACGAGACGACTATCGCCATGATCCAGCTCGGCGCGGTGTTCTTCGGCCTCGGTCTGCTCGGTCGCGTCGCCTGGAGGATGGGCATCTCGCCGATCCCGCTCTACCTCGTCGGCGGTCTCGCCTTCGGCGTCGGAGGGTTAGTTCCTTTACACGGCATCCAGGAGTTCACGCACATCGCCAGCGAGATCGGCGTGGTGCTGCTGCTCCTCCTGCTCGGGCTGGAGTACTCGGCGTCGGAGCTCACCACGGGCCTGAAGCGCTCGTGGATGGCGGGCGTGCTCGACCTGGTGCTGAACGCGGCGCCGGGCGCGATCGCCGCGCTGCTGCTGGGCTGGGGCCCGGTGGCCGCGCTCGCGATGGCGGGCGTCACCTACATCTCGTCGTCCGGCATCGTCGCGAAGGTGCTCGGCGACCTGGGACGCCTCGGCAACCGCGAGACGCCGGTCGTGCTGTCCGTGCTGGTGTTCGAGGACCTGGCGATGGCCGTGTACCTGCCGGTGCTCACGGCCGTGCTGTCGGGCGTGAGCTTCCTCGGCGGGCTCACCTCGGTCGGCATCTCGCTGCTCGCGATCACCGCGGTCCTGGTGGTGGCGTTGAAGTACGGCCGGTTCATCTCGGCCATTGTGGACAGTCCGGATCACGAGGTGTTCCTGCTCAAGCTCCTCGGCTCCGCTTTGCTGGTCGCGGGTCTCGCCTCGCAGCTGCAGGTGTCGGCGGCGGTCGGCGCGTTCCTGCTCGGCATCGCGATCTCCGGCTCGACCGCCGAGAACGCGACGCGCCTGCTGGAACCGTTGCGCGACCTGTTCGCGGCGATGTTCTTCGTCGTGTTCGGACTCAACACCGACCCCCGCTCGATTCCACCCGTTCTGGGAATCGCCGTGGCGCTCGCCGCCGTCACCACGCTGACCAAGGTCGTCACGGGCTGGTGGGCGGCCAGACGGCAGGGCATCGGCAAGATGGGCCGCATGCGTGCGGGCGTGGCCCTCGTGGCGCGTGGCGAGTTCTCCATCGTCATCGCGGGCCTCGCCGTGGCGTCCGGCCAGGTGGACGACCAGCTGGCCGCCCTGGCGACCGCGTACGTGCTGCTGATGGCGATCCTGGGCCCGATCGCGGCCAAGTACGTTGAGCCGATCGGGGAATTCTTTCAGCGAAGAAGGCAAACGGCCTGAAACAAGTGCCCCGAACTGACGACTTTCTCTAGTAGAGCTAGACGGAGAGTGGGGCGAGAACGTCATGACCGAACCCGCGGAAGTGGAGACCACCGGCCGGTTCCTGGTGCTGTTGCAGCAGGACGCCGTCGAGGAGGGGGTGGCCGAGCTCGGCGCGATCGCCGGGTTCGACCCGAACAGCGGTGACCTGGACCCGAACACCGTGCAGGTGTTCCCCCAGCTCGGTGTCGCGGTGGTGTCCGCGGACCCGAACCTGCTGGCCGAGCTGAACGGCGCCGCCGAGCGCCCTGGACCGGTGCTGATCGTCGAACCGGAACGCGTCGTGCACCTGTTCGACGCCGCACCGGCGGAGGATCCGGTGGGGCAGGCCGACGAGTCCGTGCTGACCTGGGGCCTGCAGGCGGTCGGCGCGGACGTCAGCACGGCGACCGGCAAGGGCGTCCGGATCGCCGTGCTGGACACCGGCTTCGAGCAGAACCACCCGGACTTCGCGGGCCGCACCATCACCACGAAGTCGTTCATCGCCGGCGAGGACGTCCAGGACGGCCACGGCCACGGCACGCACTGCATCGGCACGTCCGCGGGCCCGCGCAAGCCCGCCACGGCCCCCGGCTACGGCATCGCCTACGAGGCGGAGATCTACGCGGGCAAGGTCCTGTCCAACGCGGGCTCCGGCTCCGACGGCGGCATCCTCGCGGGCATCGACTGGGCGGTCAGCAACGGCTGCGCGGTCATCTCGATGTCGCTGGGCGCCGACGTCCCGGTGAACACCCCGTACTCGCAGATCTACGAGACCGTCGCCCAGCGCGCCATGGCCAAGGGCACCCTGATCATCGCGGCGGCGGGCAACGCCTCGTCCCGTCCGGCGAAGATCGCGCCGGTGGGCCACCCGGCCCGCTGCCCCAGCATCATCGCGGTGGCCGCCATCGACGTGAACCGCGCGATCGCGTTCTTCTCGTCCGGCTCGGCGGACCGGATCGGCCAGGTCGACGTGGCGGGCCCCGGCGTGGACGTCTACTCGTCGTTCAAGCTGCCGGAGAAGTACGCCCGCCTGCGCGGCACGTCCATGGCCACCCCGCACGCGGCCGGTGTGGCGGTCCTGATCGCCGAGAAGACCGGCGCCAGGGGCTTCGAGCTGTGGGCACGCCTCGCCCTGTCCGCGCTGCGACTGCAGCTGCCGTCCACCGACGTCGGCGGCGGGCTCGTCCAGGCGCCATGACGACATCGGTGGACCAGGTGATGGTCTCCGTGAAGGAGGGCAGCCTCCCGAAGGTCCTCGACTACCTGCGGGAGGCCGGCCTCGTCGTCGACACGGTCCTGGAGGCCCTGGGCGTGGTCACCGGCACCGTGGAGGTCAGAGCCATCCCGTCCCTGCTCTCCGTGCCCGGCGTGCTGGACGTCGAACGGCAGTGGCGCGTGCAGCTCCCGCCGTACTGACTAGGCTCTGCGTCGACCCCATTGCCGTTCGATCGAACACGTGTTCTAGGATTGTGCGCGGGGTCACGTCGTTGCGCAGAGAGGAAACCTGATCGTGTCGGACACGCTCACCGAGGTGCAGGCAGTCGAGGAGACCGTCGTGGAGGAGACTCCGGCGCCGGCCCCCGAGGCCGCGAAGCCGGTCGAGGCTGCCAAGGCCGAGGCCCCGAAGGCCGAGAAGCCCAAGGCCGGCCGTCCCAAGAGCACGGCGAAGAAGACCCGCACCGTCGAGCTCACGCTCACGGTGACCGGCACCGCCGAGGGCGAATGGCAGGCCGACCTGGTCCACGGCACGCAGCGAGTCGTGTCGGGCCTGGTCATCCCGGCCATCGCCGTCGCCAAGGCGGCCAAGGAACTGCACGCCGACATCGCGGAGGGCATCGAGACGGTGCTCGAGGCGGCGCGCGACCAGCACCGCACCCGCATGGAGGAGCTGGAGGCCGAGCTGGCCAGGGTGAAGGCCCAGCTCGCCGAACTCTCCGAGTAACCACGCACGCGAAAGGGGCGGCCCGCACAACGCGAGCCGCCCCTTTTCCGCATGCTGGAAGTAACGCGGGGGCCCCGCGTTTCCTTCCGGGGAACGCGGGGCCCCCGCGTTCCGTCCGGAACGGCTAGCGGGACGGGTTCAGCAGGAGTTTGCCGGCGGTTTTGCGGGAGCGCAGGTCCTCGTGGGCCTGGCGGATCTCGCCCATGCCGTACTCGCCGCCCGGGATCGCCTTGAGCTTGCCGTCGACGACGAGCCGGAACAGCTCGGCCATCGCCCGGTGAGCAAGAGTCCCGTGCTCGGAGTCCCGAACCTTCAGGGCGTGCGGCAGCCACATACCCGCAACGGTCGTGGAGTGCACGAGCAACGCTCCGAGGTCGACCGGCTTCGGCCTTTCCCGCGAGGCCATCCCATAAAACGCAAGCCGACCGAACGGAGCCAACGCCACCAACGACTGATCAGTGGTAGCACCCCCAGTCATGTCCAGCACAACATCAACCCGGCGCCCGTCGTTGGCCTCGATCAACGCCGCGGTCATGTCGTCGGCACGCGAGTCGATCGCGACATCCGCCCCGAGATCCAGCGCCAGCTTCCGCTTGTCGTCGGAAGAAGCCGTCGCGATGACCCGACCGGCTCCCCACAGCTTGGCCAGCTGCACGGCAATCGTGCCGACACCGCCGGCGGCCGCGTGCACGACAACCGACTCACCGGGCTCCATGTGAGTCGACTTCCGCAGCAGCAACCAGGCGGTGGCCCCCTGCACGATCAACGACAACGCCGTCAGGTCGTCCACCCCGTCCGGCACGTCGAAGGTCGTCAGCGCGGGCGCGACGGCCTTCTCCGCGTAGCCACCGGAGTTCTTGGTCAGCGCTACCACGCGCCGGCCGTCCACAGTGGTGCCGACGACCTCACCGCCGGGCACCAGCGGCAGGGTCATCCGGGCGAGGTAGGAGTTCTCCGCCTGGTGCGTGTCCGCGTAGTTCAGCCCGGCCCGCGAAACGTTGATCAGCACCTCACCGTCACCCGGCACCGGGTCGGGCAGCTCCACCTGCTGGAGCACCTCGGGCCCGCCGAACTCGGTGATCTGAATGGCACGCACGTCAGCTCTCCTTGAGCGCGATCGAGATGGGGTCCTTGCGGGCGGCTTCGAGGCGCGAGCCGTCGGCCGCGCGAGGCCCGGGCGGGTTGCGGAACCCGAACGGCTCCGACGCGCGCCCGGACTGCACGAACCAGGCCTCACCGGTGCCCGAACCCTCCACAATGGACATGAACGCGTCCACCACGGTGGACACCGGCAGGATCGGCATGCCGATGTCCTCCAGCGTCGACCGCAGCGGCGTGATGATGTTGGTGTCGGCGAACGCGGGGCACAGCGCGTTCACGCGCACGTCCGGGTACGCGCCGGCGAGCGCACGGACGAGAGCGACGACGGCCGCCTTGTTGGCACCGTAGATCGGATCGCCGGGCATGGGCATGAGGCCCGCCATCGAAGCGGTGGCGATGATCTGCCCGCCACGCTTCCGCACCTCCGGCAACGCGTAGTGCGCGCCGTAGACGACCCCGTCGAGGTTGATGGCCATCGCACGCCGATACGTCTCGACGTCGAAGTCGTCGCCCAACGAGCACCCGGTGCCGATGCCGGCGTTCAGGAAGGCGATGTCCAGGCCACCGAACTCGCGCACGGCCGTCTCGATCGCGGCAGCGGAGTCCGCGGGCGAGGTGACGTCGCAGCGCACGAACACGCCACCGACCTCGTCGGCGACGAGTTCACCCTGCCCGGCGTCCACGTCGGCGACCACGACGCGCGCACCGAGCGAAGCCAGCCGCCGGGCGGACGCGGCACCGATGCCGTTGGAGCCGCCGGTGATGAGCGCGACCTTGCCGGTGAGTTCCACGGGCACCTGCCTCCTCTGTTGCACATTCCGACCAGTCGGTATGGTCGTCCGCACGGCGCTGGACGTCAAGCGGACTGATAGGTACGTTACTAAGCGCTTGCTTAGCTCACCATCCCCCAACGAAGGAGGACCCGTGGCCGACAGGGTTGCCATCGTCACCGGCGCGGCTCGCGGAATCGGTGCCGCCGTCGCGCAGCGTCTCGCCGCGGACGGCCTGGCCGTCGCATTGCTCGACCTCGACGAGCAGGGTGTGCTCGACGGCGCCGACAAGATCGTCGCGGGCGGTGGGCGCGCCATCGGTCTCAAGGTCGACGTGTCCGACGAGGAGCAGGTCAACGCCGCGGTGGCCAAGGTCGCCGAGCAGCTCGGCGCGCCGACCGTGCTGATCAACAACGCCGGTGTGCTGCGCGACAACCTGCTGTTCAAGATGACCGCGAGCGACTGGGACACGGTCATGAACGTGCACCTGCGCGGCGCGTTCCTGATGAGCAAGGCCGTGCAGGCCTACCAGACGAAGGAAGGCTTCGGCCGCATCGTCAACCTCAGCTCGACGAGCGCGCTCGGCAACCGCGGCCAGGCGAACTACTCCGCCGCCAAGGCCGGTCTGCAGGGCTTCACCAAGACGCTCGCGATCGAGCTCGGCAAGTTCGGCGTCACGGTCAACGCGATCGCGCCCGGCTTCATCGCCACCGAGATGACCAAGGCGACCGCCGAGCGCATGAAGATCTCGTTCGAGGACCTCGTCAACGGTGCCGCGCAGACGATCCCGGTCGCGCGCGTCGGTCAGCCCGAGGACATCGCGCACACCGCGTCGTTCCTCGTGAGCGAGGGCGCGGGTTTCGTGTCCGGCCAGGTCATCTACGTCGCCGGCGGACCGAAGGACTGAGGCCCTGATGCGCACGTTCGAGAACATCGACGAGCTGGTCGCCGCGAAGGGCGAGCACCTCGGTTTCGGCGAGTGGCACGAGATCACGCAGGACCAGGTCAACCTGTTCGCCGACGCGACGCTGGACCACCAGTGGATCCACATCGACGTCGAGAAGGCGAAGAAGGGCCCGTTCGGCGGCCCCGTCGCGCACGGCTACCTGACGCTGTCGCTGGTGCCGTTCCTGGTGCGCGACATCTACACCGTCAAGAACATCAAGATGGGCGTGAACTACGGCAGCAACAAGGTCCGCTTCCCGCAGCCGGTGCTCGTCGGCGCGCGCGTGCGGGCCGGTGTCGAGCTGCTGGACGTCTCGGACATCGCACTGGGCAAGCAGCTCGTGACCAAGGTCGTCGTCGAGATCGAGGGCACCGAGAAGCCCGCGTGCGTCGCCGAGATCGTCAGCGTGATCGTGCCTTAGGTGAGGCTGTGGATCAGCAGATCCGCGAAGTGCTCCGCCAGCCGCCCGGCCGGGATCTCCCCGTCCGGGCGGTACCACGTGCCGAGGTGGTGCAGTGAGCCGAAGAAGTAGTGCGTGGCGAGGTCCGCGGGCACCTCGGCGCGGAAAGTCCCCTCCCGCTGGCCCTCCTCGACCAGGCCGCGGAACTTCTCGTGGTAGCGCCGCCGTTGCGCCCGCACCTCCTTCTGCTTCTCGGCCGAGAGGTGGTCGATCGAGCGGAAGAACACCCTGGCGGCGTCGTAGTTGTCGACGCTCGTGATGATCACGTCGATGGCCGCCTCGCGCAGCCGGTCGGCGATCGGCCCGTCACCCGAAGCGATCTTCTCCAGCCGTTCGGTCTGCATGCGCAGCAACCGCCCGTAGATCTCGTGCAGCAGGTCGTCCTTCGACCCGAAGTAGTGGTACATCGCGCCCTTGGTGACGCCGGCGCGTTCCACGATCTCCTGCACGGCGACCCGCTCGTAGCCCTTGTCCGCGAACAGGGTGGTGGCGGCGTCGATCAGTCTTTCAGGCACGGTCACGACCGGAGCGTACCTCCCGACCTAGGAGAATCCTGGCAATGATCAGTCGCTGGACCGTTGTCGTCGACCGCGACGACCTCACCAAGACCGAAGTCCTGCACGACGAACTCTCCCCGGAGCTGGGTGACTGCGAGGTCCTCCTGCGCACCGGCCACGTGGGCCTCACCGCCAACAACGTCACCTACGGCGTGGTCGGCGACCGCATCGGCTACTGGAACTTCTTCCCGGTGCCCGCCGAAGGCCGCGGCGTCATCCCGTTGTGGGGCTTCGCCGACGTGGTCGGCTCCACTTTGGACGCCATCCCGCCCGGCACCCGCGTCTACGGCTACCTGCCGATGTCGAGCCACCTGGTCGTGCGCGCCAAGTTGACCTCTTCCGGCTTCGTGGACACCGTCGACCACCGCGCGGAGCTCCCGGCCGTCTACAACAGCTACCTGATCGCCACCGACCCGGAGTCGGAAGATCTCCAGGTGCTGTACCGGCCGCTGTTCATGACGTCGTTCCTGCTCGCCGACCAGCTGACGGACAACGACTTCCACGGCGCCCGCACGGTCGTGATCTCCTCCGCCTCCAGCAAGACCGCCTTCGGCACCGCCCAGTGCCTCCGAGCCTCCGGCGTGCGCCTGGTAGGCCTGACCTCACCGCGCAACGTCGAGTTCACCGAAAGTCTCGGCCTCTACGACACCGTGCTCCCCTACGACGCGCAGGTCGACGTCGAGCCTTCCGTCTACCTCGACTTCAGCGGCTCCGCGGACGTCCGCTCAGCCCTGCACGACCGCCTCGGCCCGTCACTGGTCAAGGCCATCTCCATCGGCCTCACCGGGCAGAAGTCGTCGGCGGACCCGCGCTCACGGTTCTTCTTCGCCCCGGAGCAACTCCGCAAGCGCACCGCCGACTGGGGCCCCGAGGGCTTCGCGGAGCGCTTCGGCACGGCCTGGAGCGCCTTCACCGCTCAGGCGCGCGACTGGGTCGCCATCAAGCACCACCACGGCCCGGACGAGCTGGTCGAGGTGTGGCAGTCCGTGCTGGCGGGCAAGACGAACCCGGACACGGCCGACGTCATCACCTTCTGAACAAGCCCAGGCGGGCGCCGCGACCGTGGCGTCCGCCGGCTGGCCGTTCTGGTTCGCGATCACGGCGTGGAGGGACTCCGAACAGGTGAAATCAGCTCAGCCAGCAGACCCGCGATGTTGTAGGCGTCGTCGTGCCCGCGGTGATGGGTGCCGTCGAGCTCGTGCCCGGCGATGCGCAGGGCCTCGGCCATCCCGACCTCTCGCGGCAACGCGTGCGACAGAGCGAAAAGCGTCTTCACGTTGACGTGCCTGGGCCCGAACGGATAGCCCACGCCAACCGCCGCACATTGCCGTTCGAACATCTTGCGGTCGTAGTCGCCGTACGAGGCCCACACCCGGCGATCCGACCGGAACTCCCTGCGCAGCAACGAACACGCCTCGGCGAACGAGATCCCGCCGTCGACGTCGGACTGCGTCAGCGTCGTCAGCCGGGTGCAGAACGCACTGACGGCGGAGCGCGCGGGCCGCACCAGCACACTGCGCCGCTCGCCCCGCACCCCGGTGCCCACCTCCAGCGGGCAGATCCCGATCTCGATGATCTCCGAGACCTGGCCGGGCGGCGGCGGTCCTTCCCAGCAGGTCGACTCCACGTCGACGACCAGCACCTGATCCAGTGATATCACGTGCCGATCGTCCCGGACGTGTCCACCGACTTACCGCGCGTGTTTCTCGAAGAGCGCTTCGAAGGCGTCGAGCACGGCCGGGACGCTGAACTTCGCCGCCGCCGTGCCGTCGGAGACCGGCGGCTCGTCGCGCAACGACCGCAGCCCGGCGGTGATCGCGGCCGCGTCGCCGGGAGGGACGATGAGCCCGAAACCGGTTTCCCGCACCGGGATGCGCACGCCGGGCAGGTCGCTCGCCAGCACCGGCACCCCCGCCAGCATGGCGACGACCTGCACGATGCCGAACGCTTCGAAGGCGTTCACCGAGGGGAGCGCGAACACGTCCATGGAGGCGTAGAAGTCGGCGAGGTCCTCGTCGGGCACGAACCCGAGGAGCTTGATCCGCGGGTCGCCGTCGATGTGCTCCCGCACGCGGGCGATGACACTGCCGCCCGCGACGTTGCCGAAGTCGCCACCGATCAGCAGCCGCGCGGACGGGTCGTTCAACGCGCGGAAACCGTCGACCAGGTGCTCGACGCCCTTCTCCTCCACGATCCGGCCGAGGAACCCGACGTGCAGGCCGTCGCCGTCGCGGAACCGCGGTGCGCCTTCCGGGACCGGGCGGCAGGGCGGCGGCACGGCGGCCATGTGCGGCTGGATCGACGGCCACAGCCGGCTCTCCCGCGCGTAGTCCTCGCTCGTCACCGCGACGGCCGCCGCGCGGCGCATCGCCAGCCGGCTGGACGCGTCGATCACCTTGCCCTGCACCGAGTTCACCAGGCCCGGCGGCAGGCTGACGTCGCAGTGGTAGGTCACGACGACCGGGCACTTCGCGAGTGCCGCGACCGGACCGGCCTCCAGCATCGGCAGGTGGAGGTTGAGCACGCGGGCGTTCGCCGAGGCCTCACGCACCATCGTGGCGAACGCCGGGCTGATCACGCCCTTGCCGAACCGGGCGAGCACCGGTGCGCGGCTCACCCGCACACCGTTGATCGTCTCCTCGTGCGGCAGCATCGGGTCGTGCCGGGTGGTGACGACGCGGACGCGTTTTCCGCGTTCGGCGAGCCCCTCCGCGACGTCCCGCGCGAAGTTGGTCAGGCCCGACACGTACGGCGAGTAGTAGGTCAGGGCGATGACGAGGTCGTCGAGCACAGTTCGCTCTCCAGTCGTGGGGAAATGAGCAGCCGGAGGCCGGTCAGCCAACCGGCGAGTGATCCGGCGAGGAACGCGATCTCCGCGCGGAGCAACAGATCCGGGATGAGCACGAACGTCACGGCCGCGACCAGAACGCCCGCGAGCCAGCTCCACGCGACCCGGCTGTGCAACGCGCTCGCCACCAGCGCCTGTGTCGTGACGATCAACCCGAGGTGGGTGACGACGCCGAGCACGACCAGCGCCAGGTCCACGGAGGACACGACGTAGAGAGGGCCGAACACGAGTCGCACCAGCCACGGGCCGATCGTGAACGCCAGTCCGACGCCCGCGGCACCGATGAGCGCGAGCGCGGCGGCCAGACGTGTCACGACAGCGCGCCCCGGCTTGCCGGTGATCACCGGCAACAGCGCCGTCTGCAGCGGGACCGCGACGAAGAGCGGGACCCTGGCGAGGAGGAAGGCGGCGAGGAACACGCCGGCTCTGGCACGTTCGTCCGGAGCGGCGACTGCGGTCACCAGCACCGGAATGCCGTTGAGCAGCAGCTGCGCACACACAGATCCGACGAGCAACGGTGCTACCGCGCGCGCGACGTCGCGCACGGGCACCTCACTCTCTCCCTGCCACCAGAGGCCGGCCAGCACCGGCAGGTGGGCGACCGCGACCGCTGCCACGAGCGTCCACTCGAACTGTGCGCTCGTGGTGGCTCCGAGCCATCCGGCGAGCAGCGCGAACACCACGCGCAAGGTGGTGTCGACGACCAGCAGGCCGCCGTGCCACGCCAGCCTCCCGCTGCCGATCAGCACACCCCGCACCAGGAACTGCCCCGCGGACAGGAAGCACAGCACCACGACGGCCGGGGACACGAACACCGCCAACCCGCACTCGACGACCGCCATGGCGAGCGCGACCACGGCGGCCGAACGCAGCGCGCGAGGACCGAGGCGTGCCAGTTCCTGTTCCACCGGAAGAAAAGCACCGAACCCGACGAGCAGCGCGATCGACCAGAAAGCGCCGAAGTCGCTGTACTCCGCGGGTGAGACGTTGTGTGCGACAACCGCGAGGTAGGTGTTGATCAGAAGTCCGGACAGGACGACGCACACCCCGACGAAGCTGAGCGCACGGACCATGGGCGGCACGATATCCGCCACGACTTGGCGGTTTTCCCGCCCGAAACACAAATCCGGGGTTTGGCAACGCGAACGTAGCAAAGCGCGGTGCGCTCGGGCTCTTCGTGTAACGGGCGGTGGCTAGCTTCTGACGCCTCACCTACCCCACCCCTAAGGCAACGGCGCGTGACGACACAAACGATTCCGCTCGCCCCCGAAGCGCCCGCCACGACCGCCGGGCCTGTGCCGAAGACCAGACGGCTGCTCGCCGTCGCTGTCGTGTCCGGCGCGCTCACCGTGCTGTTGTCGGCGCTCATGCCGCTCGCGCCCGTGACGATCAACGATCCGACGGTCAACTGGCCGGCGGACGCGTCCGCGCCGCGGTCCTCGATGCTCGCGCTCAGCGCCTACCGTCCATTCGAGATGGACGTGCGCTTCGGCTGTTCGACCGTGCGCACCGCGCAGGCCGCCGGTGGTGTCGTGTTCGCGACCGTCAACCCGTCGGACCCGGCGCAGGGGCTCGTGGTGAAGGCGGAGAACGGTCGCCTGCTGGTGAGCGGTGTCACCGCGCTGAACGAGCCGGTGCCGCCCGGCAACTGCGGGTACGAGATCCGCGGCGACCGGGCCGGGCTGAGCATCCTGCGCGACGGCACGGAGATCGGCCGGTCCGCGACCATGCCGGACGTGCACGTGCTGGCGACCTCGATCACCAGCCTGAGCACTCCCGACCTGTCCGCGCGGATCCGGGTGGACGACCAGTTCAGCACGAGTCCCACACCGTTCAAGATCGTGCTGATGGTGCTGCTCGCGCTGTCGGCGGCGACCGCCTTCGCCTGTCTCGTGCTGCTGGACCGTCGCGTGCACCGCGAGCCGGGCCGGTTCCGGTTGCGGCTGAGTCCAGTCGACCTCGTCGTGCCCGCGATCATGGTGCTCTGGGTGTTCCTGGCGCCGATGTCCGACGACGACGGCTACTACAGCGCGATGGCCAAGAACGTGCCGTTCGAGGGCTACGTCGGCAACTACTACCAGATCCTCAACCAGGGCTTCACGCCGTTCTCCTGGTTCTACTACTTCCTGGCCAAGTGGCAGGTTTTCGGCTTCGCCCCGGTGGTGCTGCGCATCCCGGCACTGCTGTTCGGACTCGTGACGTGGTTCGCCGCACGTCGTTACGTGTCGGGCAAGTTCAGCGGAGTCGTGCTGGGTGCGGCGTTCCTGGCGTGGTGGCTGCCGCTGGACATGGGTGTGCGGCCCGAGGGCGTCGTCACCATGTGCGGCATGCTCACGCTGCTGGCCGTGACGACCGCGGTCGAGCGGCAGCGGCTCGCGTTGCTCGGCGCGGCCGTGGGAGTCGCGGGTATCGGGTTCTTCGCGCACCCCACCGGTTTCACGACCCTGGCGCCGCTGCTGGCGGGTCTGCCGTTCGCGTGGAAGCTGCTGACGAAGGACGCGGGCTGGCGCACGGTCGTCGCGCGGACGCTCGCGGTGCTCTCCCCCGGCGCGGTCGCGATGATCATGGCGTTCGGCGACGGCAGCCTGCGCGACTTCCTGTACGCACAGGAGATCTTCAAGAAGATGGCGGGTTCCGAGTCCTGGTACACGGAGTTCGCCCGCTGGATGTTCCTGCTGAACCAGGGCGACGCCATGGCGAACTACGCCAAGCGGGCGCCGGTACTGGTGTGCGTCGTCGCGCTGGTCTGGTTCGTCGTGCTGGTCACGGCCGCGCGGGCCCGCCGGATCGACGTGCCGCCGCGGCTCGCGCTGGCGGGCTGGTCGACGATGTTCGCGTTCTTCCTGCTGTGGTTCACGCCCAGCAAGTGGACGCACCACTTCGGCAGCCTCGCCGGCATCGGCTCGGTGTTCCTCTCGCTGATGTTGCTCTCCGCGGTGCCGTTGATCCGTGAGCTGACCACCGACCGCCGCGTGCCGGTACCGGTGCTGCTGGGCGGCCTCGTCAGCGTCGTCGCGATGCTCGGGCTGGCCGGGCACGGTGCCAACAAGTGGCCGTACTCGTGGCACCTCGGGCTGCCGTCCGCGGGCGTGCCACCACACCTGTCGGTGCTCAAGTTCGACAAGCCGTACTGGTGGCTCCTGCTGATCGCGATCGTGGCGTTCGTCCTGTACCGGCGGGGCAGGGGTTCCTACGCCCCGGTCATCGCGATACCGATCGTGATCGTGCTGTTCTTCGCGGCCAACATCACCTACCTGGTGGGCGGTTTCGCGGTCGCGACCGCACGCACGCTGAACACCTGGTCGCCGTGGGCCGCGAGCGTCCAGGACCCGCTCGCGCGGCGCTGCGTCGCGGCGGACGCGATCGACGTGGCGACACCGCGGCCGCTGACCCCGTTGCCGGACAGGTGGTTCGCGATCCAGAACGACGAGATCGCGACCGTCGTCACCGGCAAGCCCACACCGGTCACCTACGAGTACGCGACGTCGAACGCGCAGGTGCTCAGCACCGGTGTGCTCACCGACAACGTGGACAGCACGCTGCGCCGCACCCTCGTGCTGCCACCGGCACCGGCCGGAGCGACGCAGGTGCGGCTCACCGGTGAGGGCCTGTTCACCGCGCCCGCCGCGCAGAAGTACCAGCCGCTGCGCGAGTTCCTGCCGCGCGAGTCGGCCGTCGGGGTGGCGTGGCAGATCGCGTTCCTGTTCCCCTGCCAGCGCCAGCCGCGCATCCAGGACGGCGTGATCGAGCCGATCTCCTACGCGGTGCAGTGGGGCGACACGCAGTGGCTCGGCCTGAACGACGCGACGTGGCAACCCGTGCGCGGCGCGCTGTTCGGCGACGTCCTCTCCTCGCAGGAGGTCACCGCGTTGCCGGCGCGGCTGCGGGACTTCCCCGGCGCGTACCCGATCCAGGTGTACCAGACCAAGCCGCGGTACGAGGCCGGCCAGTACACCGTCACCCACGACAGGCAGACCCGCATGGGCTGGGAAGGCGTCCGATGAGCGATCGTGAAGCTGAAGTGCTGGTCGCTGTGCAGACAGCGCTCGCGAAGCCACCGGCGGTGCGCGCGGCCCGGATGCTGTCGTTCTTCGGCGAGCACGGCGCGGGCTGGGTGGCGGTGGGCGTGGCGGGCTGGCTCGTCGACCGCCGGCGCCGTCCGGAGTGGACGGTCGCGACCACGTCCGTGGTGGCCGCGCACGCCACCTCCATCGTGGTCAAGCGCCTGGTCCGGCGCCGGCGTCCGCACCACGCCGGCGTCCAGGTGCTGGCGGGCACCCCGAGCAAGCTGAGCTTCCCGTCGTCACACGCGACCTCCACCACGGCCGCCGCGATCGCCTACGGCGCGCTGACCAACCAGCCGCTGGCGCCGCTTCTGGTGCCTCCCATGGCGATCAGCAGGCTGGTGCTGGGCGTGCACTACCCGACGGACGTGCTGGCCGGCGCCGTGCTGGGCGCGGTCGTGGCCCGCGGTGTGCGCCGCGCGGTTTGGGGGCGTCGATGACCGTGACGACGGAAACCCGGCCGTCGGTGGTCCGCGGACTGGTCAGGGCCGCCCGGCCGCACCAGTGGACGAAGAACGTCCTCGTGCTGGCCACACCGTTCACGTCGAGCAGGATCACCGAAACCGTCGTGCTGCGGTCGGCCGCGCTGGCGTTCGTGGCGTTCTGCTGCGCGGCCTCGGCGGTGTACCTGATCAACGACGCGAAGGACGTGGAAGCCGACCGCGCCCACCCGAAGAAGCGCAACCGGCCGATCGCGGCCGGCATCGTGCCCGTGCCACTCGCCTTCGCCACGGCCGGAGTGCTGATGGCCGCATCGCTGGCGGTCGGCGCGGTGGCGGGCTGGAAGCTGCTCGTGCTCATGGTCGTCTACCTGGCGGTGCAGCTGGCCTACTGCTTCGGCCTGAAGCACCAGCCCGTGCTCGAACTGTGCGTGGTCGCCTCGGGCTTCCTGCTGCGCAGCATCGCGGGCGGGCTGGGCGCCGGCATCGCGCCCAGCCAGTGGTTCCTGCTCGTGACGGCGTTCGGGTCGCTGTTCATCGTGGCGGGCAAGCGCTACGCGGAGATCAAGCTCTTCCACGACACCGGCGCCGCGATCCGCCACTCGCTGACCAAGTACTCGGCGACCTACCTGCGGTTCGTGTGGGCCACCTCGGCCGCGGTCATGAACATGACCTACGGCCTGTGGGCGTTCGAGCTGGGCCAGCGCACCGGCGGTTCGTGGGCCGCCCTCTCCATGATCCCGTTCGTGATCGCCGTCCTCCGCTACGCCGTCGACGTCGACAGCGGCAAAGCAGGCGCTCCGGACGACCTGGCCCGCTCCGACCGCGTCCTGCAGTCCCTGGGCATCGCCTGGGTGGTCACCGTCGCCCTGGCCATCTACCTGTGACCCGACGTCCTGCCTTCGACTCCACGTCGACGACCAGCACACGATGCGGCGGCATCACGTGCTGGTCGTCCCCGACGTGTCCAGCGGTCAGACGATGACAGCGCCGCCGTCGACCACGAGCGTCTCGCCCGTCACGTAACCACCGGCCGGCGAGGCCAGGAAGACGACCGCCGCGGCCAGCTCCTCCGGGTCGCCGATGCGCCCGGCCGGAAGCGCGGCCTGCATCTTCTCCAGGTAGCCGGGCGGGTACTGGTCGGTCATCTCCGAGGAGAAGAACCCGGGGCAGATCGCGTTGACCCGGATGCCCTTGCGCCCGGTCCACTGCTGCGCCAGATCACGAGTCAGGCCCAGCAGACCGGCCTTCGACGCCGAGTACGCGGCCTGCGGGATGCCCCCGGTCACCAGGCCCAGCACGCTGGAGATGTTGATGATCGAGCCACCGGACTTCATCACCGACGCGGCGGCCTGAGCCATCCAGTACGCGCCGTTGAGGTTCACGTCCATGACGCCCAGGAACTCCTCCGGCGTCTCGCGCGACGCCGGCACCGCCGACGCCACACCGGCGTTGTTCACCAGCACGGAAACCGTGCCGAACTCGGCCGCCGCCCGCGCCACCTCACGGCAGTCGTCGGGCTGCGAAACGTCCGCCTGCACCACGAGAGCACGACGTCCGGCCGACTCGACCAGCGCCGCCGTGTCCTTCAGCTTGTCCGCGCGACGAGCCGCGAGGACGACGTCCGCACCCGCCTCCGCGAGACCCTTCGCGAACGCCACACCGAGGCCCGAGGACGCGCCCGTGACGATCGCGACCTTCCCGTCCAGCCGGAACTTGTCCAGGATGCCCACTACGAAAGCCTTTCCAGGATGATGGCCATGCCCTGACCGCCGCCGACACACATGGTCTCCAGACCGAACTGCGCGTCACGCGCCTGCATGCCGTTGATCAGCGTGGTCATGATCCGCGCACCGGTCGAGCCGAACGGGTGGCCCAGCGCGATCGCGCCGCCGTGCACGTTCAGCTTGTCGATGTCGATGCCGAGCGCACGCTGGCTGCCGAGCACCTGCACCGCGAACGCCTCGTTGATCTCCACCAGGTCGATGTCCGAAATGGACAGACCGGCGTGGGCCAAGGCCTGCTTCGTGGCGTCGACCGGGCCGAGGCCCATGATCTCCGGCGAAAGCCCGGACACGCCCGTGGACACGATGCGCGCCAACGGGGTCAGCCCGAGCTCCTTCGCCCGCGTGGAACTCATGATCACGACAGCGGCGGCACCGTCGTTCAACGGGCAGCAGTTGCCGGGCGTGACCGTGCCCTCCGGCCGGAACGACGGCTTCAACGCCGAAACAGCCTCGTAGGTGACGCCGGCGCGAGGCCCGTCGTCAGTGGACACCACCGTGCCGTCGGGCAGAACCACCGGCGTGATCTCGCGGGCGAAGAACCCGTCCGCGATCGCCTTCTCCGCGAGGTTCTGCGACCGCACGCCGAACTCGTCCTGGTCGTGCCGCGAGATGCCCATCCGCGTGGCGACGTTCTCGGCGGTCTGCCCCATCGCGATGTAGTAGTCGGGCAGCTTGCCGTCCAGCCGCGGGTCGGTCCACGGCGCGTTGGACGCGGCCGTGTCGAGGGTCCGCTGCTGCGCCTCGTCGAACAACGGGTTGAACGACGGCACACCGGAGTGCATGTACCGGGAAACGCACTCGACACCGGCGGAGATGAACGCGTGCCCCTCCCCCGCCTTGATCGCGTGGAAGGCCATGCGCGCGGTCTGCACGGAGGACGCGCAGAACCGGTTGACCGTCGTGCCCGGCAGGTTGTCGTACCCGAGCTGCACGGCGACGCGGCGCGCGATGTTCTGGCCGTGCTCGTCCTGCGGCTCGGCACACCCGAGGTGCAGGTCGGTGATCTCGGACGCCGGCAGGTCGCCCAGCGCGGCGGAGATCACCTGCGCGGCCAGGTCGTCCGGCCGCAGCGACACCAGGGAACCCTTGCGGGCACGGCCGATCGGCGACCTGGCGGTGGAGACGACGACTGCTTCAGCCACAGAACACCCCTTACAGGCCCAGGTCGCGGCCGATGAGTTCCTTCATGATCTCGTTGGAGCCCGCCCAGATCTTCGTGACGCGGGCGTCCATCCACGCACGGGCGACGCGGTACTCGGTCATGTACCCGTAGCCGCCGTGCAGCTGCACGCAGGCGTCGATGACCTCGTTCTCGACGTCGGCGCTCCAGTACTTCGCCTGCGCCGCCTCGACCGAGCTCAGTTCGCCGCGAACGTGCTGCATGGTCAGGGTGTCGATGAACGCCTGCGTGACGTCGAGCTTGGTGCGCAGCTCGGCCAGCAGGAACTTGTTGTGCTGGAACTTGCCGATCGCCTGCCCGAACGCCTTGCGCTCCTTGACGTACTCCAGGGTCTCGTCGAACACGCCCTGCGCGTGCGCGAGGTTGGAGATCGCGCCGCCGATCCGTTCCTGCGGCAGGCGTTCCATCATGTAGATGAAGCCCTGGCCCTCCTCGCCGATGACGTTGGCCTGAGGCAGGCGCACGTCGGAGAAGAACAGCTCCGCGGTGTCGGACGGGTGCTGGCCGACCTTGTCGAGCTTGCGGCCGCGCTCGAAGCCGGGCATGCCGGTCTCGACGGCGAACAGCGTGATGCCGCGGGCGCCCTTCGACGGGTCGGTGCGCGCCGCGACGACGATCATGTCGGCGGTGTAGCCGTTGGTGATGAACGTCTTGGAGCCGTTGAGGATCCAGTCGGAACCGTCCTGCACGGCGTTGGTCTTGAGCGCCGCGAGATCCGAACCACCGGAGGGCTCGGTCATCGCGATGCCGGTCTTGATCTCGCCGGTGCACATGCCGGGCAGCCAGCGCTGCTTCTGCTCCTCGGTGCACAGGTCGACGAGGTAGGGCGCCACGACGTCGCCGTGGATGCCGAGCGACGACGCGACCGCCGCGTTGACCCGGCACAGCTCCTCGGCGAACACGGTGTTGAACCGGTAGTCGTTCGCGCCGCCGCCGCCGTACTCCTCGGGGATCTCCAGCCCCAGCAGGCCCTGGCGACCGGCCTCCAGCCACACGTCGCGGTCGATCACGCGCTGCTCGATGAACTTCTCGACGTTCGGCGTGATGGTGCGCTCGACGAACGCCTTCGCCGACTCCCGGAACGCGGCGTGATCCTCGTTGAACAGCGTCCGCTGCACGACTACCTCCATACTAAGCGGTTGCTTAGCGCTAAGCGCCCGCTTAGCGTGCAGTACGATCCATCACCTGTCAACACGCGAGGAGCAGGCCCGATGACGACGACCGGACTGGACGAGTTCGCGCTGCTCGACGAGACGTGGCGCTCGGTCACCCCGGACGCCGCCCGCCGCATGCTCATCGCGGCCGCGCACGCGTTCGCCGGCAAGGGATATCACGCCACGACGACCCGCGACATCGCCTCTCTGGCCGGAATGTCACCCGCGGCCGTGTACATCCACTACCGGTCCAAAGAGGAGCTCCTCTTCAACATCTCGCGCGTCGGCCACGAGCTGTCGCTCACGGCGCTGTCGTCGATCGAGGGCCGGGACGCGACGGAACGGCTGCACAACGCGGTGAAGTCGTTCGCGAGCTGGCACGCGGAGTTCCACACGACGGCACGGGTGGTGCAGTACGAGCTCGGCGCGCTCTCTCCCGAACACCACGCGGAGGTGGCGAAGCTGCGCCGGCAGATCGACCAGCGGATGCGGTCGTTCATCGCGGACGGCATCGCGGAGGGCACGTTCGACGTGCCGGACCTGAAGGGCGCGACGCTCGCCGTGCTGTCGCTGTGCATCGACGTCGCGCGGTGGTACCAGCCGGGCGGGAAGCGGACCCCGGACGAGATCGGCGCGTTGTACGCCGACCTCGTCCTGCGGATGGTCCGGCCTAACTGACGGACTTGCGGCCGTACAGCCCGGCCGCGAGCGAGACACCGATCGCCGCGACGACGATCTGGACGATGATCTCGATCCAGTCGATGCCCGGCGTGTCCTGCACACCGAGCAGCCGGGCGATCCACGACCCGATGAACGCGGCCGCGATGCCGACCAGCAACGTCAGCCAGATCGGGATGTTCTGCTTGCCCGGCGCGAACAGCTTGCCGAGAAAACCAAGGATCAGACCGATGACGAGCGCGCCGAGAATGCTCTCGATGGTCACGGACGCCTCCTCCCGCTACTCCCCGACGAAGGTGGGGATCTCGCGGGAAATCATCCCGTCAACCGGCATGATCCGCAGCTCGAACGTTCACCAGCGGCTGCCGGAGACCTGCGCCGTCCACTGGTTGATCGTCGCGGTCCAGTCCGTGCCGATCGACTGCTGGTGCGACACCGCGAAACGGCCGTACACGTCACCGCCCGCACGGAGCAACCCGGCGCGCTTGTCCGCCTCCAGGATCACGTGCAGCTCGGCCGGGGTCGTCACGAACGTCAGCTCGACCTGCTTGAGCCGCCCGGAGAACTGCGGCGGCGGGTAGAACTCGATCTCCTGGTAGAACGGCAGCTGCTGCGGCACGCCGTAGATGCGGCCGCGCTCGTTGTCGGCCTTGGTGAAGCGAAAGCCCATGTGCCCGAACGCCTGCAGCACCGCGTCCTGCGACGGCAGCGGGTGCACCCAGATCGGGTCGAGGTCGCCGGGGTCGACCGCGCCGCGGACCTCCAGTTCGGTGCGCAGACCCAGCTGCATGCCGGACAGCTGCAGCCCGCCCACGACGTTGAGCGGGCACTCGAACGGCACCGGGATCTGGAACGGCAGCGACAGGTTCTGGTGCGGCTGCGCGACGATCCGCTGGCCCACGGAGAACTTGTGGAACTCCATGTTGGTGTTGTACTCGTTGTCGCCGCTCTCGACCTCGACGCGGGTGAGCAGCGCCAGCGTGACGTGATCGATCTCGGCGGGGTGGTCGCCGCCGGCGATCCGCACCTCACCGCTCAGCATCTCGCCGGGCCGGACGTTCGGGTTGGTCAGCACCGTGTCGACAGTCGGCCCGCCCACGCCGAACGCGCGCAACATCCTCTTGAACACCACTGCGGCCTCCTGAAGCCCTGCCGGGAGCTTGCCTGCTGAATCGCCCGTTTGCGACGAAGCGTTCCGTTGACGCCTCAACACCCAAATCGGTTCCGTATGGACTTCCGTTGACTTCAGATGGCAGCATGCGACCGCCGTCACATACTAAGCGGTCGCTCAGGAGGATTGCCGTGCTGCTCGTCGCCAACCGGGGTGAGGTCGCCGTCCGCGTGCTGCGCGCGGCCGCTGACCTGGGGATTCGCACCGTGGCGGTGTACGCGGGGGACGACGCCTCCTCGCTGCACGTGACGCTCGCCGATCGCGCTGTCGCGTTGCGCGGCGACTCGCCCTATCTGGACATCGACCAACTGCTGGACGCGGCCGACGGCTGCGTCGCGGTGCATCCGGGATGGGGGTTCCTCTCGGAGAACGCGGCGTTCGCACGGGCCTGCGCCGAACGCGGGCTGACGTTCGTCGGACCGTCGCCCGAGGTGCTGGAACTGCTGGGCGACAAGCAACGCGCCCGTTCGCTGGCCGCGTCGCTGGGGATTCCCGTGCTGGACGCGGCACCCGGCGAGTTCCCGGTGATGGTGAAGGCGGTCGCCGGTGGTGGCGGCAAGGGCATGCGGGCGGTGCACGCGCCCGAGGACCTCGACGGCGCGGTCGAGGCGTGCCGGGCGGAGGCACTGGCGGCGTTCGGGGTCGGGGACGTCTACCTCGAACGGCTGCTGCCCTCCGCCCGGCACATCGAGGTGCAGCTCGTCGGCACGTCGGTGATCGGCGACCGCGACTGCTCGGTGCAGCTGCGCCACCAGAAGGTCGTGGAGATCGCGCCCGCTCCCCTGCTGGATCCCCTTCTCCGCAAGGCACTGCACTCCGCGGCCGCCGAGATCGCGTCGGCCGTGGGGTACACCGGCGTCGGCACGGTGGAGTTCCTGGTGGCCGGCGACGCGTTCTTCTTCCTGGAGGCCAACCCGCGGCTGCAGGTCGAGCACACGGTGACCGAGATGGTGTCCGGTGTGGACCTCGTGCGCACCCAGTTGCTGCTCGCATGGGGCGGCGACGTCGACTACACGCCTGCCAGCCGCGGCTGCGCCGTGCAGGTGCGCGTGAACCAGACGTCCGGCGGCGTGCTGTCCTCCTTCGCGCTGCCGTCCGGTCCTGGCGTTCGCGTCGACACCCACGGGTACGTCGGCTACCGGGCCGGGACTCGCTACGACGGGTTGCTCGCGAAGCTGGTGGTGCACGGCGAGGACCTCGACGTGGCCCTGAACCGGGCGCGGCGGGCGTTGCGCGAGTTCCGGATCGAGGGCGTCCCGACGAACCTGGAGTTCCTGAAGTCGTTGCTGGACCGCGACATCGTGGGCGCCACGACCGATTTCGCGGTCGAGGAGCCGGCATCCGGCATGCGCGCGCCGATGGCGGGCACGGTCGTGGACGTCACGCCGGACTCGGTGGTGCTGGAAGCGATGAAGATGCAGCACGTCGTCCGGGTTTCGGGTGAGGTGCTGGTGTCGGTCGGCGACACGGTCTCCGAGGGCCAGCCGCTCGCTCCCGGCCCGGGCGAGTCCACTGAGGACTCGGCGGAGGCCGATCCGTCGTTCGTGCGCCCGGATCTGGCCGAGGTGCTGGCACGGCACGACTTCGACCGGCCCGAGTCCGCCGCGAAGAGGCACGCCGCCTGTGGCCGCACGGCACGCGAGAACATCGCGGACCTCTGCGACGACTTCGTCGAGTACGGCGGCCTGGCGATCGCCGCCCAACGCCAGCGCCGCTCAGTAGAGGAGCTGATCGAACGCACGCCCGCCGACGGCATGGTGGCGGGCATCGGTGTGGTCAACGGCCAGCGGATCGTGGCGATGTCCTACGACTACGCCGTGCTCGCCGGTACGCAAGGCCTGCGCAACCACCAGAAGAAGGACAGGTTGTTCGCGCTGGCCCAGCAGGAGAACCTGCCGGTGGTGCTGTTCGCCGAGGGCGGCGGCGGACGGCCGGGCGACACCGACCACAGCATGGTCAGCGGCCTCGACTGCGGCTCGTTCCACGCGTTCGCCCGGCTCAGCGGCCAGGTGCCGCTGGTGGGTGTGGTCGCCGGGCGGTGCTTCGCGGGCAACGCGGTGCTGCTCGGCACGTGCGACGTGATCATCGCGGTCGAGGGCGCGAACATCGGCATGGGCGGCCCCGCGATGATCGAGGGAGGCGGCCTGGGCGTCTTCCGTCCGGAGGACATCGGCCCGTTGGACGTCCAGATCCCCAACGGCGTCGTGGACATCGCGGTGCGCTCCGAAGAAGAAGCGGTCGCCGTCGCGAAGAACTACCTCTCCTACTTCCAAGGCGCGACGACCGACTGGTCGTGCGCCGACCAGCGCCTCCTCCGTCACGCCGTCCCCGAGAACCGCCTCCGCGCCTACGACATCCGCAAGGTGATCGACACCCTCGCCGACACCGGCTCCGTCCTCGAACTGCGCCGAGGCTTCGGCAAGGCCGTCGTCACCGCGCTGGTCCGCGTCGAAGGCCGCCCGCTCGCCCTGATCGCCAACGACCCGAACGTCCTGGGCGGCGCCATCGACGCCGGCGCGGCCGACAAGTGCGCCCGTTTCCTGCAGCTGGCGGACGCCTTCGACCTCCCGGTCGTCTCGCTCACCGACACCCCCGGCTTCATGGTCGGCCCCGACGCCGAACGCACCGCCACCGTCCGCCACCTCACCCGCATGGTGGTGACCGGCGCCAACCTGACCGTCCCCTTTGGACTGGTCGTGCTCCGCAAGGCGTACGGCCTCGGCGCCCAGGCCATGGCGGCGGGCAGCCTCAAGGTCCCGCAGTTCGCCGTCTCCTGGCCCACCGGCGAGTTCGGCCCGATGGGCCTCGAAGGCGCGGTGAAGCTCGGGTTCAAACGCGAACTCGACGCCATCGAGGACCCCCAAGAACGCAAGCAGCGCTACGACCAGATGGTCGCCGCCGCGTACGAGCACGGCAAAGCGCTGAACGTCGCGAGTGTGTTCGAGATCGACGACGTGATCGACCCGGCCGACACGCGCCGTTGGATCGCCACGGCGCTGGCCCCCGCAACTTCCCGCTCCCAGGGGAAGAAACGCCCGTTCATCGACACGTGGTGAGGAGAAGCCGTGGTCAGTGTTGCCCCGGGAAAGAAGACCCTGCGCAGGCTCATGGCCGCCGGACTCGTCGGCAGCAGTATTGAGTGGTACGACTTCTTCATCTACGCAACCGCCGCGGCGCTGGTGTTCCCCAAGCTGTTCTTCCCGGAAGCCACCCCGATCGCCGGCCTGCTGCTGAGCTTCAGCACGTTCTGGGCGGGCTTCGTCGCCCGCCCGATCGGCGGCCTGGTCTTCGGCCACGTCGGTGACAGGTTCGGCCGCAAGCCCGCGCTCGTCATCTGTCTCGGGCTGATGGCCGCCGCCACGTTCCTCATCGGCCTGCTCCCGACGTCGAGCAGCATCGGCGTGGGCGCCCCGATCCTCCTGGTGCTGCTCAGGTTCCTGCAGGGCATCGCGGTCGGCGGCCAGTGGGGCGGTGTGGTCCTGCTGCTCACCGAGTCGGCGCACCCCGGCAAGCGCGGTTTCGCGGGCACGTTCGGCCAGGCCGGTGTCCCGATCGGCGTGTTCCTGGGCAACGTGGCGTTCATCCTCGCCACCGCCACCCTGTCCAAGGAGGCCTTCGCGGCGTGGGGCTGGCGCGTGCCGTTCCTGGCGTCCGCCCTGCTCTTCCCGGTGGTGCTCTTCATCCAGCTCAAGGTCGAGGACAGCCCGGTCTTCCGCGAGCTGCAGGCCGAACGCACCGACGCACCGGCCCCCGCACCGCTGAGCGAGGCCGTCAGGACCCACCGCAGGCCCGTCCTGCTCGGCGCGGGCCTGATGTTCGCCTCCAACGCGATCTTCTACGTGTCGATCGCCGGCGTGCTGTCCTACGCCACCACCACGCTCGGGCTGTCCCGCGAGTCCGTGCTGATCGTCAGCCTGCTGTCGTCCGTCGTGAGCATCCCGGTGATCCTCTACAGCGGGCACCTGTCCGACCGGCTCGGCCGCCGTCCGCTGATCATCGCGGGTGCCGTCGGCCTCACGGTGTGGGCGTTCCCGTACTTCCTGCTGGTCGACACGGGCTCGCTCGTCGCGCTGTTCGTCGCGGCGACCGTCGGCGGCATCGCGTCGTCGCTGGTCTACGGGCCGATCGCGGCGTACCTGGGCGAACTGTTCGAGCCGCACGTCCGCTACTCGGGCGCCTCGCTCGCCTACCAGCTGGCGTCGATCCTCGTCAGCGGTGGCACGCCGTTCATCATGACCGCGCTGCTCGGGGCGACCGGGACGTCGATGTCGGTGTCGGCGTTCCTGTGCCTGATGGGCCTGGCCACGCTGTTCTCGGCGCTCAAGCTCCCGGAGACGCACCGGGCCGTTTGACTCCGACTACCCTGGCAACCCTTGATTCAGCGACGAACTGAGTTGGGGGAAGCACATGTCCGACAAGGTGTGGCTGATCACCGGCGCCAACAGCGGCTTCGGCAGGGCCATCGCCGAGGCGGCCATCGGAGCCGGTGACCGGGTCGTCGCGACCGCACGCCGCGCGGAAACGCTGGACGACCTGGTGAGGACCCACCCTCGCCAGGTCGTCCCGGTCGCGCTCGACGTGACCGACCACGAAGCCATCGCCACCGCGGTCGCCGACGTCATCGCCGAGGAGGGCCGCATCGACGTCCTCGTCAACAACGCCGGCCGCACCCACGTCGGCGCCGTCGAGGAGACCACCGACGAGGAGCTGCGCAGCCTCTTCGACGTGCACCTGTTCGGCCCGGCCGCGCTCATCCGCCACGTCCTCCCGCACATGCGCGCCCGAAAGACAGGCGCCATCGTGCAGATGAGCAGCATCGGCGGACAGCTGTCGTTCGCGGGCTTCGGTGCGTACAGCGCCACCAAATGCGCGTTGGAAGGCCTGAGCGAGGCACTGGCCGACGAGGTGAAGTCGTTCGGCATCAAAGTCCTCATCGTCGAGCCCGGCGCGTTCCGCACCAGCCTGTTCGAGAACAGCAGCGGGTCGGAGGACACCGAGATCTACGCCGACTCCGCGGGCAAGACCCGGCAGATGGTCCAGGCGAACGCCGGCAAGCAGCCCGGCGACCCCGCCAAGGCCGCCCACGCCGTCCTCACCGCCCTCGACGCAGCCGAGACGCCGCTCAGGCTGCCGCTCGGCCCGGACTCCGTCGACGGTCTCCTGGCGCACCTCACCGAGGTCAAGGCCGAGATCGAGCTGTGGGAGAAGGTCTCGCGGGACACCCAGCTGGAGGGATGAACCGGACAAAACGAGCTTCACTGTCAAGACCTCTGCGGAACCCTGAGCCGATGCCGTACGTTGCTGCGTCGTGACCACTCTCATGGCGCGCTTCAAGCAGCGGATGCGCCGGTTCGCGCAGAAACCGGCGTCGGTTGACCTCGCCCCGTTCCAGGCACTGCTCAAGGACGTGGAAAAACACGCTGACGCGTTCAAGGCGTTCAGCGACGAGGAGCTGACGGCACACGCCGAGAAGCTGCGCGAGGAGCACGACGACACGGAGCTGGTGGCGCTCACGAGGGAGGCCGCCGAGCGCGCCATCGGGCAGCGTCCGTTCGACGTGCAGGTGCTGGGTGCGCTGGGCATGCTCAGCGGGCTCGTCGTCGAGATGGCCACCGGTGAGGGCAAGACCCTCGCCGGCGCCATGGCGGCGGCCGGGTTCGCGATCAAGGGCAAGCGCGTCCACGTGGTCAGCGTCAACGACTACCTCGCCCAGCGCGACGCGGAGTGGATGGGCCCGCTGTACCGGCTGCTCGGCGTCACGGTGGGCTGGCTCAACGGCGGCTCGAAGAGCGAGGAGCGCCGCGAGGCCTACCAGTGCGAGGTCACGTACGCACCGGTCAGCGAGATCGGCTTCGACATCCTGCGCGACCGGATCGTCACCAGGCCGGAAGACCTGATCGTGCCGGAGCCGGAGGTCGCGCTGATCGACGAGGCCGACTCGGTGCTCGTCGACGAGGCCCGCGTGCCGCTCGTGCTCGCCGGTTCCACCAGCGCCGAGGCCGCCGACCCGGTCATCGCGGACCTCGTGAAGCGGCTGCGGCACGGCCTGCACTACGAGGTCGACGACGAGGAGCGCAACGTCTTCCTCACCGGCGCGGGCTCCGAGGCCGTCGAGCGCGCGCTCGGCGAGATCGACCTCTACTCGCAGGAGCACGTCACCTCGACGCTGTCGAAGGTCAACGTCGCCCTGCACGCGCAGGTGCTGCTGCACCGCGACGTCGACTACATCGTGCGCGACGGCAAGGTGCACCTGATCAACGACACCCGCGGCCGCGTCGCGAAGCTGCAGCGGTGGCCGGACGGTCTGCAGGCCGCGGTCGAGGCCAAGGAGAACGTCCAGACGACCGAGTCCGGTGAGATCCTCGACTCGATGACGGTGCAGGCGCTGCTGTCGCGGTACCCGACCCGGTGCGGCATGACCGGTACCGCGGTCGCCGTCGCGGAGACCCTGCGCGAGTTCTACGAGCTCGAGGTGCTCGTGATCCCGCCGAACAAGGAGAACATCCGCGAGGACGAGCACTTCCGCCTCTACGCCACGCTGGAGCAGAAGGAGGAGGCGATCGTCGAGGAGATCAAGAAGGTCCACGAGACCGGGCGCCCGATCCTCGTCGGCACGCTCGACGTCGCGGAGTCCGAGCGGATCTCCTCGAAACTGCGCGCCGCCGGGCTCGAGTGCGTGGTGCTCAACGCCAAGAACGACGCCGAGGAAGCGGCGATCATCGCCGACGCCGGTTCGTACCAGCGCATCACCGTCTCCACCCAGATGGCCGGCCGCGGTACGGACATCCGCCTGGGCGGCCACGAGGGCGAGGACCACGACCGGATCGCCGAGCTGGGCGGTCTGTACGTGATCGGCACCGGCCGCCACTCGTCCTCACGCCTGGACGACCAGCTGCGCGGCCGTGCCGGACGTCAGGGCGACCCCGGTGGCTCGGTCTTCTTCTCCTCGCTGCACGACGAGCTGATCACCCAGTACGCGCCGGACGCCGAGGAACCGTCCGAAGTGGACGATGACGGCCGGGTGCGGGACAAGGGCCTGCTGCACACCTTCGAGCACGCGCAGCGCGTCGCGGAGGGCGTGAACCTGGAGATCCACCGCAACACGTGGCGCTACAACAAGCTCATCGAGCACCAGCGCGACCTGCTGCTCAAGCACCGCGACGTGGTGCTGCGCACGGACGCGGCGTTCGAGAAGCTCGGCGGGAAGGAAGGCGTGTCCGACGAGGTGGCCGCCGACGCCGCCCGCAAGATCACGCTGTTCTTCCTCGACGACCTGTGGACGCACCACCTGACGTTCCTGTCCGACCTGCGCGAGGGCATCCACCTGCGCGCGCTGGCCAGGCAGAACCCGTTGGACGAGTTCCACCGCGAGGCGATCCCGGCGTTCAACAAGATCGTGCCGGAGTCGTGGGAGCTCGCGAAGGACAAGTACGAGGCCGCCAAGATCACCGACGACGGCTACGACCTCGCCGACGCCGGTGTCAAGCGCCCGAGCTCGACGTGGACGTACCTGGTGCACGACAACCCGTTCGGCTCGGGGCTCGAGGAGACGATGAAGGGCCTGGTCAAGATGGTGCGCGGCCAGCGCCGCTGACCGTCACCACCGCTCGCCGACGAGATCGTCCGCGGCTCTCGCGGGCCGGGGCAGAGCCTCGGCCCGCCTGCCCGTTCTGGAAGTCGTCATCTCCTCGGTGAGTGCTCTGATCTCCGCGAGGATGTCGAGGTGCTCCTGCGACGGCGGCGGCCCAACGAGGTTGGACCGGTTGTGCGCCGTCCGTTCCGCGCGCTCGGCCAGTTGCCGGATGCGGCGGAGGAGATCGTGCTCCCCGTCCGGGAGCAAGAAGTCGTTCTGCTCCATCACCCGTGCAAGCTTTCGCGTGCACGGGTGACCCGTCGATCCCCTAGTCGGCTGATTCCAGTTTCTGGACCAGCCACGCGTGGAACCCGCCGATGTGGTGCTCCGAGGGCACCAGCACTCCGCCGCGCGCGTAGGCACGTGAGGACATCGCGGGCTGGCAACGCTCGCATGCTTCGAAGTCCTGCTCGTTCACCCGGTGGAACAGCTCGACCGAGCGAGAGACGTCACGGCCGGTGTCGACCACTTCCTTGGCGTACAGCCAGTCGCACTCGACGATCGTCCGGTCGGCCGCCAGCGGGTACATCCGGTGCAGGATCACGTGGTCCGGCACGAGGTTCACGAAAACCTGCGGCTTGATGGTGATCGCGTAGTACTTCCTGTCCCGCTCCTCCTCCAGCGCCGCGAGTTTTCCGAAGCCTTCGCCGCCGTCGACGGTGAACCCCTTGATCTCGTCGCCGAACTCGGCGCCGTGCCCGACGTAGTACTGCGCCGCGTAGCCGTCGGCGAACTCGGGCAGCACCTCGGTGAGTTCGGGGTGGATCGTCGCGCAGTGGTAGCACTCCATGAAGTTCTCGATGATCAGCTTCCAGTTGGCCTTGACGTCGTAGACGATTCGTTTGCCCACGGACAACTGGTCGATCTCGTAGCCGTCGATCGCCTCCAGCGAGCCGAGGCGTTCTGTCACGGCGTGCAGCACGTCGGCGGAGAAGCTCGGCGGTTCGTCGGCGAGGCACACCCACGCGTAGCCCAGCCATTCCCGCAGATGCACTTTCGTCAGCCCGTACTCGACGCGGTCGACGTCCGGCATCGACGTGAGGTTCGGCGCGGCGATCAGCTTGCCGTCCAACGCGTAGGTCCACGCGTGGTACGGGCACTGGAACGCCCGCTTGACGCTGCCCGCCTCGTCGACGCAGATGCGCGCGCCGCGGTGCCGGCAGACGTTGAGGAACGCGTTGAGGTTCCCGTGGCGGTCTCTCGCGATGAGGACGCTCTCCCGCCCCACCTGCACGGTGCGGAAGTCGCCGGGGTTCGCGAGGTCGCCCGAGCGGACCGCGCAGAACCACATCTTCTCGAAGATGTGCTCCTGCTCCCGCGCGAAGATCGCGGGATCGGTGTAGTAGCGGCCCTCAAGGGTGGAGATCAGGCTGCCGGTCATGCTCCGCCTCTCAAGCGAGCAGGGTCATAGGCCGTCCCAGAAGGCATCTCAGCCCCTGAGCCGCTTCATTTCGGGGTCGAACAACGGCTCCTGCGCCGGACGCGCGGTGACGCGCTCGCCGAAGTACTCGATCTCCACCTCGCCGTCGACGTCACCGGGCAGCCACGCGTACGCGATGTTCAGCCCGGTCGTGTACCCGTACGCGGCGCTCGTGACGTACCCAACGGGTCGCCCTCGGTGGTACACCGGTTCGCTGCCCATGACGACCTGTGCCGGGTCGTCGATCGTGAGGCAGGTGAGCTTCTTCGCCGAGCTCCGCGCGGCGAGCGCCTCCTTGCCGAGGAACTCCTTGTCCTTGCGCACCGCGAACCCGAGCCCCGCCTCGAACGGGTCGTGCTCGGTCGTCACGTCCGTGCCCCACGACCGGTAGCCCTTCTCCAGCCGCAGGCTGTTGAACGCGCCGCGCCCGGCCGCGATGACGCCGAGCTCCTGCCCGGCCTCCCACAGCGTGTCCCACAGCTTCGGCCCGAGGTCCGCCGTCGTGTACAGCTCCCAGCCGAGTTCGCCCACATAGGACAGTCGCAGCGCGGTCACCGGCACGTTCTTGATGAACGCCCGCTGCGCCGTGAAGTAGCCCTTCTGCGTGTCCAGCGTGTGCGGGATCCGCTCGACGAGATCGCGTGCTTTCGGTCCCCACAAACCGATGCAGCACGTCCCGGCCGTGATGTCCCGGACGTGGACGCCATCCGGCGCGTGCCTGGTGAGCCAGTCGAGGTCGAGGTTGCCGTTCGCGCCGACCTGGAACGTGTTCTGGTCGAGCCGCGCGATCGTGAGGTCGCTGCGCACCCCGCCCCGCTCGTCCAGCAGCAGCGTGTACACGACCGCGCCGGGTTTGCGGTTGAGGTTGTTGGTCGTCATGCGCTGCAGGAACTCCAGCGCGCCCGCTCCGCTGACCTCCAGTCGCTTCAACGGTGTCATGTCGAACAGCGCGACCCGTTTGCGCGTCACGAGCGCCTCGGCCCCGCAGATCGGCGACCAGTACCGGCTCGCCCAGTCGTTCCTGGCCGGTACCTCGGCGACCTCGGGCAGGTCGGCGTTGGCCTCGTACCAGTGCGGCCGCTCCCACCCGGACGCCTCCAGGAAGAACGCCCCGAGCTCCTGCTGCCGGGAGTGGAACGGACCGGTCCTGATCGGCCGCGGACTCTCCATGGGCTGCAACGGGTGCAGCACGTCGTAGACCTCGACGAAGTTCTGGCAGCTGCGCTCCAGGACGTAGTCCGGCGCCAGCTGCACCTGCTCGAACCGGTTGAGGTCGCTCGAATGCAGGTCGAGCTGCGGCTGCCCGTCCACGATCCACTCGGCCATCGCCTTGGCGACACCCGCGGAGTGCGTGATCCACACCGCCTCCGCCACCCAGAACCCGCCCAGCCGCGGGTGCTCGCCCAGCAACGGCATCCCGTCGCTGGTGAACGAGAACAGCCCGTTGAACCCGCGGTCCACGCCGGCCTCGGCCAGCGCCGGGATCAGCTCGACCGCCGCCTCCCACGAGGGTTCGAAGTCCTCCTTGGTGAACGGCAGCTCCGACCCGGTGATGTCGTGCGCCCTGATCGGCATGGGCCGGTGCCCGTACGCCCCGATGCCCAGCGCCTGACCGTGCGCGCGGAAGTACAGGTCCGCTTCCTGGTGCCGCAGGATCGGCTGCCGTGCCAGCGCTTCCGCGCTCGCCCGCACGTCGCCCGTGAACACGTACTGGTGCGCCATCGGCACGAGCGGAACGGTCAGCCCGACCATCTCCCCCAGCACCGGTCCCCACATGCCCGCGCACGACACCACGATGTCGGCCGGGAAGACGCCGGTCTCGGTCCGCACCCCGGTGACGCGATCGCCCGCGGTCTCCACCGCGACGACCTTCTGCCCCAGCACGAACCGCGCCCCGCGCTCGACCGCGCGCTGCGCCTGCGCCTCCGCCGCGGCCACGGGCTTCGCGAGGCCGTCGCTGGGGATCAGGAAGCCGCCCAGGACCTGCTCGCGGTCCAGCAGGGGGTGCAGCCGCGCCACCTCGTCCGCGTCGACCAGGCGGCTCTCCACGCCCCACGACGTGGCCCACCCGTGCCGCCGCGCCAGGTCGGCGAGGCGTTCCGGGCTGGTGGCGATCTCCAGGCCACCGATCTGGTCGAAGCACCCGAGCCGGGTGTACTTCTCGACCGTGTAGCGGGCGAAGGCCGTCATGCTGCGGCAGGAGTTCGTCTGGAACACGAGCCCCGGCGCGTGGCTGCTCGAACCGCCGGCCGCGAGCCCCTGAGCCTGGTCCAGCACCGTGACGTCGGTGAAGCCCCGTTCGGTGAGCTCGTCGGCGAGTGCACAACCGACGATCCCGGCCCCCACGAGCACCACGCGAGGCACCTCTGCAGGCATCTGGACACCCCTTCGCCGCCGTTGCGCGAAACGGAACTCGTTCCGCCATCAGCAACAAACTGCGGCCAGCGCGACCTGGTGTCAATACCGCGTTCGGGCTTTCGTGCGGTCAAACCGCAACTTGGGCCTGCCGGGCCGACCGGCTGAACCCGATCGCGAACGCACACGCAGCCGTGCCGATGAACACGAACAGGCCGGTGTCTCCCGACAGGTACTCGCGGACCGCAACGGGTCGTTCGGTCGAGATCGCGTACTCGGTGAGCACGGCGAAAGCGGCGTTGTGCGCGAAGTGGGCCAGCACGACCGGCCAGAGGCTGCCCGACCTCGTCCGGAGTTGGCCGAACAGGAACGAGAACGCGATCACCGAGCAGGAGAACAGACCCAGCACGACGGCCCGGTTGCCGTCGCTGTGGTAGCCGGGCGTGAGCAGGACGTACGGCAGGTGCCAGCAGATCCAGACCAGGCCGATGACGAGCATCGCCGTCCACTCGCCCAGGAAGGCGAGCCGCGGCTGGAGGTAACCGCGCCAGCCGATCTCCTCGGCGAACGCGAGGATCGGCCCGGTGATGCACAGCGCCACCACGTTCTGCACCCAGTCGCTCGGCGGGGCGGAGAACCGGGCGAACCCGAGCGCCACGACAGCCGCGGTCGCGACCGCGCAGACGCCGGCGGTCGTGGCGATCGCGAGCGGCCAGTCACGCAGCCCGAGCCGCCCCATCCCGAGCCGCCGCCACCCCTCCCGGCCGTACCCCTCGCGCGTGACGACGAGAAGCATCACCAGCACGACGAGCAACGGGGAGACGGCGAGGATCAGTCCGCCGGCGATGGTGGCGGTACCGAGCGAGATCGCCAGCACCAGAACGACGAAGACGACCGCACCGGCGCGGTCGGAGAGCTGTTCGAACACGGACGGGACCCGCTTTCTCGCTTGAACGTCCCGTCCGAGTCTTCTTGATCACCGCCGCGCCGGCATCCGCCCTTGATCGGAACTTGCGCTCTCAGCCCGCGAAGTAGCCGAGCTGGGCCGAGAGGTCCGCGGCCGCCGCCGCCATCGCGGGAACGATCTGCTCCACGCGCTCGCGCGACAACCGGTACGACGGCCCGGAAGCGCTCATCGCCGCCACGACCTCACCGCGATGGCCGCGCACCGGCACGGCCACCGCGTGCAGCCCCAGCTCCAGTTCCTCGTAGCAGGCCGCGTAGCCCTGCGCCGCGATCTCCTCCAGCTCGGCCAGCAGGCGCTTGCCGTCGACGACCGTGTTCTCGGTGTAGGAGTCGAGCGGCAGCGCGACCAGCCGCCGTTGCTCCTCCGGCGGCAGGTGGGCGAGCAGAACCTTGCCGGACGACGTGGCGTGCAGCGGCGTGCGCTGGCCGATCCAGTTCACCGCCGACACCGCGGCCGACCCGCGGGCCTGCGTGATGTTGATGGCGACCCCGGCGTCGTGCACGGCGATGTTGACGGTCTCGCCGAACGAGTCCGCCAGCGCCTGGCACACCGGCTGGCCCAGCTTGGTCAGGTCCATGCGACCGGTCGCCGCGCCGGCCAGCCTCACAACCCCGAACCCGATGGCGTACTTGCCTCTTTCGCCGAGCTGCTCGACCAGGCCACGCGACTCCAGCACGGAGACGAGTCTGGACACCGTGGACTTGTGCACACCCAGCTCACCTGCGATTTCGGTGATACCGGCCTCGCCCTGGGCCAGTAGTTCGAGCACGCTGATGGCCCTGTCCACGGACTGCACCTGAGCTGCCGAGTCGGAGTTGCTCATCGCGCAACAGTAACCGGCAGGCAAAACAACCCGCTCGAACTCTTGACGGCGCGTCGCCGGGGCCGCACATTGTGTTGCGTCATTCGGAACGTGTGCCGCGTCACGCAACGGAGGCCGACGATGATCCGCGCTTGCGCTCTCACGGACCTGCCCCCAGGAGAGGCGGTGCGCGTCGTCGGCCCTCATGCGCCGATCGCGGTGTTCAACTCCGACGGCGTCCTGTACGCCATCGACGACACCTGCACCCACCAGGACGCGTCCCTCAGCGAGGGCTGGCTGGAGGGCTGCTTCGTCGAATGCCCGCTGCACGCCGCGAGCTTCGACCTTCGCACCGGCGAGCCGACTTGTCTGCCCGCCAAAAGACCGGTGAAGACCTATCCCGTGGTTGTGAAAGATGGAGAGGTCTATGTCGATGCCGAGGTGAACAAGGACGTGGCGTGAGGACGATCGCGATCATCGGCGCTTCGCTCGCCGGTTTGAGGTCGGCGCAGGCACTGCGCCAGCAGGGGTTCGACGGACGGATCGTCATCGTCGGCGACGAGGTGCATCTTCCGTACGACCGACCCCCTCTCTCGAAGGACTTCCTGCTCGGCAAGGTCGAGGCGGTGCCGCTCGCCGACCAGGAGGACCTCGACGCGATCGACGCCGAGTGGCGCCTGGGCGTCCGGGCCACCGGACTGCTCTCCACCCAGGAGGTCGCGCTCAGCGACGGCACGACGGTCGAGACCGACGGACTGGTCATCGCGACCGGCGGCATCCCCCGGGCAATATCCAATGCACAGGTCCTGCGCACGCTCGACGACGCCGTCAAGCTCCGCGACGCGCTCACCAACGTGAACAGCGTCGGCATCATCGGCGCCGGCTTCATCGGCGCGGAGATCGCGTCGAGCGCGCGCTCTCTGGGCAAGGAAGTCACCGTCGTCGAGGCCCTTCCCACGCCACTCACGCGTGTTCTGGGCGCGGAGATGGGCGCCGCGTGTGGACAACTGCACGGCGACCATGGATCAACGTTGATTACGGGAGTCAATGTTGATTCGGTCAACATTGACGGCGGAATCAACCTCGCAGATGGACGCAAGGTTGACGCGGACGTCGTCGTCGCCGGCATCGGCACCCGACCGGCCATCGACTGGCTCGCGGGTGGACCCGTCAAGGTCGACAACGGCGTCGTGTGCGACGCGGGCGGCGTCACGAACGTGAAGAACATCGTGGCCGTCGGCGACGTCGCGAACTGCGCCGGACACCGCGCCGAGCACTGGACGTCCGCAACCGAACAGGCGCAAATCGCCACCCGCAACTTGCTCGCGGGCGAGACCGTCGCGACGCACACCAACGGCGGTTACGTCTGGTCCGACCAGTACGGGGTCAGGATCCAGTTCATCGGACGGGCGACGAACGACGTCCGCGTCGAAGACGGGTCCATTGAGGACCGCAAGTTCGTCGCGACCTATCGAGACGCCGCCAACCCGGACGACGTCGTCGGCATCGTGGCCATGAGCAATGCTCGGCTTTTCACGCGACTGCGCAGGAATTTGAAGTAGAGACGGTCGTCACGGTTTAACCGCCACCGGCGACCGGCTATACCCCAGTGTCCTACTTGGACATACGAACAGGGAGGCGTGTCGCCGGTGCGGCAGATCATCAACCCCTTCGACCAGAGTGTTCTCACCGAGGTGGAGGACCAAACCCGCGAACAGGCGATCTCGGCGATCGCGAAGGCCCGCGACGCCTTCGACCACGGCGACTGGCAGCACGCGAGCCCCGAGCACCGCGCCGCCGTGCTGAACCGGGTCGCGGACCTGCTGGAACGCGACAAGGAGGACATCGCCCGCACCGAGACGCTCGACACCGGCAAGACGCTGGTCGAGAGCCGCATCGACGTGGACGACGTCGTCGCCGTGTTCCGCTACTACGGCGGTCTGGCCGGCCTGCTGCACCCGAAGGTCGTCCACGGCACCCCCGCGGACGTCATCAGCCGCATCGACTACGAACCGGTCGGCGTCTGCGGCCTGATCGCGCCGTGGAACTACCCGCTGCTGCAGATCTCCTGGAAGATCGCCCCGGCCCTGCTCGCCGGCAACACGCTGGTGGCGAAGCCGAGCGAGATCACGCCGCTCACCACCATCAAGCTCTTCGAACTGCTGCAGGAAGCCGGACTGCCCGACGGTGTGGCGAACCTCGTGCTCGGCACCGGCCCCGAGGTCGGCGCGCCGCTGAGCGAGCACCCTGACGTGGACCTGGTCTCGTTCACCGGCAGTCTCGCCACCGGGCAGCGGATCATGGCGAGCGCGGCCAAGACGGTGAAGAAGGTCGCGCTCGAACTCGGTGGCAAGAACCCGAACATCGTCTTCGCGGACGCCGACCTCGACACCGCGGTCGACTACGCGCTCACCGCCGCGTTCTTCCACGCCGGTCAGGTCTGCTCGTCCGGCACGAGGCTCATCGTGCACACGGACATCTACGACGACTTCGTGAACGAGGTCGCCCGCCGCGCCGATCTCATCAAGCTGGGCAACGGTTTCGACTCCGACACCGAGTCCGGGCCGCTCGTGTCCGCCGAGCACCGCGCCAAGGTCGAGGGCTACGTCGCGATCGCCGAGCAGGAAGGCGCCACCCTCAAGGCGGGCGGCAGGCGGCCGGAGGAACCCGAGCTGCAGAACGGTTTCTTCTTCCGCCCCACGGTCTACGCGGACTGCACCCGCACGATGAAGCTCGTCCAGGACGAGACGTTCGGCCCGATCATCACCGCCGAGCGGTTCGAGACCGAGGACGAGGCCACGTTCCTCGGCAACGACACCGACTACGGCCTCGCGGGCGGGGTGTGGAGCCAGGACCTCGACAAGGCCCAGCGCGTGGCGAAGAAGCTGCGCCACGGCACGGTCTGGATCAACGAGTTCGGCCCCTACCTGCCGCAGGCCGAATGGGGCGGCTTCAAGCGGTCCGGCGTCGGCCGTGAGCTCGGCACCGCGGGCCTGCACGAGTACACCGAGCCCAAGCACGTCTACCAGAACCTCAAGCCACAAGCCCAGAACTGGTTCGCGCGAAAGGACGACAAGTGACCGCACATGACTACGTGATCGTCGGCGGCGGTACGGCGGGCTGCGTGCTCGCGGCAAGACTGACTGAAGACGAGAACGTGACAGTCGCGGTCATCGAGGGCGGCCCGTCCGACGTCGGCGACGAGAAGATCCTCAACCTGCGCAACTGGATCAACCTGCTGGAGACCGAGTACGACTACGACTACCCCACGGTCGAGCAGCCGCGCGGCAACTCGCACATCCGGCACAGCCGCGCGAAGGTGCTCGGCGGGTGTTCCAGCCACAACACGCTGATCTGCTTCAACCCGCTGCCGCAGGACTTCGACGACTGGGGCCACGGCTGGACGTGGGACGCGATCGGCCCGTACTACGACAGGGTCGCGCTCAACATCATCCCGGTCGAGGGGAAGGACCGGAACCCGATCGCCAGGGACTTCGTGACAGCCGCCCGGCAGGCCACGGGCGTCCCGGAGATCGACGACTTCAACGCCAAGCCCTTCGAGGACGGCGTCGGCTTCTTCTCGATCGCCTACCACCCGGAGAAGAACAACCAGCGGTCGAGCGCCAGCACCGCCTACCTGCACCCGATCCTGGACAGCCGCAAGAACCTCACGCTGCTGCTCAACACCTGGGCGAGCAGGATCGAGTTCGACGGCAGCCGCGCGATCGGCGTGCACACCGACAAGGGCTACGTCGAGGCGAACAAAGAGGTTCTGCTCTGCGCGGGCGCCATCGACACCCCGCGGCTGATGATGCTGAGCGGCATCGGTGACGCAGAGCACCTCACGAGCATCGGCATCGAGGTCAGGCACGACCTGCCCGGCGTCGGCGAGAACCTGCTCGACCACCCGGAGTCGGTCATCGTCTGGGAGACCACGAAACCGTTGCCGCCCAACTCGGTCATGGACTCCGACGCGGGCCTGTTCATCCGCCGCGACCCCTCCGACCCGCGGCCGGACCTGATGTTCCACTTCTACCAGATCCCGTTCACCACCAACACGGAACGCCTCGGCTATCCGACGGTGGAGCACGGGGTCTGCATGACGCCGAACATCCCGAGGCCGCACAGCAAGGGCAAGCTGTGGCTGAAGTCCAACGATCCCAGCGAGAAGCCCGCGCTGGACTTCGGCTACTTCACCAACCCCGACGGCTACGACGAGCAGACCCTGGTCGACGGCTTCAAGATCGCCCGCAGGATCGCCGAGCAGGAACCGCTGAAGTCGTGGCTCAAGCGGGAGATCGCGCCCGGCCCGGACGTCACGAGCGACGAGGCGCTGTCCGAGTACGGGCGCAGGGCCGCCCACACCGTCTACCACCCGGCCGGCACGTGCGCGATCGGATCCGTCGTGGACGGTGACCTGAAAGTCATCGGACTCGAGGGCCTGCGGGTCGTCGACGCGTCCGTGTTCCCCACCATGCCGACCGTGAACCCGATGGTCACGGTTCTCATGATTGGAGAACGCGCCGCCGACCTGATCAAGGAGGCGTGATGACAGCGACGCTCGACGAGGCGGACAGGCTCAAGGACCTCGGCTACACGTCGGAGTTCAAGCGGGACATGAGCCCGTGGGCGAACTTCTCGCTCGGCTTCACCTACCTCTCCCCCGTGGTCAGCACGTACACGTTGTTCGGCACCGCCCTCGCCCTGGGCGGCCCGCCGATGATCTGGAGCTTCGTCGTCGCGGGCGTCGGCCAGTTCCTGGTCGCGCTCGTGTTCGGCGAGCTCGTCGCGCAGTACCCGGTCGCGGGCGGCGTGTACCCGTGGGCTCGCCGCCTGTGGGGCAAGCGCTGGGCGTGGATGACCGGCTGGGTGTACATGATCGCCCTGCTGGTCACCATCGCGTCCGTCAGCTACGGCGCGGGCCCTTATCTGGCAACGCTTCTCGGCTACACCGCCACCGTCGGCAACACCGTGCTGTGCGCGATCGCGATCGTCGTGGTCTCCACACTGATCAACTACGCGGGTACGAAAGTTCTCAGCTGGGCCGCCATCTTCGGGTTCGCCGCGGAGATCGTCGGCGCGCTCGTGGTCGGCATCTGGCTGCTGGTCGAGCACCGCGTGCACGGCCTGGGCGTGCTGTTCGACAACTTCGGAGCGGGCGGGCCGGGCAGCTACCTGCCCGCGTTCTTCGCGGCGGGCATCATCGGCCTGTACCAGTACTACGGCTTCGAAGCCTGCGGTGACACCGCGGAAGAGGTCAAGGACCCCGGCCGCGTCATCCCGAAGGCCATGCGCCGCACCATCTACATCGGCGGCGCGGCGGCGACGTTCGCGTGCCTGTCGCTGCTGCTCGCGGTGCCGGACTTCGGCAAGGTCATCAGCGGCGAGGACGCCGACCCCGTCACGCACGTCCTGACGAACGCGTTCGGCCCCGTCGGCTACAAGATCGTGATCGCGGTCGTGCTGATCTCGTTCCTGTCCTGCACGATGTCGCTGCAGGCGGCGGCGTCCCGGCTGACCTACTCCTACGCCCGTGACAAGATGCTGTTCGGGCACAGGGTGCTCGCGAAGTTCGACCAGAAGCGGCACATCCCGCCGTACGCGCTCGCGCTCGCCGGCGTCGTCCCGATCGTCATCGTGTTCGCGTCGATGCTGTCCACGAACGCGCTGGACAAGATCGTGTCGTTCGCGACGCTCGGCATCTACCTGGGCTTCCAGATGGTCGTGTTCGCGGCGCTGCGGGCCCGCCTCAAGGGCTGGACGCCGTCGGGCGAGTTCACGCTCGGCCGCTGGGGACTGATCATCAACGTCCTCGCGCTCGCGTACGGCGTCGCGGCGATGGTCAACATGGTGTGGCCGCGCACCCCGGACGCGCCCTGGTACGACAGCTACGTCGTGATCCTCAGCGGCGCGCTCGTGGTCGGCATCGGCCTGGTGTACATGGCGATCGCCAAGCCGTTCGGCAACTCCGACGCACCGGCGGGAGACGCGCTAGCCCAGCAGGCGAAGTAGGCGCAACGCGAGCTGCACCTCCAGCACCCGGTCCGGCGACTGCCAGTCGCCGAGCAACGACGACACCCGGTCGAGCCGTTGCGTGACCGTGTTGACGTGGAGGTGCAGCTCCGCCTTGGCCTTGCTCAGGTTCGCACCGCACCGGAAGTACGCCTCCAGCGTGTGCACCAGTTCTGTGCCGCGCTCGGAGTCGTAGTCCAGAACAGGGCCCAGCACCGACCGCACGTACCCGGAGACGTCCGCGCGATCACCCAGCAGCACCCCGACGAACCCCAGGTCGTCCAGCGTGGCCGCGTCCTTCTCCCGCCCCAGCTGCCGCAACGCCTTCAGGCACCGCCGCGCCTCCTCGTAGGCCGCCGCGATCGCCACCGGTCCGGCCACCGGCCCGCACGCCCCGACCGTGGCGTCCAACGCCTTGGCCACCTCACGAGCGACGTCCGTGGAGGCAGAAGGCAACGCCAGCACGACGTCCCGTCCGCGCGACCCGGCGAGTCCTCTGTGGACCGACGCGTAGTGCGTCGCCCCGGACAGGTTCCCGTCGGCCACCAGCACCACGTGCGGCTCGGTCAGCTCGACACCGATCCGCCGCGCCCGCGCCAGCAGTCCGGCGGGGTCCCGCCCGTCCAGGATGTCGGTGATCAGCTCACCGCGGACCTTGTTCTCCGCCTCGGCCACGGTTCTGCGCAACAGCAGCAACAACGCCGTCACGGCCGCCGACCGCTCGAAGACCCGCCGGTCGGCGTCAGACAGGTCCGGCCGCCCGGACAACGCGAGCCCGCCCAGCAGCTCCGAGCCGGCCAGCACCGCGCACACCCACACGCCGTCGAGCAGCACAGCTCGCCCGTTGGCCCGCACCGCCGGCGACGGCACGGACTCCAGCACCTCCACCGGCCCGCGGAGCAACTCGCCGACGGCCGCCGCCACCTCGGCCGACGACCCACCGCGCAGCACGAGGTCGGTGAGCCGGTCGTGCGCCTCCTCGGCGCGTTTCATGGCCTCGTTGTGCGACTGGATCGTGGCGAACAACGAGGCCGTGTCGATCGCGATGGCCGCGTGGTCGGCCAACGACTGCAGCAACGCCACTTCTTCGGCGGGGAACTCGCGCGAGGTCCGGTCGGCCGCGTACAGCACGCCGATGACCTTCGAGTCGAGCTTCAGCGGGACGCCCAGGATCGCCACCAGGCCCTCGTCCCGCACGGCGGAGTCGATCGGCCGGGTGTGGTTGAAGCGGGCGTCCGCGAAGTAGTCGGAGGTCGCGTACGGGCTCGCGGTCTGCGCCACCAGCCCGCCCAGCCCCTCGCCGAGCCCCAGCCGCACCTTCTGGAACAGCGGCGAGAACGACCCGTCCGTCACCCGCATGTAGGTGCCGGCCGGGTCGTTCATCGACAGGTACGACACGTCGGTGCCGAGCAGCGTCCGCGCCCGCCGCACGATCGAGCGGAGCACCGCGTCCGGGTCGCGCATGCCCGCGAGCTCGGACGCGGTCTCGAACAACGCCGCCAGTTCGGCTTCACGTCGCCGTGTCACACCCCAACCCTGTCACGTTCCTCCAGATCCGCACCACGGGTCTCCCGCGCCAGAGCGATCGCCGCCACCGTGATCACGCACGTGATCACCACGTACACCGCGATGGGCACCGACGACTTGTACGCCTGCAGCAACGCCGTCGCGATCAGCGGGGCCAGCGCACCGGCCACGATCGACGCCAGCTGGTAGCCGACCGACGCGCCCGAGTACCGCACCCGCGTGCCGAACAGCTCGGAGAAGAACGCCGCCTGCGGCCCGTACATCGCGCCGTGCAGCACGAGCCCGACCGTGGTGGCCACCATGATCAGCACGGGGTTCTTCGTGTTGAGCAACGCGAAGAACGCGAAGATCCACAGGGCCATGCCGACCGCGCCGACGAGGTAGACAGACCGCCGCCCGAACCGGTCCGACAGGTGACCCCACACCGGGATCGCCACCAGGTGCACGGCCGAGGCGACCAGCACCGCGTTGAGCCCCACCGACTTCGACAGCCCGAGCCCGGTCACCACGTAGACCAGGATGAACGCCGTGATCACGTAGTAGGACACGTTCTCGGCGAACCGCGCGCCCATCGCGATGAGGACCTCACGCCAGTTGTGCTTCAGCAGTTCCAGCGCGGGCGCCTTCTCCAGCTTCGGCGCCTTCTCCTGCGCCAGCCTTTCCCGGGCTGCCAGGAACACCGGCGACTCCGAGACGGAAAGCCGGATCCACAGCCCGATCACGACCAGCACACCCGAGAGCAGGAACGGGATCCGCCAGCCCCACGCGAGGAAGTCCGCGTCCGACTGCACCGCCGCCAGAACGGCCAGCACCGCGGTGGCCAGCAGGTTCCCGCACGGCACACCGGCCTGCGGCCACGACGCCCAGAACCCGCGCCGCGCCGAGTCGCCGTGCTCCGACACGATCAGCACGGCCCCGCCCCACTCACCGCCCAGCGCGAAGCCCTGGATCAGCCGCAGCAACGTGAGCAGCAACGGCGCCAGCACACCCACCGACGCGTACGTCGGCAGCACGCCCATCAGCATCGTCGCGCCACCCATCAGCAGCAACGACAGCACCAGCAACTTCTTGCGCCCCAGCCGATCGCCGAAGTGGCCGAACACCAGACCGCCCAACGGCCGCGCCAGGAAGCCGATCGCGTACGTCGTGAAGGCCAACAGCGTCCCGTTCAGCGGATCCGCGGTCGGGAAGAACAGCTTGTTGAACACCAAGGCCGCAGCCGACCCGTAGAGGAAGAAGTCGTACCACTCGACCGTTGTCCCGATGAGCGACGCGCCTACCACTTTTTTGATCATCGACAACTCCTCATTGAGCTGACCAGCCGCCGTCGACGGCCAACGACGTACCGGTGACAAAACTGTTGTCGCACAACCACAGCACGGCGTCCGCGACCTCGGAAGGCTCAATCAGCCGTTTGATGGCACTGCGCTGCAGGAAGATCCGCCCGGAGACCTCGGACTCGGGGATGCCGTGCACCCGCGCCTGGTCCGCGATCTGCTTCTCCACCAACGGAGTCCGCACGTACCCCGGCGCCACGCAGTTCGACGTCACGCCGTGCGGAGCGCCCTCCAGAGCCGCGACCTTCGAGAACCCCTCAAGGCCGTGCTTCGCGGCGACGTAGGCGGATTTGAAGGCGGAGGCACGAAGGCCGTGCACGCTGGAGATGTGCACCAGCCGGCCCCAGCCGTGCGAGTACATGTGCGGCAGCACGTGCCGGGTCAACCGGAACGCGGCTCCGAGCATCAGTTCGAGCATCGAGGAGAACCGCGCGACCGGGAACTCGTGGATCGGTGCGACGTGCTGGACGCCTGCGTTGTTGACCAGCACGTCGATCTCGGCGGGCAACGCGTCCACCGCTGAGGTCAGGTCGAGAACGTGCCCGACCCCGCCGATCTCGGAGGCGAGGTCCCGCACGCCCTCGTCGAGGTCGACCAGATGAACCTTCGCGCCCGCGGCCGCCAGCGCGCGGGCGCAGGCCAGGCCGATGCCGCTCGCGGCTCCGGTGACCAGCGCGGTGTGACCCGTGACACTCGACATGACCGGAACGGTAGGCGTCACCGGGCGTGATCAATATGTGCTCAACCCACATAATGCCTGGTCACCAGGTGGATTTAGCCAACATTTAGCGTCTCGGCGGCATAGGACGAGAGACCAACGGGTACAGAGGCGTAAGCTCCCGTCACCTGAACGGGGGAAGATCCAGAAACAGGGGGCTAGACCATGTCAGCGACACCGATTTACGACGACCTCCTGCGCGAGCTCGAGGAGATCGCACAGGAGGCCGGGTTGACCAGCTCGGAGCCTGCTTCCGAGCCCGCCGAGCAGTAGCTACTTCGGGGGAGCGATCAGCTCGGCCGGCACCGGCTGGTCCTTGCTGATCAGGTCGAAGAGCTGCGAGGCCTTCTCCTTGTTCCACTGCACGACCGACTGGCCACCGATGTTCGGGGTACCGCTGATCGGCACCGTGCCGGAGGTCGCGTCGCTGATGTTCAGCGCGACGCTCGCCAGGTTCCACACGTGGTCGCCCTCGTTGACCGTCACCGAGTCGGACGCCGCGTTCATGAGCGGCAGCATGCGGAACGGGTTCGCGAGCGTGGCCGGGCTCTTCACCTTCTCGAACAACGCTGACAGGAACTTGCGCTGGTTCTGCACGCGCTGCAGGTCGGAGGTCGCGAACGTGTAGCGGGTCCGCACGAACCCGAGCGCCTTCGGGCCGTCGAGCTCCTGACAGCCCGCGGGCAGGTCGATGCCGGCCATCGGGTCCTTGATCGCCTGGTCGAGGCAGATGTCGACACCACCCACCGCGTCGACGATGTTCGAGAACCCACCGAAGCCGATCTCCATGTAGTGGTCGATCCGCACGCCGGTGGCGCCCTCGATGGTCTTGACGAGCAGCTGCGGGCCGCCGATCGCGAAGGAAGCGTTGATCTTGTTGCGGCCGTTGCCCTCGATCGCCACGTACGAGTCGCGCGGGATCGACAGCAGCACCGGCTTGGCGGCGCTGTTGTCCGGCAGGTGCAGCAACATGATGCTGTCGGTGCGGCTGCCTGCCGCGTCACCGGTGGCGAGCTTGTCCTTCTGCTCCTGCGTCAGTCCATCGCGCGAGTCGGAACCGACGAGCAGCCACGTGGTGCCCGGCGTCTCGGCGGGACGGCCCTGGTAGTCCGGCAGCGCGTCGATCCGCTTCAGCGTCGAGTCGACGTAGAAACCGAATCCGAGTGCAGCCAGCACCAGGACCAGCAACAGCACCAGAATGACGCGTCCGGGACGCCTCTTCTTCTTCACCGGCCGCTGCGGCGGCATGGGACGCCGCGGCTGCTGGTAGCCGTGGTGATACCCAGCGCTCATGTGTCGCCAACCCCGATCGCGTCAGTTTCGCTTTGCACCTAGGGACGCGAGGCGCCCGTTCAGGTTGCGACGAACCTACCGGGGCGGCAGCACCAGCGCTTCGAAAAGCCGCGTGACCTCGGCCGACGGGTCGTCGGTGAACCCGGTGTGCGCGGGCGAGGTCTGCACGATCGTGCTGCGCGGCGCGGTCAGCCAGCGGAACCGCTGCCCGATCGTGGTCCTGCTGACCGGGCCGGCCTCTGGCGTGCCGTCGCACGAGTTCGTGAGGTGCTTCAGCGACGTCTCCAGCATCTCGACGTCCAGCCGCGGGTCCAGCGCCCGCAGCCGGTCACCGTCCACATAGGTCTTCGCGCACAGGAAGTCCAGATCGCGGCAGTAGACGATGACGCCGACGTTCATGAACTCGCCGCGCTCCTGCCGCGGGACCGCCCGCAGCAGCGCGTACTCAAACACGTGCGGCACGCGCGGCCTCCAGCGAGTCGACCCAGCCGCGGTGGGCGAGGCGGTAGGTGAAGAAGTCCTTGTAACGCTGCCGCAGTTCTACCGGATCCCCCTCCAGCCACTCGTCCGGGACCAGGGCGAGCACCTCGTCGAGCAGCTCGGGCGTGATCTTCCCGGCCAGCTCCGCATCCACTTCGGACAACGAGCCCGCGTTCGGCAGCATCGCGTGGTCCGACGCGTCGTACTTGAACTCCTTGGTGGCCGGGCGATCTTCGCTCCAGGAGTGGTGGAAGTACAGCGCGGCACCGTGGTCGATCAGCCACGCGTCCCGGTGCCACAGCAGCATGTTCGGGTTGCGCCAGCTGCGGTCCACGTTGAGCACCAACGCGTCCAGCCACAGCAGCTTCGTCGCGAGCTCGACGCCGGGGTCGCGCACGACCGGGTTGAAGTCGAACGAGCCGGGCAGGTAGTCGAGACCGAGGTTGAGGCCGCCGCTGGCGCGCAGCAGCTCCTGGACCTCCTGGTCCGGTTCCGCGCGTGCGAGCTCTGGGTCGAGGTGCACCAGCACGATCTCGGGTATGCGGAAGCCCAGCCGCCGCGCCAGCTCGCCGACGACGATCTCGGCGACCAGCACCTTCACGCCCTGTCCGGCGCCGCGGAACTTCACCACGTACATACCCAGGTCGTCGGCCTCGACCAGCCCCGGCATGGAACCGCCCTCGCGGAACGGCGTCACGTACCGGGTGGCCGTGACCTCCCTCAGAAGACTCACCCGCGCATGATCACACGAACGCTTGCCGGAAGCCGAGCAGAATTCCGCCCCAGCCGCCCTCGCCGCTGACGCCGTCGCGCACCCGCTCCGGCTTGGTGAAGTGCCGCTCGAACCCGCGATGCACCAGCTCAACGCGCGTGCCGTCACCCTCGGCGGTGAAGGTGATCTCCACTTCGGACGCGCGCGCCGGGTCCGGGTCGTAGGCCCAGTCACCGTCGAGGTGCCAGGCCAGCAGCAACCGCGCGGGCGGCTCCCAGACCTTCACCGCACCCCACTCGCACTCGGCGCCGTCCACCCCGATCTCGTACCAGCGCCCGCCTTCGCGCGGCTCGACGACGACGTCCTTCAGGTCCGCCTCGCCGATGTGGTGCCCCGCAGGCCACCACGTCACGAACTTCTCCGTGAACACCTTGAACGCGTGGTCCGTCGAAGCGTTGACCAGCACGGACTTCCGGACTTCCGTCATGTCTCCTCCACCACCGCAGCGAAGTTCGCGAGCGCCTGACCCCAGACGTCGTCGAGGTAGTCGCGCATCGCGGCCACCCCGACGTGGTCGACCGAGTACCGCCGGCGAGTGCCCTGCGCCTCGACGCGGACCAGCCGTGCCTGCTTGAGCACCTTGAGGTGCTGCGACACGGCGGGCCGCGACACGGGCAGCTCGGCGGCGATCTCCCCCACCGCCCGCGGCCCGGCCGCGAGCAGCGTGAAGATCTCGCGGCGCGTCGGGTCGCCGAGCGCCGCGAACGCCACTTGGTAAGTCTCCACGAACGGTAAGTCTGAACTTACGGAACGGCGGCTGTCAACGCCTCGAAGTAAGCCGCCTGACCCGCCTTGTTCGGGTGGTAGGAGTCCTCGGTCGGGTTGACCAGCGCGTTGATCCACGGCTCGTCCGCGCAGACACCGTGGTCCGCAAACGCTTCCCTGACGTCGACGTAGCGCGCACCAGCCCGGGAAGCGGCCGCCGAGATCACGCCGGACACCTCGTCAGCCGCGTCGTCGAGCGCCTCCCGCTTCCGCTTGGACAGCGTGCGGCAGCCGTCGTCCGGCGTGAACAGCCGCGGATAGCCGAGGACGACCAGCTGAGCCGAAGGCGCGGCGTCCCTGATCGCGGCGTAGGTGGCGTCGAGCCGCGCGGGCAGCTGGTCGCGGGCGAACGCCCTGGCCTTGCCGACCCGGTTCTCGCACGCCTTGTCACCCTTGAGCGTGCAGGTCGTCATCACGTCGACGAACCCGAGGTCGTTGCCGCCGACGGTGATCGTGACCAGCGTCGTGGCGGGCGTCAGCGCCTTCAGCTGCGGCTTGAGCGACTTCGTGGTCGCGCCGCTGCACGCCACGAACTTGAACGACGGGAAGTCCTTGCCCCGCAACGCCGGGTAGGCGTTGGCGCTGCGCCGGCACGAGCTGTCCACATAGGAACCAGCGCCCGCGCCGGCCGCGTAGGAGTCGCCGAGTGCGACGTACTCCGGCGCGATCGGCGCGGGCACCATCAGAGCTGCTGCCAGTACTCCAGCCATAAGACCCATGGGCACGGAGTACCACTGTGGACGGTCGACCAGAAGTGCGTTAACCCAGACGTGTGGGCAGCACGCAGACCGGGATCGCGGTCTGCAGCGGCGTCCCGGACGGCGTCAGCGCGCCGGTCGCCCGGTCCACCGCGAACGACGTCACGTTGTTCGAGTTCTGGTTGGCCGCGAACAGCAACGTCCCCGACGGGTCCAGCGTGATGTGCCGCGGGTACTTGCCGCCGACCGGCGTGTGCCCGACCAGCGCCAGTTCAGCGCCGTCGACCGCGAAGTGCGCGACGCTGTCGTGCCCGCGGTTGGACAGGTAGACGTGCTTGCCGTCGGCCGACACCAGCACCTCGGCCGGGTAGTTGCGCACTCCCGAAGCGGGCGCCGTCTTGAGCACCTGGCCCGGTGTGAGCTTCCCGTCGGCGTACGCGCAGGCGACGATCGTCGAGTCCAGCTCGTTCGCGACGTAGGCCGCGTGACCGTTGGGGTGGAACGCGATGTGCCGCGGCCCGGCGCCCGGCTTGAACTTCGCCGTCGAGACGAGCTTGAGCTGACCGCCGGCGAACGAGTACACGAACACCGCGTCGGCACCGAGGTCGACCGCGAGCGCGTACCGCCCGGCCTGGTCGAACACGACGTGGTGCGCGTGCGGGCCCTCCTGGCGCTCCGGATCGGGCCCGGACCCCTTGTGCTGCACCTTCTGCGTGCGCGCGCCGAGGCTGCCGTCCGGCTTGACGGGGAAGACGCTCAACGACCCGGACGAGTAGTCCGCGGTGATCAGGAACTTCCCGGACGGGTCGAGCGTGAGGTGGCACGGGTCGGCGCCGCCGGTCGGCTGCTTGTTCAGCACCTTGAGCGACCGCGCGTCGATCGCGGTGACCTCGCCCTTGGTGATCTCGTTGACCGCGTACAGGAACCGGCCGTCGCGCGACTCGATCACGAACGACGGGTTGACCACGCCCGCGATCACGCCGGTGCTCTTCAGCTGGCCGTTGGCCGGGTCGTAGGTGCCGATGCCGATGCCCTTGGCGCCACCGCTCCACGTCGTGTACGCGCCGAAGAAGACTCTCTTGGTGGCAGGTGCCGCCTCCGCGGTTCCTCCGGTCATCAGCAGTCCAGCTCCCACACCCATGGCTCCGAGAAAACGTCGCCGGTCCACACGCACGTCCGCACCTCCGGGATACTCAACGGCGGCGCAGCCCACAGTGGCCTAGACCGTTACAGTCAGGCAATAGGTGCAATGAAGATTGCGTCTAGCGCAATGGATCGTTCGAGATCAACCGGGCTTTCTCGGCCTCGATGTCGTAGGCGGGCGGCGGGAACTTCGGGTCCATCTCGCGCATGGTCTCCAGCAGCAACTGACTGACCGCCCAGTTGCGGTACCACTTGCGGTCGGCGGGAATCGCGTACCACGGCGTGTCCTGGCAGTTCTGCAACGCCTGTGTGTACGCGTCCTGGTACCTGGACCACTTCGCCCGCACGTCGATGTCCGCCGGGTTGTACTTCCAGTGCTTGCGCGGGTCGTCCAAACGGGCAAGCAGACGTTCCTTCTGCACCTCCGGAGAGATGTGCAGGAAGCACTTGATCACCGTGGTGCCGCCGTCCGCGAGCTCCCGCTCGAACGCGTTGATCTCCTTGTAGCGCGCTTTGATCTCCGCGGCGCTGAGCAGACGCTCGACCTTGGGCACGAGAACGTCCTCGTAGTGGGAGCGGTCGAACGCGCCGATGTGCCCCTTCGCGGGCAGGACCTTCCTGATGCGCCACAGGAAGTGCTGGCGCCGTTCGGCGGGAGTCGGCTTCTTGAACGACGCGATGCGCACGGCCTGCGGGTTCACCAGGCCGACGACGTGCCTGACCACGCCGCCCTTGCCCGAGGTGTCCATGCCTTGCAGCACGAGCAGCACCGCGCGAGAGTTCTCGGCGTACAACGCCTCCTGAAGGTCGTCGAGCTCGGCCCCGGTGGCGGCGAGGTCGTCGGCCGCCTCCTTCTTGTTCTTGGGGCCGATCGGACGACCGGCCGGGTCGAGGGTGGAGAGATCCACCTCATCGAGTCGCAGGGCTTCACGAACCGACTTCTTCGCCATGAGCGGAGCGTATCGATGAACCGTTGAGTACGCCTGTTGCGCAATATTCAGCCACTGTTCGGTGAATTTACGCAACGAACTGAGGTCAGGCGCAACGCTTGGCGGCTGAAATCGCTTGTCCAGGCCCCTAGCCTTGGAGGATGACCGCCATCGCTGAGCACCAGACCACCACCAGCGCTGACTACGTAGCTCTCGACGAGGAATGGAGCACCCACAACTACCACCCGCTGCCGGTGGTCATCTCGCACGGCGAGGGAGCGTGGGTCACCGACGTCGAAGGCCGCCGCTACCTGGACTTCCTGTCCGGCTACTCGTCGCTCAACTTCGGCCACCGCCACCCCGCCCTGGTGGCCGCCGCAGTCGAGCAGCTCGGCCGCGTCACGCTGACCAGCCGCGCGTTCCACCACGACCAGTTCGGCCTGTTCTGCCGTGAGCTCGCTTCCCTGACCGGCACCGAGATGGTGCTCGCGATGAACTCCGGCGCCGAGGCCGTCGAGTCCGCGATCAAGGTCGCCCGCAAGTGGGCCTACCAGGTCAAGGGCGTGCCGGAGGGCACGGCCGAGATCATCGTGGCCGGGTCGAACTTCCACGGCCGCACCACGACCATCGTCTCGTTCTCGACCGACGAGACCGCGCGCAACGACTTCGGCCCGTTCACGCCCGGCTTCAAGGTCGTCAAGTACGGCAACCTCGACGAGGTCGAGTCCGCGATCACGCCCCGCACCGCGGCCGTGCTGATCGAGCCGATCCAGGGCGAGGCCGGCGTCGTCGTGCCGCCCGCCGGGTACCTGGCCGGGATCCGCCGCCTGTGCGACGAGCACAACGTGCTGATGATCGCCGACGAGATCCAGTCCGGGCTCGGCCGCACCGGCGAGCTGTTCGCGCTGGACCACGAGGGCATCCGCGCCGACCTCTACACGCTCGGCAAGGCGCTCGGCGGCGGCATCCTGCCGGTGTCCGCGGTGGTCGGTTCGCGTGCGGTGCTGGGCGTGCTGAAGCCCGGCGAGCACGGGTCGACGTTCGGCGGCAACCCGCTCGCGTGCGCCGTCGGCCGCGCGGTCGTGCGGCTGCTGGAGACCGGGGAGTTCCAGGAGCGCTCGCGCGAGATGGGCGCCTATCTGCACGCCGAGCTGGGCAAGCTGGTCGGCCACGGCATCGCCGAGGTGCGCGGCCGCGGCCTGTGGGCCGGTGTCGAGATCGCGCCGGGCGGACCCGTCGGCCGTGCCGCGTCCGAGGCGCTGGCCGCGCGCGGGGTGCTGTGCAAGGAGACGCAGGCGACCACGTTGCGCGTCGCTCCCCCGCTGGTGATCACCCGGGACGAGGTCGACCTGGGCGTGCGCGCAATCGCCGAGGTCGTTCGTCCCGATTTGGGGTGATTTCGTTCCTCGATGAAGGGCTCCTTCTTACACCTGAGGTGGATGAAGGAGCCCTTCATCGTTTTCACGTGAGGCATGATTACCCGTATGGGTGAGAGGGTGCGCACTGAGGCCGCTGCCGCGCTGGGCAAGTGGGTCGAGCCGGAAGAGGTCTACGCGACCGGCCGGGCATTGCGGTCCACTGTGGACTTCAAGGCGCACCGCACGGTCTCGCTGGCGCCCTCGCGGCCGTCCGTGCTGGAGTTCGTGAACGCCAGCAACGAGGGACGGCTGGAGCACCTCATCCCGTTGCGGGTCGGCCGGATGCTCGCCAACCCGTTCGCGTTCTTCCGCGGCGCCGCCGGGCTGCAGGCGGGCGACCTCGCCGCCGGGTGCGCGACCGGCCTGCACGCCCAGCTGTGCGGTGACGCGCACGCGGCGAACTTCGGGTTGTTCGGCACGCCCGAGGGTGAGATCGTCATGGACATCAACGACTTCGACGAGACCGTGCCCGGCCCGTGGGAGTGGGACCTCAAGCGGCTCGTGGCGTCGCTGGTGCTGGCGGGCCGGGTCGGCGGGGTGTCGGACAAGGGCTGCCGCGAGGCCGCGGAGGACGCCGTCAAGGCCTACCGCGCCGTGATCAAGCAGCTCGCCGGGATGCCGTTCCTGGACTCGTGGACCGCACTCGGCGACGAGTCGACGCTGTCGAAGGTGAAGGCCGGCGACCTGGTCGACGACTTCTTCAAGGCCGCCGAGAAGTCGCGCAAGAACACCAGCGCCCGCTTTGCCGCGAAGTGGACCGCGCACGACGGCGAGAGATGGCGGTTCATCACGAACCCGCCGACGCTCACCGACGTCACGCAGGAGACCAAGGACGCCGTGATCGCCGCACTGCCGTCCTACGTGGACACTCTGCGCGAGTCGCGGCGGATCCTGATCATGCGCTACGGCGTGTCGGACGTGGCGTTCCGCGTCGTCGGCACCGGCAGCGTCGGCCTGCGCAACTACCTGATCCTGTTGCACGGCAACGGCACCGAGGCATTGGTGCTGCAGGCCAAGGAAGCCCGGCCGTCGGCGCTGCAGCCGTTCCTGGACGTCGAGCCCGCCAAGCACGAGGGCAAGCGGATCGTGCACGGCGCCCGGCTCGTGCAGGCGGAGTCCGACATCCTGCTGGGCTGGACCACGATCGAGGGCCGCCCGTTCATCGTGCGGCAGTTCCGCAACCGCAAGGGCGAGATCGACGCGACCGCGCTGAAGCGCGACGACCTCGACGACTACGGCCGCCTCGCGGGCGCCCTGCTGGCCCGCGCGCACACGCGTTCGCTCGACCCGAGGCTGCTGGCCGGGTACTTCCAGAACGGCGGCGGCGAGGACCTCGACGAGGCCTTCACCAAGTACGCGTTCGACTACGCCGACCAGACCGAGGCCGACCACGCCGAACTGGTGAAGCTCGTCAAGAACGGGAAGCTGCCCGCCCTCGTCGAGGACCGCTGACGCGCCTTCGGGCCTGGACCGAAAAGTTCACATAGCCTGGCGAGATGAAGATCCGCCGCGCCGCCTCCCCCGACGACGTGTTCGCCGCCGCGCACCTGTTCGACGCGCCGCCGCTGCCGGACGCGACGTCCCGGTTCCTGGCGCAGGATCACCACCACCTGCTGATCGCCTACGTGGACAGCCGGCCCGCCGGGTTCGTGTCCGGTGTGGAGACCACCCACCCGGACAAGGGCACCGAGATGTTCCTCTACGAGCTCGGCGTGGACGACGCGTTCCTGCGCCGCGGCATCGGCACCGCCCTGGTGGAGGCTCTGAAAGCCCTTGCCGCGGAACGGGGTTGCTACGCCATGTGGACCGGCACCGCCGCGGGCGACGCGGCCGCCCAGGCCACCTACCGCAAGGCGGGCGGGTCGATCGACGAGGGCGCGTTCGTCAGCTGGGAGCTTTGACCTGGCCGACGAGCGCCTGCCAGGCCTGGGCGGAGAACGTGAGAACAGCACCCGCACAGTGAACTCGCCGTTGGCCTTGCCACCGCTGCGGTTGCTCTCAGGCCAGCTCGGCTCGCAGGCCGCGAGGATCGCTCACGTACTCCGCCGGCCTCTTCCGGGACCGTTCCTCATCCCAGGCGACAGCATCCAAACGCTCGAAGATCCTCCTGGTCCGCTCGACAGCGGCGGGGTCCTGGGCGAACACCATGGCCAAGGTGAAGCACAGGTCGAAGGCGTGCTTGTAAAGGCGCTTGAAGTCCTCGAGGAAGTCGATGTCCTTCCCGCACGCCGTGAAGAGCTGCGCGAGGTCGATCTCGCTGGCGCGGGCACGGCCGTGCTCGATGTTGGGCACCTTGCTCGGATCCCATCCGAGCTTCCTGGCCAATTTGCGGCCGTTCAAGCCTGTGCAGGTCTCACGCAACCGGCGCAGTTCGTCACCGAGGTCCCGGCTGTACGCGGTGGAGCTGAACGCGGTCATAGCCTTCGACGCTATTGCTTGGAGTCACTCCCAGCATCCCGCTCGTTCGGGTGAAAACGCACTCCCTGCCACAGCACCGCCTGGGCGACGATCACGCGCTCGCCGTCGAAGGTCACCGCGGGGCCTTCGTGCAGGCGATAGCCCAGCGCGATGGCCTCGCTGACCCGGCGGCAGAACGCCTCGTCGTCGGGACCGGTCAGGACTCGATAGATCGGCAGGCCGTCCGGAGGTGTGCTCATGCCACAGGACCCTACGTCCAGACCGGTTCGTCCACTTCGGACACCAGGCCGTCGGCGCGGAAGTGCAGGAACCGGTCGAACGACTTGGCGAACCACCGGTCGTGCGTCACCGCGACGACCGTGCCCTCGAAGTCGTTCAACGCGTTCTGCAGCGCCTCCGCCGACGCCAGGTCGAGGTTGTCCGTCGGTTCGTCGAGGAGCAGCAGGGTGGCACCGGACAGCTCCAGCAGCAGGATCTGGAACCGTGCCTGCTGGCCTCCCGACAGGTTCTCGAAGCGCTGGTCACCGGCCTTGTCGAGTCCGTAGCGCTTCAACACCGACATGGCGGCGCCGCGATCGCGTCCGGACCGTTGGTCGTCCCCGTGCCAGAGGATGTCCACGAGAGTGCGGCCGACCCACTCGGGGTGCTCGTGCGTCTGCGCGAACAGGCCCGGCACGACCCGTGCACCGAGCTTCCAGGAGCCGGTCGTGCGCACCGGGTCGCCGCCGAGCAGGCGCAGGAAGTGGCTCTTGCCCGAGCCGTTCGACCCCAGCACCGCGACCCGGTCACCGAAGAAGATCTCCTGCGAGAACGGCTTCATCAGGCCCGTCAGCTCCAGCTCCGAGCACGTGATCGCGCGAATGCCTGTGCGGCCGCCTTTGAGCCGTGGGCTGACGGTCTCGTCCTGAGGGATCTCCGGTGGTGGTCCGGCTTCCTCGAACCGTTCGAGGCGCCCACACATGACGCGGTACTTGGGTGCCATCGACTCGTAGTACTTCGCCTGCTGCTGCAACGTGCGCACGAGCTCTTTGAGTCGCTCGTGTTCCTCGTTCCAACGGCGGTGATCTTCTTTGAGCTTCTCGATGCGCTTGTGGCGGGCGGCGTGCCAGGTCGCGAACGAACCCGGATGCGTCCACGCGGAGTGCGCCTCGACGGTGACGACGTGGGTGGCGGCGTTGGCCAGCAGTTCGCGGTCGTGGCTGACGACGAGCACGGCCTTGTCGGTGGCCTTCAGCCGGTCTTCCAGCCAGCGCTTGCCGGTGACGTCGAGGTAGTTGTCGGGCTCGTCGAGCAGCAGGACCTGCTCGTGGCCGCGCAGCAACGTTTCCAGGACCAGGCGTTTCTGTTCGCCGCCGGACAGCGTGCGCACCGAACGGAACCGTGCGCGGTCATAGGGCAGACCCAACGCGGCGACGGTGACGGTGTCCCAGAGGACCTCGATGTCGTACCCGCCGGCCTCGCCATAGGTGGTCAACGCGTTGGCGTAACGCATCTGGGCGGCTTCGTCGTCGGTGTCCATCAACGCGAGCTCGGCGTCGTCGAGCTCTTGAGCGGCGGCGCGCAACGCCGGGGGCGCGACGGAGAGCAGCAGGTCGCGGACCAGCGACTCGTCGCGGACCGAGCCGATGAACTGCGGCATGACCGCGAGGCCGCCCTGCACGTGCAGGCTGCCCTGCTTCGGGGTGAGCTCACCGGACAGGATGCGTTGCAGGGTCGTCTTGCCGACGCCGTTCGCCCCGACCAGCGCGACGACCCAACCGCCGCTCACCTTGAACGAGACGTCGTGGAACAGCTCCCTGCCGTCCGGCAGGACGTGCGCCAGCCCGTTCGCTTCCAGATGACCCACGCCGGAGATGGTCTGCGCCGGCGGGTCGTGAACGCCAGCGAGTTTCCGGCTACCGGAGACGGATCGGGTATCTGCGCAGCACCAGCGCACTGGCCGTGACCAGCAGGCACTGGAACGCCGGACCGAGCGCGCCGATCACCGTCAGCAGCACGGTGAGGCCGCCGAAGACGAGCAGCAGGGAGTAGAACAACCACGGCCGAACCGGGCGGCTCATGGTCCGGGCGAGTCTCGGTTCCTCGGCGAGCAACCGCTGCTCGATCTCCGCGAGCGAGCGGCGTTCGGCTTCACTCAGCATGGGTGCCTCCGGAAGACGTCGGGACGTCATCATTCCCGCTCGTCACCCAGTGGATACTCGAACGCCGCCGTAGTCAAACTCGGCGGCACCGGTTCAGTCGTACTGCCGCGCATGTCTGGGGGATTTTCGAAGAAGCTCGCGCCGAGACCCGACGCACAGCAGCAGGGCTCGCCGTGCTGGGGGTGATCGGCGGTCTGGAGCTGGTCGCCCACGAGGGCGAGCCCGGCGACGTACCGCACCGTCTCGAAGCTATATCAAGAGGACTATCGCGCCTAAGGTCAGTATTGACATGCGGTTATGTCCGGGAAGGTATGGCGTGCAGTGGACCTGAACTCGCTCAGGCAGTTCCTCGTGGTGGCGCGGCTGGAACATCTCAGCCACGCGGCCGACGAGCTGCGCGTCGCCCAGCCGTCGCTGAGCCGCACGATCGCCCGGCTGGAGAGCGAGCTCCGCACGCCGCTGTTCGATCGAGCCGGGCGGCTCCGGCTGAACGACACCGGAAAGCTCTTCCGCGACTACGTCGAACGCGCGCTCGGCGAACTGGACGCAGGTCGGCGGGCCGTCGCCGAGGCCGTCAGCGGGAGCTCCGGCACCGTGCGGCTGGCCTCGGAGACCTTCCTGACCTTCATCGGGCCACTCGCGGCCTTCAAGCAGGCTCATCCCGGCGTCGAAGTCGAACTTCGCCAGACACCCGCCGCGGAGATGGCCCGCCGCCTCCTGGCGCACGACGTCGACCTCTGCGTCGCCTCCCAGCCGATCCACACCGACGGGCTGGAAGCCGTCCCGCTGCTGGACGAGGCGATGTGGCTGGCCACTCCGCTCGATCACCCGCTGGCGGGCCGAACCTCGGTGACCATCGAAGAACTCGCCGACGAACCCTTCATCGCCGCCGGCAAGGGGCACTGGCATCGCCGGCTGCTCGATCGGCTCTTCGCGGCCCGCGGCCTCACTCCGAAGATCGTCTGCGAGGGCGACGAGCTGAGCGCCATCGCGGAACTCATCAAGGCGGGCCTCGGCGTCGGCCTCGTCCCCGACCTCGCCAAACGCTCGACCCCCAGCACCTCGGCCGCTTTGGTCGCCGTCGACGCCCCGGACTGCCGCCGCACGCTCACCCTCTACTGGGGCACCGGCGACCACCTCTCGGCCGCCGCCCGCAGGTTGCGCGACACGATCATCGGCTGGGACTGGACGTATACCGCCACGGCTATAACGTCATAGCGATATTGGTCTTAGTCAAAATAACCTCAGCGTCATAGCTTTCTCGGTGTCGGACGAAATCCGGAGACGAGGAAGAAGATCATGTATCGGATGACAACGCTGAGGAAAACCATCATCGCGGCTGCCGTGGGGTCGCTGCTGGTGGGTGGCGGGCTCAGCGCCTATGGAGCGGAGACCGGCTCGGCGAGCCGGTCAGAGCATCCCGAGATCCTGGAACTCGCGGTCGAGAACGACCAGTACGCGGCCCCCGACCTGCCGCCGACCGGCACCAGCGTGGGTGATCTCTACGTGTATTCCGGCTGGCTGCTCAAGGACGGCCGCCGGGTCGGGCAAGGCGGGGGTTCGTGCCAGGTCATCCAGGTCGACGGCGCCAAGATCACCACGCAGTGCCTGCTCACGGCGAGGCTCGAGCGGGGATCGCTGACCGTGCAATCGCTCTGGGTCACCGGCGAGAGCCCGCTCGACATGGCCATCACCGGCGGCACCGGCGCCTACCGTGACGCGCAGGGCACCGTCCGGGTGTGGGACATCGCGACGCCGAACGAGCGGATGCGAGCCGAAATCACCCATCCGGTCACGAGGTAACCCCGAATCATGACTACAGCCAACGAATTCGGAGCACAGGCCGACCGCGATGAGGTCGAGATTCGCGGGCAGATCGGCAAGGTGGTCGAAGCACTGCGGGCCAAGGACATCGAGGCCCTGCGGCAGCTGTACACGACCGACGTCGTGTCCTTCGATGTCGAGCCGCCGCTCCAGCACGTCGGAATCGCGGCGAAACTCGAGAACTGGGCGCGGGTGTTCCTGTTCTTCGAGACCGTGACCTACGAGATTCGCGACCTGACGTTCACCGTGGGCGACGAGGTGGCGTACGGACATGGTTTCGCTCGCCTGCGCGGCACGCTGCCGAGCGGGACGCGGACGAACGGCATGTGGGTCCGGGTCACCTACGGCATGCGAAAGATCGACGGCGCCTGGTTGATCGCCCACGACCAGGTCTCCGTGCCGCTGGACGTCTCCAGCGGCAAGGGCGTGGTCGACCTCGATCCCTGACGGTTCTCCGGACGCGCCTGGTCAGCGGCTCAGCGCGACCAACCGGGAGACGGCGCGGAGGTACTTCTTGCGGTAGCCGCCGCGCAGCATCTCGTCGGTGAACAGCTCCGACAGCGGCTGCCCCGACACCGCGACCGGGATGTCGCGGTCGTAGAGCCGGTCGCCGAACGCCACGAGGCGCAGCCCGACGTTCTGGTCCGGGGCCGCCTTGACGTCCTTGAGGTGCACGGCGCTGACGCCGTCGAGGAGCCTGCCGTACTTCGACGGGTGGATGCGGGCGAGAGCCTTGCAGAGGTCGTCGAAGTCGTCGATGGTCGAGCCGTCGGTCGCGGCGGCCTTGGTCTCCAGCTCGTCGGAGGACATCGGCGGCGGGGCGTCGGGCAGGCCGCGGTGGCGGTAGTCGGGGCCGTCGACGCGGACGACGTCGAACTTCGAGGACATCGACTGGATCTCGCGCAGGAAGTCGGCGGCGGCGAACCGGCCCTCGCCGAGCTTGTCCGGCAGCGTGTTCGACGTGGCGGCGATGAAGACGCCGGCCGCGGTCAGCTCCTTGATCAGGCGCGTGACCAGCATGGTGTCGCCGGGGTCGTCGAGCTCGAACTCGTCGATGGCGAGCAGCTTGTGGCCCGACAACCGCTTCACGGCCTCGGGGAAGGTGAGCACGCCGACGAGGTTGGTCAGCTCGACGAACGTGCCGTACGCCTTGGGGCCGGGGACGGCGTGCCACAGCGACGCCAGCAGGTGGGTCTTGCCGACACCGAAACCGCCGTCGAGGTAGAGGCCGAGCTTGCCCTCGTCCTCCTTGGCGCCGAACAGCGACCACTTCTTGCGCTTCAGGCTCACCCGCGCGGCGAACAGGCGGCAGGCCTGCACCGCCGCGGCCTGGCTGGGCTCGTCCGGGTTCGGCAGGTAGCTGTCGAAGCTGACGGTGTCGAACCTCGGCGGCGGCACCAGGCCCTCGATCAGTTCGTCAGCCCCGATCTGGGGATCCCGGTCGGACAAGCGCATGCCCGCAGCCTATCGGCGTGATGGGATGTGTTCGTGCAGATGTTGTGGCCCTCACCGGGCGTTGAGATGACCGACACAGCCCTCGAGTCGCTCTACGCCTACCCCGAGGGGCGCACCTGGGTGACGGCGAACTTCGTGTCCAGCGTGGACGGTGCGGTGTCGGTCGACGGACGATCCGCCGGGCTGGGTTCGCCCGCCGACAAGCAGATCTTCTCGCTCGGCCGTCACCTCGCCGACGTCGTGCTGGTCGGTGCCGGGACGGTGCTGATCGAGGGTTACCGCCCGTCGAAGCGGCTGCCCATCGCCGTGGTGACCGCACGCGGAACGCTCACGCCGGACCTGCCGCTGTTCACGGACGACTCGGTGCGGCCGATCGTGATCACCTGCGCGGCCGCCCAGCTGCCCGACCTGCCGGCGGACGTGATCGTGGCCGGTGAGTCCGAGGTGGATCTGAAGGCGGCCGTCGCCCAGCTCGCGGCACGTGGCCTGCACAAGATCAACCTGGAGGGCGGGCCGCGGCTGTTCGGGTCGATGGTCGCCGACGGGCTGGTGGATTCGCTGAACCTCACGGTGGCGCCGCTGCTGACCGTGGGCGACTCGTCGCGGATCGCGCACGGCGCGGTGATCCCTCCCGTGGATCTGGCACTCGCCTCCGCGCTCAAAGCCGACGACGTGCTGTTGTTGCGGTATCAGCGGCGAAATTCCAGCTGAAGAGGCAGGATGTCCGCGTGGACCTACCGCTGACGCCACCTCTGCAGCCCATGCTCGCGACCGCGGTCGACGGCATCCCGGACGCTGCCGACCTGGTGTTCGAGCCGAAGTGGGACGGTTTCCGCTGCGTGGTGTTCCGCTCCGGCGACGAGGTCTTCCTGCAGTCGCGCAGCGGCAAGCCGCTCAACCGCTACTTCCCCGAGGTCGTCGCCTCGATGCTGGAGGTGCTCCCGGAACGCGCCGTCGTCGACGGCGAGCTCGTGGTCGCCAAGAACGACGAGCTGGACTTCGACGCGCTGTCCGAGCGCATCCACCCGGCGGCCTCCCGCGTGGCGCTGCTGTCGGAGTCGACGCCGGCCACGTTCGTCGCGTTCGACCTGCTGGCGCTGGGCTCCGAGGTGCTGCTGGAGGAGCCCACGATCGCGCGGCGCGAGGCGTTGCTGAAGCTCCCGGACCTCAACATCACGCCCGCGACGACCTCGGTCGAGACAGCACGGCAGTGGTTCACGCTGTTCGAGGGCGCGGGCCTGGACGGGGTGATGGGCAAGCCGGCCGACGGCCCGTACACGCCCGGCAAGCGCTCGATGATCAAGGTCAAGCACGCCCGCACCGCCGACGTCGTGCTGGCGGGCCTGCGCTGGCACAAGGACACCGAGCCCGGCACCGCGGTCGGCTCGCTGCTGCTCGGCGTCTACGACGACAACGACCTGTTGCACCACATCGGCGTCTGCGGCTCGTTCAAGGCCGCCGAACGCCGTGACCTGGCCGCCGAACTGGCACCGCTGATCACCGAGTCCGACGACCACCCGTGGGCCGATCCCCAGCCGGGCCAACGCATTCCCGGCGAGATCAACCGGTGGCGCGGCAAGCAGGCCGAATACGTGGCGCTGCGGCCCGAACGCGTGCTGGAGATCCACTACACCCAGACCGAGGGCGACCACCCCGTGCGGTTGCGGCACAACGGCCAGTTCGCGCGGTGGCGGCCGGACCGCGAACCGCTGTCGTGCCGCTACGACCAGCTGGAGATCCCGGCCCGCTACGACGTGGCGTCGGTGCTGAGGGGCGAGCTCAAGGCCCGCTAGGCCTCCGTCACCCGCGTCCGAACGCGTCGTGCCGGGTGCTCGATGAAGGGCGCCTTACTCCACCTCAGGTGGAGGAAGGGTCCCTTCATCGACAACGAACGGGCGAGCGGCAGGATTGAGAGGCCGCTAGGCCTCCGGCCGGGCCGACCGCGTCGAGCCCACCGACGCGACGACGACACAGCACACCGCGACCCACTGCGCCGGCTTGAGCTGCTCCCCCAGCAGCACCAGACCGGCCAGCGCGGCCACCGCCGGTTCCATGGACATCAGGATGCCGAACACGCGAGGTGGCATGCGCCGCAACGCTTCCAGCTCCAGCGAGTACGGGATCACCGACGACATCAGCGCCACCGCGAGCCCCGCGGCCAGCACGACCGGGTCGAGCATCGCGGTACCGGCGGAGGAGATGCCGAACGGCAGCGCGACCGCCGAGCCCACGACCATCGCGAGTGCGAGCCCCTTGCCGTCGCTGGACTTGCTGCCGAGCTTGGCCGCCAACAGGATGTACGCGGCCCAGCACGCGCCCGCGGCCAGCGCGAACAGCACGCCCGGCAGCGCGAGCCCGCCCTGCACGCGGGTCAGCAGCACCACGCCGGTACCCGCGAGCAGCACCCACAGGCCGTCGAGCCACCGGCGGGAGCCCGCGACGGCCACCGTCAGCGGGCCGAGGAACTCGATGGTCACCGCCGCGCCGAGCGGGATGCGTTCGAGCGCGAAGTAGAAGCAGAGGTTCATCGCGCCGAGGACCACGCCGTAGCTCAGGACGACGACCAGCATGCGGCGGTCCAGGCGCAACGACGGTCGCCAGATCGCCACCAGCACGACCGCGGCGACGACCAGGCGCAGCGTCACCGTGCCCGCCGCGCCCGCGACCGCGAACAGCTGCTTCGCGAAGGCCGCGCCGACCTGCACGCTCACGATGCCCAGCAGCACCAGCGCCGTCGGCGGGATGCCACCCGTCAACCGGGCGACGGGGAGCCGATCAGCGTGAGCCATGAGTCCCATCCTCACCCACGGCCGCGCGGCGAAGCACCCGAGTTGGAGGCACCGGTGAGGCAACACACACGGACCACACTCACGGCATTCATACCTGTGACGTGCGAAGCTCAGCCATCCGGAGTGTGAACGAGAGTGAGGACATCTGTGCGTCGCGCTGCCTTGGCCCTACTGGCAGTGAGCGTGCTGACGGCGTGCAGCGCGGGACCCTCGACCCGGCCGGTGATCGCGGTCAAGGGCGAGGAGAACCAGCCCGTCGACCAGAGCACGCTCGCGGGGCCGCAGCCCGTGCCACCGCTCGCCGAGTACAAACAGGACTCGCTGGGCTGGTCGCCGTGCAACGAACGGATGAAGGACCGCCTCGGCGCCGACGCTCCCCAGGGCGACCAGAAGTACGAGTGCGCGCGCATGACGGTCGTGCTCGACCCACCGGGACGTCCGGGACGCGGCACGCTCGGCATCTCGTTGATGCGGGTCGGTACGGGCAAGAGCGCGCTGGTCGTGGTCAACGACCCCGCCGGTGAGCCCGGCACGCTGAAGGCCGCGCGGCTCGCGGCGTCGTTGCCGAAGGACGTCCTCAGCACGTACACGATCATCGGCATGGACCGGCGCGGCACGGGCAGTTCGGACGGCGTGTCATGCGTTCCGGCGGCAACGCGCGCGCAGCTCGTCGAGTACGACCCGGCCGAGACCGAGCAGTCGAACCTCGTCGTCGCCGCCGGTGAGGCGTCGCAGGAATGCGTGCTCGACCTCGAAGGCAGGCTGACCGCGTTCGACTCGTGGCGTGCGGCCGCCGACCTCGAACGCCTCCGCGACTACCTCGGCACCGAACGCCTCAACGCCCTCGGTCTCGGCGAGGGCTCGCGCGTTCTCACGACCTACGCCCAGCGCTACCCGAACCGCATCGGCCGCATGGTGCTCGACGGCGCCCCGGACCCGACGCTCGACCAGGTCGGAATCCTGGAGTCGCGGGCGGTGGCGGCCGAGGCGACGCTCGACGCGTTCGCCCAGGACTGCAAGACCCGCGGCTGCGCGCTGGCGAACCCGCGCGGCGACGTCCAGGCGCTGCTCAACCAACTGCGGTCGGGACGGCTGCGCGGCGAGTACGTGGACCTCACCCCCGGCTCGGCGCTGAACGCGATCGTGGCGGGCCTCGCCGACCGGGCGCGCTGGCCGCAGCTCGCCGACGCCGTCGTCAAGGCCCGCGCCGGCGACGGCAGCGGCCTGTTCGCGTTGCTCGAACCGATCGTGAACGACCTCAACGAGAACCCACCCCGCTTCGACGCGGGCCTGGTGATCGGCTGCAACGACACCGCGACCCGCATCCCGCCGGACCGGGTGAAGGCGCTGACCGCGGACTGGCAGAGCAAGCACCCGGTGTTCGGTGCCCTGTTCGCCCGCCAGTTGCTGCACTGCAACCCGTTCCCGCCGCCCAAGAACGAGAAGGTCGACCCGCTGAAGAGCGCGCCGCCGATCGTCGTGCTCAGCACGGCCAACGACGTCTCGACGCCCGCGCCCGGCACCGAGCACGCGGCGCAGCGGCTGCCGGGGTCGGCGCTGATCGGCTGGCAGGGCAGCGGACAGGGCGCGTTGACGCGGTCCGGGTGCGCCACGACGGCGGTGCGCGACTACCTGATCGACGCGAAGGTGCCGTCGAACGGCACGGTCTGCCCGCCGTGATCACGGCTCGGGGAGCCTCCCGCGGAACGCTCCCCGGCCCAATCTTGTGTCAGCAGCTCGAACAGCAGCCGCAGCCGGGCCCCGTGCACCCGGAACAGCACCCACACGTACCCATCAGGGCCTCCCCGTACTCCAAGCCGGACCTGCGCGGGACATCCGCGCGTCCCACGGTCCGCCCCGGCACCAGCCCTGGGAAGCCCTCTCACCCGAACGCGTGCGGACAACCACCCAGTGCGTCGCAGCGCGTGACCTCGCTACGCGCCCAGGTCCTCCAGCGCCTTCTGCGCGGCCTCCAGTTCGGCGCGCAGCTGCTCCACGCGGGCGAGCTGCTGAGCACGCGCCGCGTTCAGCACGCCCTCGACGATCTCGGCGACCTCGGGCGTGAGCAGCTTCGCGGCCTGCGCCACGGCGGCCGGTGACACCGGAGTCGGGCGGACCGTCCTGCGGGTGCCCTGCAGCACCTCCACGGTCCACTCGCCCTCGCCGGCGGACACGAGCGTCACGGTGACCTCGGGTGTGGCGCCCTTCGCCGAGGGCTTGCGCGCGGGCTTCGCGGGCGGCGGCTCCGCGACGACCGCGGGAGCGGGTTTCGGCTTGGGGGCCGCGGGCTTCACCGGCGCCTCCGGAACGTAGGGATGGAGGATCTCAGTCTCTCGCGGCGGCTGCGGTGGCGCAGGAGGCGGGGCCGCGGGCTTCTTGCGCGGCGGCGGTTTCTCCAGCGTCAGCTCCGCCGGGCTGAACGACATCTCGTCCTTCGACCCGGTCGGGCGCACCTGGATGAAATCGCCCTCCTCGGGTTCGGTGAACGCGAGGAGCTTCGCCGAGCGCCCCGCCTCCATGCCCACCGCGGCCGCCGTGAACCACACCAGCGGCTGGGTGCCTCCGTCCAGCTGCGAGCGCAGGTTGTCGACGTCCTCCGCCGACAACCCGCTCTTCTTCGCCATCGCCCTGCCTCCCCGCCGTTCGAACACCTGTGCCCCAGCATGCCCTACACCCCTGACAATTCTGAGCACCGGGTCGGCGGGAAGATCAACTCACGGCCGCTCCTCAGGAAGCGCTTTCACAATCGTGCGGGTCGCTCAGGCCTCTTCGGCGCGCAGCCGGTACTCGCACCCGTACTCGACGGCGTACGACAGGTCGTAGATGTGCACGATCTTCGGGCCGCCGTGCAGGTGCACGTACGTCACGGTCTGCTTCGGATCCTCCGGCGTCGAGGGCAGCGAGTCGACCCGGCCGTCGAGGGGACCGCCGACGTACCGCACGACATAGGGCTGGGACATCGCGACCTCCTCTCGCGTTCCGTTCATTCTACGAGTTCGGTCGCCGGATCCGGTTCCGATACAGCCGGTTGGCTCACTCCTGCTTGCGGGCGCGCGACGGCTGCACCCGCATCGGCTCGCCCGGCATCTTCGGGTAGTCCGGCGGGTACGGCATCTCACCGCGCGGGTCGGCGGCGTACCACTCCAGCAGGGTCTCGATGCCGAACGCCTCGGAGTCCAGCGCGGCGTGCGGATCACCGCGCTCCTCCAGGTACTTCGGCACGGTCAGCACGTCGAAGTCATCGGGGTCCACAGTGGACAGTTCGTCCCACGTGACCGGCGTGGAGACGGTGGCGCGCGGCGTGCCCCGCACCGACCAGGCCGAGGCGATCGTGCGGTCGCGGGCCGCCTGGTTGAAGTCGATGAAGACGCGCTCGCCGCGTTCTTCCTTCCACCACGCCGAGGTCGCGAGCGACGGTGCCCGCTTCTCCACCTCGCGGGCCAGGGCGATCACCGCGTGCCGGACGTCGATGAAGTCCCACTCCGGCCGGATCCGCACGGCCACGTGGATGCCGCGGCCGCCGGAGGTCTTGGGGTAGCCGGTCAGGCCGGCGTCGGCCAGCACCTCGCGCAGCACCGAGGCGGCGCGGGCCGCGTCGGAGAAGTCGGTGCCCGGCTGCGGGTCCAGGTCGATGCGCAGCTCGTCGGGGTGGTCGACCCGCGGCCGCCGCACCGGCCACGGGTGGAAGTCGAACGTGCCGAGGTTGGCCGCCCACACGATCACGGCTTCCGAGGTCGGGCAGATCTCGTCGGCCGGGCGGCCCGAGGGGAACTTGACCTGCACGGTCTCGACGTACTCAGGAGCGCCCTTGGGCACGCGCTTCTGGTAGAACGCCTCGCCCTCGACGCCGTCGACGTACCGCTTCAGCACCACCGGCCGGTCGCGCAGCACGGACAGCAGCACGGGCGCCACGGTGCGGTAGTACTCGACGACCTGCCCCTTGGTGATGCCGCGCGCGGGGAAGTACGGCTTGTCCGGGTTGGACACCCGCACCAGCTGGTCACCGACTTCGAGCTCGATCGCCTTCGACTTGGCAGCCACGCCAGCACACTAGAGGCCGCGCACGAACGCCGCGAGCGCCAGCTCGAAGCTGTCGCGGTCGAGCTCGCGCGCGACGCCCGGCAGCAGGTGGGCGCGGTCGAGGTGCGGGTAGCGCCCGGAGTAGTCGGCGGGGTCGGCGGAGAAGCCGCTGGAGAACGACGACAGCGCCGAACCGAAGACGATGTACATCAGGCCCGCGACGATCATCGTGGCCTCGCGCCGCGACCAGCCCGCGTCGACCAGGGCGCCGTGCAGGATGTCGAGCCGCTTCAGGGACTCGTCACGTCCCGCCGGCCCGTAGGCCAGGAACGGGACGATGTTCGGGTGCGAAGACAAAGCCGCACGGTACGAGCGCGCGCACCGCAGCAAGCCCTCCCGCCAGTCCACGTCGAACCCCGACACGTCGACCGCGGAGAGGATGGAGGACGCGATGTCGTTGAGGAGCTGGTCCTTGGTGCGGACGTGCCCGTACAGCGAGGCCGCCTGAACGCCCAGCTCAGCGGCCAGTTTGCGCATCGACAGACCGTCCAGGCCGTCGCGGTCGACGATGGCCAGGGCCGTCGACCGGATGCGGTCGGGGCTCAACAGAGGGGTGCTCGGCCGGGGCATGTGGGTTAACCTAACACTGTTCGGTTTCTCGGGAGAGACCCCTCGGCGCTTTCGGACGCGTACGGGTAAAAGGAGAAAGCAGATGGACTTCACGCTCGATGACGAGCAGAAGGAGATCCGCGACTGGGTGCGGACCTTCGTGCGCAAGGAGATCATCCCGCTGGAGCCCGAGGTGCTGCGCCGCGAACGCGCCGGTCAGCCGGGTCTGCCGAAGGACGAGCTCAAGGCGTTGCAGGCCAAGGCGAAGGCCGCGGGCTTCTTCGGCGTGCTGACGCCGCAGGAGTACGGCGGCATGGGCCTCGGCGCGATGATGACCGCGCTCATCGAGGCGGAGCTGGGCCGCAGCTTCGTGCCGTTCCGGTTCGGCGGCTACGCGGACAACATCCTGTTCCACGGCAACGAGGAGCAGAAGCAGCGCTACCTGCTGCCGACGATCTCCGGCGAGCGCGTCTCGTGCTTCGCGATCACCGAGCCCGGCGCCGGCAGTGACGCCAAGGCCATCCGCACGTCCGCCGTGAAGGACGGCAACGAGTGGGTGATCAACGGCGAGAAGACGTTCATCACGCAGGGCAACGAAGCCGACTTCGTGATGGTCTTCGCCGTCACGGACAAGGAGAAGGGCGCCGACGGCGGCGTCACGTGCTTCCTCGTCGACCGCGACATGGGCTGGAAGTCCGAGCCCATCCCGACCATGGGTCAGTGGGGCCCGGCGGCGCTCGTGTTCGACAACGTCCGCGTGCCGGAGGAGAACGTCCTCGGCGAGGTCGGCAAGGGCTTCCACCTCGCGATGCAGTGGATCGGCCAGGGCCGCTACCTGCTGCCCGCCCGTGCGCTCGGCAGCGTCGAGCGGCTGGTGGAGATGGCGATCGAGCAGGCCAAGAACCGCGTCACGTTCGGTCAGCCGATCGCCGAGTACCAGGCGATCCAGTGGATGATCGCCGACTCCGCGGTCGAGATCGAGGCGCTGCGCTGGCTCGTGCTGCACGCCGCGTGGCTCGTCGACCAGAAGCAGGACTCGCGGCAGGCGCAGTCCATCGCCAAGCTCTACGGCGGCATCAAGGCCAACGAGATCGTCGACCGCGTCCTGCAGATCCACGGCGGCATGGGCTACACCCGCGAGCTGCCGATCGAGCGCTGGTACCGCGAGCTGCGGCTGCTGCGGATCTACGAGGGCACCGACGAGATCCAGCGCCGCACGATCGCCCGCAACCTCCTCAAGGGCCACGCGAACATTCGAGGCACACTGGGATAGTGCTGCAACACGACATCCTCGGCGTCGTCGAACGACAGGTCCGCACCTGGTCGGCCGACGACGCCGAGGTGTACGCGGCGGCGGTCGGCGGCTACTCCCCCGCGTTCGCCATCCCGCTGCTGCAGCACGGCGGCCCGCAACTGGGCCTGACCGGCGCGGACATGACCCAGGTCCTGCACGCCGAGCAGTCGCTGCGGCTGCACCGGAGGCTTCCCCGAAGCGGTTCCGCCGTCGTCACCAAGACCGTGACCGGCATCCACGACAAGGGTTCCGGCGCACTCGTCGTCAGCACCTGGGAGTCGGAGTACGCGTCCACCCGCTCGTCGTGCTTCATCAAGGGCGAAGGCGGCTTCGGCGGCGAACGCGGCGAAACCCGCAGGTTCGGGACACCTGACACCGAACCCGAGGTCAGCTTCTTCCAGACATCGGGGGACCAGGCCCTGCGGTACTGCGAGACCGGCGACGTCAACCCGATGCACCACGATCGTGAGTTCGCCCGCAGGGCCGGGTTCGCCCGCCCCATCCTGCACGGCCTGTGCACGCTCGGAATCGCCGTGCGCGACAAGGACTTCACCGAGCTGCACGCCCGTTTCACCGCCCCGGTGCTGCCCGGCGACGAGCTGCGGATCGAGCACTGGCCGACCGGCGAGTTCCGCGCGTCGACAGGGGACCGACAGGTAGTCATCGGATGGGTTCGGTTTTCCGAAGTGGACAACCGCTGAAAATCCGCACGATTCGCACCATGAGTAGTGCCCTGGCCACCGTGGACGCCGGAATCGAACCGGTGCGCGTCGCGGTGGAGTCCCGAGACCTGATCAGCGCGGCCGGTGTGACCCATCTGCTGAAGACATCACCACGCGTGCGGGTGGTGCAGGACCGCACGGATGCGCACGTCTTACTCGCGCTCGTCAACGAACTGTGCGCACAACAGGCGGCACGGCTGCGGGCCACCGGTTCGTCGCGAATCGTCGTGATCGCGGCACGGGTGCACGACCTCACGCCGTCGATCGCCGCGCAGGCGGGGCTCCCGGTTCCGTTGCGGCGCGCGGACGTCAACGCCGAACGGCTGATCAGGCTCCTGGTCGGCGGGCATCAGGTGCAGGAACGGTCGCCGGTGCTGAACGACCGCGATCTGCAGCTGCTGCGGCTGCTGGCCGACGGCGCCACGATCGCGGAGGTCGCCGCGCGGCTGTTCTGCTCCGAGCGGACCGTGAAGTACGCGCTGCACCAGTTGCTCGAACGGTTCGGGCTGCGCAACCGGGTGCACGCCGTGGCGTGGGCGATCCGTGCCAACCTGCTGTAGCAGCCGTCAGGCCGCGCGCGAGGCGTGGAACTGGTCCCAGGTGATCGTGCCCCGCAGCACGTCGTGCACGTCGTGCTCGGGTGCGGCGGGCACGATCGGGGTGCGCTGCGGTTCGTCGTGATCGGACATCGTGGAGGCTCCCGTCGTTTCGTTGCCGTTGTTGGCAAAGCACGACAGACCACCGCGACCAGTTCACGGTCCTTTGGTGACAACTGGTCTCAAATGGGGCCGAAAACGGACGACAGCTGCACGCGTCTGCTGATCCCGGCCTTGCGGTAGACACGGGTCAGGTGCAGCTCGACCGCGCGCTGGGTGACGTTGAACCGAGTGGCGATCTCCCGGTTCGTCTCCCCTTCCAGCGCCAGCTCGACGATGCGCGACTCGTGCGGCGTCAGCTTCGCCCAGGCGCCGCACCGCACCGGTGCCGGCCGTTCCTCCAGCGCCGCCCGCGCCAGTTCCACCAGATCCGCCGCCCCGGCACGTTCGGCATCGGCCAGCGCGGCCCGCGGCGACCCGAGCGCGAGGTGCATGCGCGCCCGCTGGTGCAGCAACATCGTGCACACCCACGCCGGCGACAACGTGCCGGTGTACCCGAGGCGCACCAACATCTCCCGCGCCTCACCGGGCCGCCCGCTGTCCAGACAGGACGCAACGAACGCGGCTGCCGCCAACGCGACGCAGCCCCGCAACGGCGAGGCCCGGTTCGCGAGATCGCACATGCGCCGCGAGACCTCGGCGTGGTCGCGGCACGACCACATCTCCAGCGCCACCACCCAGTCGTTCTCCGCACCGACCAGCCGGACCGGCAGCTCCACCGCGCAACCACCGCGCAACAAACCGAGCCCCGCGAGGACGACCGACGGCATCGCGTGCTCCGGCAGGTCGGCGAGCACCTGCTCCGCCCCCTCACCGGTCCAGAAGGCGCGCAACGCGGGCGCGACCGGCGGGTCACCGACGATCTCGCGGCCGCTCAACGGACTCATGGCCAGCCCGACCGCACGAAACGACACGGGCGGCCCCTCGTCGGCCGCGGGGACGCCGAGCACGTCCTCGTCGCACTGCCAGTCCAGCACCACCGCGGCGAGCCAGTCCAGCGCGCCGTCCGGGTTGCCCGCCGCGGACAACCGCCGCCAGCACCGCGCCAGCTCGTCCGCCCGAGGGGCGATCCCGCACCGCAGGTGCAGCTGCGCCAGTTCCACCGCGACCTGCGCGAGCACCCGCACGCTCAGCGGTTCGCGCAAAGCCGCCCGCAGGCACCGCACCGCGCTCTCCGGCCGCCCGGCGGCCCGGTGCAGCCGGGCAGCGGTGCGCAACACCGGCGCCGCCCACCGCGCCCCGACGGGTTCCGCACAGGCCACGAGGTGCTCAGCCACCGCCGGATCAGCTCGTCGGCGCATCGCCGTCGCGGCCGCGCGGTGCAGGCGTTCACGCAGCTCCGGTGCCATCTCCTGCCAGATCGCGTCACTGAGCGCGGGAGACCGGACCCGCATCGGCTCGCCGACGACGAGCCGCGCGTCCGCCAGTCGTTCGAACGCGGCCAGCGTGTCGCACGAGTCCATTCCGGCGACCTCGCCCAGCAGATCCAGGGAGGCGTTGCCCAGCACCGCGAGCGCACGGGCCACACCGACCGCATCGGCGTCCAGCGTCTGCCAATGCCGCCGCACAGCCCGCAACAGCCGCGGCAACCGCAACCCGCGCAACGAGGTCGCGGAGAAGTCCACGAGGTCGAGCACGTCGCTCACCACGCCCGGCGCGCCCGCGCTGTGTTCGAGGCACAACGCGGTCAGCTCCGGCGAGTCCTCGTCGAACCGGCGCCGGACCAGCTCGGCCACCGCGTCGGCGCCCACCGGCCGCAACGGCACCCGCACGGCGTCCGCCACGAGGTCCGCCAGCCCTTCCGGCGGGAACGCGAAGTCCCCGGCCAGCACCACCGCGCCCCGAAACCGCGCCAGCCGTTCGACCTCGCCCGCCGAGAGCTGTTCGACGTCGTCCACCACCAGCAACGCGTGCCGGTCCGCCCCGGACAACGCCCGCAGCCCGCGCACCGGCCGCATCCCGCTGCGCACCGCGATCGACGACGCGACCGACAGCAACGCGCTCTTGCCCATCCCGGTCGCCCCGGACACGACGCACGACCGCCCACTGCCGAGCGCGGCTGTCAAGACGGTGATCTCCCGCTCCCGCCCCACGAGCACGTCTCCGGCCTGGCGCACGACGGCCTCGACGAGACCGGGACGCAGCGGGGTGACCATGCCGTCCAGCAAAACGCGGGCGTTCTCCCGTGACCATGCAGAAGGACCGGCAGAAGTTCCGCAGGTCTGCCCGTTCGCACAACGGAATTGGTAAATGGCAACGCGCCACCGTGAACCAATTCAGCGCGCATTACGTGACACCTGCTGAACACCGGCGAACATCTCAGGGAGTACCGATGCGGGTCGCGTCACGCACCGTCTTCGACTTCGTCCGCCCCGACGGCGGCACCGCGCCAGTCGAGACGGAGCTGCTCTACCAGGCGGACGACCCGTTCGCGGTCACGATGAAGTTCCACGCCGGTGGCACCGTCGCGACCTGGATCATGGGCAGGGACCTGCTCACCGAGGGCCTGAGCTCGCCGTCGGGTCGCGGCGACGTCCGGTTGCGGCCGAACGCCGGGCGCACGCTGGTGCTGGAGCTGGTCTCCGACCGGCACGTCACCGTGTTCCGGGTGCCGGCCGGGACGCTGCGGAAGTTCCTCGACGCCACCTACCGGCTGGTGCCGCCCGGTACCGAGCACTTCGACGCGGACGCGTTCCTCGGCACGGTCCTACGCTGACAGGCTGATCCCGAGCGCCTCCGCCACCTCCTGCCGCAGCCTCGACATGCCGGGTGACTCGTAGCCCTCGCACTCGGCGAGCGCGCGCACCCGGTGGCGGATCGCCGCGTCGTGGTCGTTCATGCGGTCGCAGAGGGCGGCGAGCTCCATCAGCAGGGACACCGTGGTCTCCGGGTCGGACAACGTGTCCACGGCACCGGTCAGCTGGACGCGTGCCTCGGCGAGCCGCCCGGCCGCGACGAGCGCACGGCCGCGCGTGTGCCTGACCATGGCCCGCAGGTTCGGCGCGCCCTGCGCGAGCAGTTCCTCCGCCTCGGCCACCACGTCGAGCGCCTCGTCGTGCCGGTCCGCCGCGACCAGGGCGTCGGCCAGCCGGAGCATCAGCTGGGCGGCGTTCTCCAGCGAGACGCCGCGTTGGTTCCCACGCAGCGCACGTTCCTGCGCGAGGCACGCGCGCTGCGTCTCGGCCGACTCGTCGAAGCGTCCGAGCCGTTGCAGCAGCACGCCGGTGTAGGACAACGCGAACACCACGTTCATCGGCTGACCGGCCTCGCGGAACAGCTCGGCGGCCTTCCTGGCGTGCGTCACGCCCGTCTCGTGGTTGCCGAGCCGGGACTCGATGCCGGCCCGGTAGTAGTGCGCCCAGGCCGTCTCCTCCAGCGAGCCGCACTCCCGCGCGACCCGCAACGCCTCCTCGTGCCAGCGCAGGGCCAGCGGGATGTTCGGGTGCCGGGCGAAGTAGACCCAGCACACGAAGTTGAGCTGCTGGGCCTGCCGCTTGCGGTCACCCAGCTCGGCCGCGGCGGCGACACCCGCCGTGTAGACCTCGCGCCACAGCTCGCTCGGCCCGCGGTGGTCCGAGTACCAGTGCATCGACCTGGCGAGCGCGAGCACCCGCTCGTGCGCGCCGTCGTCGACGGCCTCGCGGAACGCGCCGCGCCAGTTCGCGAGCTCGTCGGTGAGCCAGCGGTCGGCGCTCGCCAGGTCCGAGGCGCCCTGGTCGTCGGGGTGGAACGCCGACGCGGCCAGCGTCGCGGTCGTGAGCAGCCAGTCGCGCGTGCGCAGGCGGTGTGTCTCGTGGTCGGGTTCCTCGCTGTGCAGGCGTTCGCGCGCGTAGTCGCGGAGCAGGTCGTGGCACGAGTACCGGCCGGGTACCTCTGGTCGGAGAAGGCTCGCGTCGACGAGTTCCTCCAGCAACGTCTCGGCGTCCTCGGCCGGGACGTCCGCGGCGACCGCGGCCAGCGCGACGGACGTGTCCGGGCCGTGCACCAGCGCGAGCCTGCGGAAGATCGTCGCGGTCCGCGGGGCGAGCTGGCGGTACGACATCTCGAACGCGGTGCGGACCTGCACGTCCCCGGTCGCGAGCACGTCGAGGCGCGCACGTTCGTCGGACAGCCGGTCGGCGAGGTGCCGCAACGACCACGTGGTGCGGCCGGTCAGCCGGTGACCCGCGATGGCGAGCGCCAGCGGCACTCCCCCGCACAGCGTCGCGACCAGGCCCGCGGACGCCCGGTCGGCCAGGACGCGGTCGGCACCGGCGGTGGCGGCGAGCAGCGCGACGGAGTCGTCGTGGCTCAGCGGACCGAGGTCGAGGCGGGCGCGGCAGTCCAGGCCCGCCAGCACGTTGCGGCTGGTCACCAGCACGAGCGAACCGGGGCTGGCGGCGAGCAACGGCCGCACTTGGGCCTCGTTCGCGGCGTTGTCGAGCACGAGCAGCACGGTCCGTTCACGCAGCATGGACCGGTACAGGCGTGAGCGATCGGCGGGATCGGACGGCAGCCTCGCGTCCGGCACCCCGAACGCGCGCAGGACCCGCTCGGTCGCCCGGTCCGGCGTGAGCGGGGCGGCGTCCATGCCGCGCAGGTCCAGGTAGAGGCAGCCGTCGGTGAACGCTTCGGCGAACCGATGGGCCGCATCGACCGCGAGAGAGGTTTTGCCGACGCCAGGCGGTCCGTGCACGAGCACGACGTCCAGCACCGACGACGCGGCCGCGCGGTGGATGCACTCGGCGAGCTCGTCCTGCTCGGCCGCGCGACCGGTGAGCCGGGTGGCCGGTGGTGGTGCGCAGTCGGTGCGTTCGGCGCGGGGTGCGCAGGGCTGCGACGACCGGGCGAGCGCGACGAACTCGGCCGTCTCGGTGGCGTCCAGGCCGAGACCGGTCACCAGCAGGTCGACCGTCTGCGCCTGCGGGGTCTGCACGCGGCCGCGTTCTAGATCGCTCAGCGTCCGCACGCCCAGGCCGGTGCGGGCGGCGAGGTCCTCCTGGGTCAGGGCCGCCCGGCGGCGGTAGTACCGCAGGAACTCGCTGAAGGTGGTCGCCCGCATTCCCTCACCCTCTGGCCAGGCACTCCCGCACTTCGGCGGCGATCTCGCGCGTCGCGTCGGTGTCCCACCGCGCGCACGCCGCGAGCGAGTCTCGCAGATGACGCCGATACGCGCTGTCGTCACCTCGTGACTTGGCGTTGTCGGCGAGCGCGCGCAACGCCTGGATCTCCTGGACGCCGTCACCGGTCGCGCGGAACGCCGCCAACGCTTCCGTGAAGTCCTCATCGGACTCGGCGATCCGTCCCGCCAGACGATGAGCCTCGGCGCGATGCCACAGTGCGCGCGCACGCCACGACTTCATCCGTGCGCGCTCATAGACCTTCTCGGCCTCGGTCAACGCCGACACGGCGTCATCGAGCCTGTTGGCGTCCATCAGTGCAAGGCCGAGCCACCAGAGCGTGCGGCCGAGCGCGGAAAGTTCGTAAGTGGTGCGGGCGAACGCACTCATCTCGTTCGCCACCTCTGTGTGTACGGCGACCGCGGCGTCCGCACGGCCCATTCGCTGCCACAGCACGCCGAGCACGGACCGCGCGTAGAGCACGTCCATCGGCTCACGCATCCACTCGATCGCCTTGCGGCACACGCGTTCCGCCTCGTCGAGGTCACCGAGCCCGCTGTGCGAGGCGGCCGCGATGAGCCACACCCAGCCGATGTGCCCGGTCTCCCCCGTCGACTCGGCGCGCTTTGCGGCGCGGGTCAGCACCTCCAGCGCGTCGCCCGGCCGGCCGACCACGTCGAACAGCACCCAGCCGAGCTGGCTGAGCAGCACGATCTCCTGCCACGGCTCGCGCGCGGACGCCAGTGCGGCGCGGTAGACGCGTTCCCAGACCGGACTCGGCTCGATGGCGGCGTAGTGCGAGAGTGCGATCACCGCGCGTGCCACGTCGTCGTGCAGGCCCTGCCTCTGCGCCTGGCAGACGATCTCCGGCATGAGGTCGCGGTGCTCGTCGAGCCAGCGCCTGGCCGTCCGCACGTCCGTCTCGCCGCGGGGAACCACCCGTCGCGCGTCACCCGTCTGTCCGAAGAGGACACCGGCGGTGACCGCGGTCTCCAGCAACCACGCGAGCATCCTGCGGCGCGCGTCACCGGTGTCGTCGAGGAGGTCGTTGGCGAACGTCCGGACCAGGCCGTGGATCCCGTACCCGTGATCGTCGGCGTCGAGGAGGCTGACGTCGGCGAGCTCCTCCAGCGCCTGTTCCGCCTCGGCGACACCGATGCCGGCGAGCTCGGCGGCCAGCTCCGGGGTGACGTGGCCGCCGATCAGCAGCCCCAGCCTGCGGAACACGGCCTTCGCGTGGTCGGGCAGGTGCGCCAGCGAGACCTCGAACGCGCCCCGCACCTCCAGGTCGCCCGCGGTGAGCGCGGCGAGCCGGCGTTCCTCGATCTGCTCGGCCAGGTGAGCGAGCGGCCAGCGCGGACGGCTGGCGAGCCGGTTGCCCGCGATCCGCAACGCGAGCGGCGACCTCCCGCACAACCGCACCAGCTCCCGCGCGGTCCCCGGATCGGCGTCGACGCGCGGCCGGCCGATGATCGACGCGAGCAGCTCCACCGCGGCGTCCTCGGTGAGGCCACCGAGCCGGATCCAGGTGGCCTCCGCGAGCCCGGCGAGCCTGCGCCGCGACGTCACGATCGTGAGACAGCCCGGCAGATCGGCCGCGAGCCTGCGAACCTCCTCCTCACAGCTCGCACCATCCAGCACGAGCAGAAGGCGCCTCCCCGCGAGCAACGACCGGTAGAGCCTCATCTGGCGGTGGGCATCCTCCGGCAGATGCTCGGCATGCACGCCGAGGTCCTTGAGCAACCGCAGCAGCGGCGGTGCGGAACCCTCCAGCTCGATGAACAGCTGTCCGTCCGGAAAGCGTTCCTCAAGCAGATGGGCGGCTCTCACGGCGAGGCTCGTCTTACCGGTCCCCGCAGCGCCGTGGACCACGACGAGCCCGTCACGCATCCCGGCGATCGTGCCGAGCTCGACGTCCCGGCCCACGAGGTCCGCCACGTACATCGGCAACGACCACACCGGCCCCGGCAGCGCGACCCGGCCCGTTCTGGCGAGTCTGCGCAGCTCGTCGCGGTCGGGTTCGTCGAGGTCAAGCGCGTCGATGAGGGCTTCGGTCGTGCGGCGCTGGGGTGAGCGGGCACGGCCGCGCTCCATGTCGCTGATGGCGCGGACGCTGACGCCGGACCGTTCGCCGAGCTCTTCCTGGCTGAGCCCTGCGGCCTTGCGGTGGTGCAGCAGTCGAGCGCCGAACGTCATGCCACCGAAGCTAGCGGTTCATGCTGGTGAGCATCTGCGCACACACGCGGGAGAGGTGCCGCCGCATCACGGTCGACGCCCTGGACGCGTCCCCGTCCGCGACCGCCTGCACGAGTTCGTCGTGGTCGTCCATCGACGCGTGCTGGTGCGGCGGGTCGTCGTCCAGCAAGGCGCTGCGCAGGAGCACCACGCGTTGCTGCACGAGCCGCACCTGCCCGGCGATGTGCGGACTGCGGGCCGCGTCGATCAGGGTCTGGTGGAACGCGAGGTCCAGCCGGTACGGGAACGGCTGCCCCGCCCGGTAGTTGCGCCGGCTCTCCTCGCACACCTCGTGCAGCCGCACCAGGTCCACGTCGGTCCGGCGGGACGCCGCCAGTTCCGCGGCCGCGCATTCCAGGGCCGTGCGCAGCTCGAACAGCGCCTTGACGTCGTCGGCGTCCGCGTCGGGCACGAACGCGCCCCGGTGCGGCACCAGCATCAGCAGGCCCTCGGAGGCCAGGTGCCGGATCGCCTCGCGCAGCGGGCCGCGGCTGATCCCGAGCTTCTGCGCCACCTCGACCTCGTTGACCCGCGAGCCTGGAGGGATTTCCCCAGTGAGCACCTGCTCGCGCAGGACGTCCACGGCCTGCCCGGCCAGACTGAGGTGCAGCGGAGGTGTCACTTTCGTCTCCTGCTCTGGACGGCGGCGGCCGTCTCCTGGTTACACTAGCCGCATTGTCAACTGTCGACAGTTGGCAGTTCGAGACGTTGGAGGGGTGGCATGGGACACGAGGTTGTGGCTGAGGTCTGGCGGGGCGACTTCCTGGAGTCGGTGCACCACGGCACCGTCGTCGCGACCGACGCGTCCGGCACCACCGTCCTGGAGATCGGCCGTCCCGGCGACGTCGCGTTCCCGCGGTCGTCCAACAAGCCGCTGCAGGCCCTCGCGATGCTCCGCTGTGGCATTTCCCGGGGCCTGGACCTCGACGGCGAGCTGCTCGCCCTGGCCTGCGCCTCGCACTCGGGCGAGGACTTCCACGTCGAAGGCGCGCTCAAGATCCTCGCGTCCGCCGGTCTGGGCGAGGACGCGCTGCAGTGCACCCCGGACCTCCCGCTCGGCGAGGACGCCCGCGCCCAGCACCTCGCCCGCGGCCTGGCCGCCGCCCCGAAGTACATGAACTGCTCCGGCAAGCACGCCGCGATGCTCGCCACCTGCGTCGCCAACGGCTGGTCGATCGAGGACTACCTGGACCCGACGCACCCGTTGCAGGTCGCCACCCGGAAGACGATCGAGGACGTGGCCGGTGAACCCGTCGCCCAGGTCGGCGTCGACGGCTGCGGCGCTCCGATCTTCGCCATCAGCCTCACCGGCCTGGCGCGCGCGTTCGGCCGGTTGGCCAGCGCTCCCGCCGGAACGCTGGAACACCGCGTGGCCACCGCCATGAACACCTACCCGCAGTGGGTCGGCGGCACCGGCCGTGACGTCACGGCGCTGATGGACGCCCTGCCCGGCGTCATCGCCAAGGACGGCGCCGAGGGCGTCTACGCGGTCGGCCTGCCCACCGGCGAAGGCGTGGCGCTGAAGATCGCCGACGGCTCGTCGCGCGCCCGCGCGGTCGTCATCGTCGCCGTGCTCAAGCGGCTCGGCGTGGACGTGAGCAAGGTCGAGGACCTCGCCACCGTGCCGGTGCTGGGCCACGGGCGCGCGGTTGGTGCCGTCAAGCCCTCGCTTGCCCTGGCCTGCTGACTAAGCTGGGGGTTATGGGCGATTCGAAGGACGAGCGCGAGAAGTTCCAGGAGGAACTGATCGGTCTCGACCCGCAAGACCCAGAAACCAAGGCGTTCGCCGAGCACCTCGACCGGATGAAGCGGCAGCGCCCCGGTTACACGGTCGAGGGCTACCTGGAGGGCGTGCAGGACTTCGCCGACTCGGCGAACCGCACGACCGGCCACCAGCGGCTGGTGGCCGTCCTGGTGGTCGGGCTCATCCTGCTCGGCGTGATCCTCACGATCTGGTTCGCGTTGGGCGACATCCTCGCGATCATCTTCTGAACCCTTAACGACGTCTTACGGCGCCTCGTGCGTGGCGGCCGCCGGGAAGCCCAGCACCGGTGCCCGCGTTATAAAGGGACATGGAACCTGTTGTCGGCGCCACCCCCAAAGTCGTGCGTTCCGAAGAGGAATGGCGCGCCCAGCTGAACCCCGCCGAGTACGCGGTGCTGCGCCAGGCAGGCACCGAGCGTCCGTGGACCGGCGAGTACACCGAGACCAAGACCGAGGGCGTCTACGAATGCCGTGCCTGCGGAGCCGAGCTGTTCCGCAGCGACACCAAGTTCGACTCGCACTGCGGCTGGCCGTCGTTCTTCTCGCCGTTGGCCGGCGACGCGGTCATCCTCCGTGAGGACCGCACGCTCGGCATGACCCGCGTCGAGGTGCTCTGCGCCACATGTCACAGCCACCTCGGGCATGTTTTCGAAGGTGAGGGGTATCCGACCCCGACGGACCAGCGGTACTGCATCAACTCCGTCTCCTTGAAACTCGTTCCGTCCGAATAGGAGACTGAGGCCGAGTCCGGTCCGCCGGGCCGGACAGACCTGGGAGGGCGCAATGATCTTCTTCGGTACCGACGGCGAAGGCTCCAGCGGAGTCGACGGCGGCTCGTCGAGCTAGCCGCGAAGAGCGAGCCATAGCCACGAGTAATTGACAGAAGACGGACAACCCTAAGGCTTCGTCAACAAGCATTGCCCGCCTGTGGCCCGGACCACACCATGGACGCCACCGAAGCACTTTCGGGGCAGTCAGGGGGTGGGTCGCATGCAGAGGCCTTGGGGATTGTCCGGACCGGAGTTCCTTCAGCTGTACTGGATCGGGCTGGCACTGGCGGTGCTGGTCGCGATCGTCGTCCGGGTGCGCGTTCGGGCGGGGCACAGCGCCTCGCCCGAACGCTTCCTGGACATGGACGAGCTCGCCTATCTCGCGGGCGGTCCGAGGCGCGTGGTCGAGACGGCCATCGCGCGACTGCTCACCTCGGGTGAGCTCCGCACGTCACGACGTGGCGCCGTGCAGGCCACGTCCACCGGCCTGCCGCTCAACGCGGTGGACCGCGCCGTCATCACCGACAGCCAGCGCTACACCAACCGCACGGTCGACCTGATGATCCCCGCGGTGGCGAAGGACGACGTCGTCACCGCGATCGGCCGGCGTCTGGAGGAGATGGGCCTGGTCGTCCGCCCGGAGGTCGCGAAAAGCGCCGCGCGCAAGGGATCCATCGCGTTGTGGGTGCTGTTCGCGATCGGCGTCGTCCGCTGGTTCAACGGCCGCGCGATCGGCGCGCCCGTCGGCTACCTCTCGCTGCTGCTCGTCCTCACGGGCGTGCTCGCTCTCCTGCTCATGCGGCGCAGCAAGCACGTGCGCACGAGCAAGGGCAACAAGGTGCTCGACGCGGCCCGCACCACGAGCAGCAGGGCGGCCATGCCGGACGAGGCCCTGTACGCGGGTGCGGCCGGGCTCGTGCTCTTCGGTGGTTTGGCCGTGTACCCGGATCTCGCGGTGCGCAGCTCGTTGCTCGCCTCGTCCTCCGGCAGTTCCTCCGGCTACGCGGGTGGCGACGGCGGTTCCAGCTACAGCTCGTGCTCGTCGAGTTCTTCTTCGTGTTCGAGCGGCAGCAGCTGTGGCAGCAGCTGCGGTGGTGGATGCGGCGGCGGCTGCGGCGGCTGACTTCCCGTTCGGCCTGAACCAGGTAACGCCGGGAACCCGGGGGTAGATCTCACGTCGAAGATGCACTGGCAGCAGTGAGGGGAGTGCTGATGGCCAAGTCTTCGACGGCGCACCGGGTCGACCAGACCGCGGAGGAGATCGGGTTCCTGGCAGGGGGACCGGGCAGGGCGGCGGAGACCGCCCTGGCCCGGCTGATGGACGGCGGTCTCGTGCGGTTCTCCCGCGAGGGACTCGTGACCGCCGTCCACCAGAACGGTCACGGCGCCACGACCGCACTGGAGGCGTTCATCCTCGCCGGGCTCAACGGCGCGGGCCGCCCGATCGGCCTGGTGGTGGGACCGGCGGCGCACAGTCACGAGATGGGTGCGCTGCGCGACTCCCTGGCGGGCAAGGCCCTCATCCGCCGCAAGTGGGGCAAGGGCAACGGCGGCCGGGCGGCGTTCCGGGTGCTGCTGATCTTCCTCGGCATCGGCTTCCTGGGGGCGGCGCTCCTCGTCGACCGGAACCTCCTGGCCGTCGCGGTCGTGGCGTTGTTCGTGGCGTTCCTCTTGCGCAACAAGAAGATGCTCACGCCGCTCGGCAAGGGCGTGCTCGGGCACGCGCGGATGAACCCGCGCGGCCGGGTGGACGCCGTCGCGTTGTACGGGCTGCGCGGTGTGGTTGGCCGTCAACGGGTCTCCGACCTGTACGGCCTGCCGCCCAACCTCCTGTACGTCACTCCGTTGCCCAGCAAGAAGAAGTCCCGTTCGGACGGTGGCAGCTGTGGCAGCGGCTGCAGCAGCGCGTCGAGCTGCTCTGCCGGCAGTTGTTCGGCCAGCAGTAGTTGTTCAAGCAGCAGCTGCAGTAGCAGCAGCACCTGTTCGAGCAGCAGCAGTTGCGGCAGCTCCAGCAGTTGTTCCAGCAGCAGCTGCAGCAGTTCGAGCTGCAGCAGTAGCAGCAGCAGCTGCAGTTCCAGCAGTTGAGGGGGACCGATGGTCACACCGATGACCTCACAGGGGACGCAGCTGACCGTGGAGCAGGTCGGCTACCTGACCGCGGGCCCGGGCCGGGCCGCGGAGACCGCGCTGGCGCGACTGCTCGACGCGGGCTTGGTGCGGGTGTCGCGAGAGGGCCTCGTCTCGGCTGTGCACCTGAGCAACTGCGGCGCGATCACCCCGCTCGAGGCTCGCACGCTGAGCCGCGCACGGACCGGCGCCCGGTTCGACCAGGTCGTGCGGTCAACCGCGTTCAGCACCGAGATGAAGGCTCTGCACCAGGACCTGCTCGACCGCAGGCTCCTGCAGCGTCCCCGCCACCGCAACCCGGCGTGGGGCTTCTCCCTGACGCTCGCGATCGCGCTGTTCCTCCTCGGCTTCGTGGCGGCGGAGTTCTTCCTGGCGGTGCCGATCGCCTTGCTGTTCGCTCTGTGGCAACGCGGGCGTCGAGCCGTCACGAGGCAGGGCAGGCAGGCTCTGCTGCACGTGAGCGCGACCGACCGGGTGCACAACGTGGCGGTGTACGGCTTCTGCGGCAAGGTGAACCGCCGCCCGGTGGCCGACGAATTCGGACTCCCCCAGAGCGTCGTCAAGATGTTGCCGCTCAAGAAGCACAGGAAAAGACAGTCCTCTTCGGACGGTGGTGGGTCGGGTTGCAGCAGCTGCGGCAGCGGATGTGGTACCAGTAGTTGCTCATCAGGCAGCAGCTGCTCGTCGGGGAGCGGTTGTTCGTCGGGCAGCAGCTGCGGTGGCGGCTGCGGTGGCGGAGGAGGCGACTGATGGCGGGAATCACGGATCTGGGTGTCGGCATCGGCTGGCGCTCGGAGATCGACCTGACCGTGGAACGGTTGCCCGGCGTCGACTTCGTGGAGGTCGTCGCGGAGAACCTCCACATCGGACGGTTACCGGAGTCGGTGACGCTGCTGCTGGAGCGCGGCGTCCCGGTGCTCCCCCACGCCGTGTCGCTCTCGCTCGGCGGCGCGGACGAGGTCGACCTGAACCGGGTCGAGCACCTCGGCGGGATCGCCGAGGCCGTCGGTGCGCCGATGGTGAGCGACCACGTGTGCTTCGTCCGCGCGGGCGGCCTCGACTCGGGCCACCTGATGCCGGTGCCGCGCACGAAGGACGCGCTCGACGTGCTCGTCGCCAACGTCGAGCTGGCGCAGCGGAACCTGCCCGTCCCGCTGGCGCTGGAGAACGTCGCCGCGCTGCTGGAGTGGCCCGGCGGCGAGCTGACCGAGGGCCAGTTCCTCGCCGAGCTCGTCGAACGCACGGACTGCTGGCTGCTCGTCGACGTCGCGAACCTGTACGCGAACGCCCGCAACATCGGCACCGACCCGGAGCGGTTCCTCGACGAGATCCCGTTGGAGCGCCTGGCATACGTGCACGTGGCGGGCGGCGTCGAGCACGGCGGCGTCTACCACGACACGCACGCCCACGCGGTGCTGCCGGAGGTGCTCGGCGTTCTCGACGAACTGTGTTCACGTGTGAAACCACCCGGCGTTCTGCTGGAACGCGACGACAACTACCCCTCCGACACCGAAATCGCGACCGAGCTGGCCGCGATCCGCGCCGTCGTGGACAAACACCGTGGCTGAAATGATCGACGACAACGACTCCCCGGCCGCACGTGAAAGGCTCGCCGCCGCCCAGGCCGAGCTGTTGAACGCATTGCTCGCGAACGGACCGGCCCCGGCGGGATTCGACGAACAACGACTCGACGTCGAACGCCGCGCGTTGCTGTCGAAACGCCGCGGCATCGTGCGGATGCTGGGTCCGGCCGTCGCCGACGAGCTCGGCGAGAGGTTCCGGCCGCTCTTCGACGCCTACGCCGTGGCACACCCACGTCGTGCGGGTTCTCGCGCGCGTGAGGACGCCGCGGCATTCGCGGAATGGTGCCGGGCCGCGGGAGAACTGCCGGTGAAACGCAAGGCGCGCTGGAAGTTCTGGCAGTCGAACTGACGGGCGAACACCTCCTCAACCAGAATCCCCCGTTCAGCCCTGTGTACCTCCGGACCGCCATCGATACGTTCGAAAGTGTCGGGGGCGCTTTTTCACATTGCCGTAGAAGGCCTTCCGGCCTGCGCGGAGAACAGCGCGCAGCAATTCGAACCACGAGGGGATTCGAATGCGCGGAAAAACGGAAGTGCTGGGCGCCGCCATCGCGGCGCTCGCACTGACCGCGGCACCGGCCACCACCGCCTGGGCCGCTCCACCACCGGTCACCGGCAACCAGGCGGTCGACGAGGTCACGCTCGTCACCGGCGACAAGGTCCTGCTGGGGCGAGGACAGCAGGTCGTCGCGATCCAGCCCGGCAAGGGCCGCGAGGGCATGGCCTTCAAGACCCACCGCGGCGCCGACGGGCACACCACGGTCGTGCCGAAGGACGCGTTCGGGCCCCTGGCGGCGGGCCGGCTCGACCGCAGGCTCTTCGACGTCACCACGTTGCTGGAGTTCGGCTACCGCGACCACATGCCGTTGATCGTGGACGGTCACGCGCGGCTCGCCGCGCGGACGGACGACGACTGGGCGGCGCTGAAGTCCGAGGCGAGCTCCGGTGACAAGATCTGGCTCGACGGCATCCGCAAGCCGAGCCTCGACCGGTCGGTCGCCCAGATCGGCGCGCCCGCCGCCCACCAGAAGGGCATCACCGGCAAGGGCGTCAAGGTCGCGATCGTCGACACCGGCGTGGACGAGAACCACCCGGACCTCAAAGGCCAGCAGATCGCCGAGAAGAACTTCACGACCGACCCCGACAACACCGACAGGGTCGGCCACGGCACGCACGTGGGCTCGACCGTCGCGAGCCACGACGCGAAGTACGGCGGTGTCGCGCCGGGCGCGCAGCTGATCGACGCCAAGGTCTGCGTCCAGGCCGGCTGCCAGGAGTCGTGGATCCTCGACGGCATGCGCTGGGCGGTGGAGCAGGGCGCCCAGATCGTCAACCTGAGCCTCGGCGGCCGTGACACCCCGGAGATCGACCCGCTGGAGCAGGCGGTCAACGACCTGACGGCCAAGTACGGCGCGTTGTTCGTCATCGCGGCGGGCAACTCCGGCGCGCCGGGCACGGTCAGCTCACCCAGCACGGCCGAGGCCGCGCTGTCGGTGGGCGCCGTGGACCGCGACGACTCGCTCGCACCGTTCTCCAGCAGGGGCCCGCGGGTGGGAGACAGCGGCCTCAAGCCCGAGGTGACGGCGCCGGGCGTCGGCATCGTCGCGGCGGCCGCGGGCACGAACGGCGAGCACGTCGCGTTCAGCGGCACCTCCATGGCGACGCCGCACGTGGCGGGCGCCGCGGCCCTGCTCAAGCAGCAGCACCCGGAGTGGACGCCGGCGCAGCTCAAGTCGGTGCTGGCCGGCACGGCCAAGCCGACGCCGGGGGTCAGCGCGTTCGACCAGGGTGCGGGCCGCATCGACGTGGCCAAGGCGATCGGCCAGGTGCTCACCGCGGACGCCGCCGCGGTGAACTTCGGCCGGCACGAGTGGCCGCACGGTGACGACAAGCCCGAAACCAGGACGATCACCTACACGAACCCGACCGACGCGCCGATCACGCTCGACGTGAAGCTGACCAGCGGTGCGCCGCAGGGCATGTTCTCGCTGAGCTCCTCGCGGGTGACGGTGCCGGCCAAGGGCACCGCGGCGGTGAAGGTCACCGGTGACACCCGCGTCGGCACCCAGGACGGCGCGTACACCGGCGAGGTCGTCGCCACGTCCGGACCGCACACCGTGCGCACGCTCGTCGGCGTCGAGCGCGAGGTGGAGAGCTACGACCTCACGATCGACCTGACAGCGCGCGACGGCGGGGACCCGGAGGTCTCGCTGACGCACATCGACGGCCTGGACGCCCGGTCGTCCAAGACCGTCTACGGCGCCGGCGACCAGAAGGTCCGCCTGCCCAGGGGCACCTACCTGCTCGACACGACGATCAGCACGCCGACCGGTCTCGACATGGTGTTCCAGCCGACGGTGAAGCTGACCGGCGACGTGACGGTCAGGCAGGACGCGCGTCTCGCCCAGCCGATCGTGGTGAAGGCACCGGAGCCCACCGGCAGCTTCGTCGCCGGGGAGCTGGCGTACCGGCGCGCGTACGGCGACGTGGTGCTGCAGAGCTCGCTGCTGGCGTTCGGCGGCTTCGACGGCATCTCCGCGGTCCAGATGGGCGGCCCGCTCCCGCCGAACGAGATGTCGTCGCTCACCACCCTGCACGCGAACTCAGCGGCCGACGCGAACATCTACTACCGGCTGTCCTACCCGGTCGGCGGCGGCATCCCCAACGGCCTGACGCGCACACCGGCCAAGACGGACCTGGCTCGCGTCGAGGCCACCATCGGCGGTCTGCGGCCCGGCAGCACGGCGACCAAGGGCGAGCTCCCGCAGTCGGTGCACGGCGTGAGCGGCGGTTCCGCGCTCTACCCGGTGCCGGCGGGCAGCAAGGCCGTCGACTACGTGACGACCGAGGACGTGCGCTGGCAGTCGATCGTGAGCATCACGCACGCGAACGGCGGCCTGGAGCAGACCATCTCCGCGCTCCGCACGTACGAGCCGGGCAGGACGTACCAGGAGCGGGAGAACCAGCCGGTGTTCTCGCCGGCGCTGCCCGAGTCCCCGTACCCGTACGCCCAGCGGTCCGGTGCGCAGCTGTCCATCGCCGTGCCGATGCTCAGCGACGGCGGCAACGGCCAGGGCGGGTCCACGGTGGACAGCTTCCGGGCAGCGCTCTACCGCGACGGCGTGCTGCTCGCGGAGAACGACGGCCGGACCTTCCAGAACGTGCCGCTGCCGGAGGCCGACTTCCGCGTCGAGGCGAACCTCGACCGCAGTTCGCAGTTCGAGTTCAGCAGCAAGGTGTCGGCGGCGTGGACGTTCAGGTCCAGGGGCACGCCGGGCGTCACCGACACCATTCCGCTGTCGGTCGTGCGGTTCGCGCCGAAGCTCGACGACAACGGCGCGGTGCCCGCGGGAACGTTGCAGCGCATCGGGTTGGTCACGCAGTCGCACGGTGACACGGGCAAGGTGCGCGTCACCGGCGTGCAGTATTCGCACGACGACGGCAAGTCGTGGCGCAACGCGGGCGTGGTCGGCAACAGCGCGTTGATCTACCACCCGGCGGGCTCGAAGTGGACCTCGCTGAAGGCCACGGCGAAGGACGCCAAGGGCAACACCGTCGAGCTGACGGTGATCCACGCCTACAAGGTGAGCTGAAAACGATGAACGGCGCTTTTGTCCACCTGAGGTGGGCAAAAGCGCCGTTCATCGTTTGCTACGGCAGGTTCGTGACCAGCTCGGCGGCCGGGACGCGGGTGCCCGTGTAGAAGGGGATCTCCTCGCGCACGTGCAACCGCGCCTCGGTGCCGCGCAGGTGACGCATCAGGTCGACGATGCGGTGCAGCTCGTCGGCCTCGAACGCGAGCATCCACTCGTAGTCGCCGAGCGCGAACGACGCGACGGTGTTCGCGCGCACGTCCGGGAAGTCGCGGGCTTCCTTGCCGTGGTCCGCGAGCATCTTGCGGCGGTCCTCGTCCGGCAGCAGGTACCACTCGTAGGACCGCACGAACGGGTAGACGCAGACGTACTTGCGCGGCTCCTCACCCGCGAGGAACGCGGGGATGTGGCTGCGGTTGAACTCGGCGGGCCGGTGCAGGGCGACCTGCGACCAGACCGGCGTCGAGACCTTGCCGAGCGGGGTGCGGCGGAAGCCGGTGTAGGCGGCCTGGAGCTGCTCGATCTCCTCGGCGTGCCACCAGATCATGAAGTCGGCGTCGGCACGCAGACCCGCCAGGTCGTAGACGCCGCGGACGACGACGCCCTTGCCCTCCAACGCGTCCAGGTAGTTCTGGGTCTCCGCGGCGGCGGCGCTGCGGTCCTCCGGCAGCTTGCCCGGTTCGACCCGGAACACCGACCACATCGTGTAGCGGATGGTGTCGTTGAGCTCGTTGTAGTTCAGGCGTGCCATACGTCCATCTTGGCACGCCTGCCTCAACGGCGAACGCGGCCCAGCAGGTGTGCTGCGACACGCGCGGCGGCCGCGTCGGCCGTGGCGATGCAGGCCGGCACGCCCACGCCGTGCAGCGTCGCTCCGGCCACGGCAAGACCCGGCACGTCAGCGATGCCGCGCTCGATCGTGTCGACCAGGTCGAGGTGCCCGACACCGTACTGCGGCAGGCCCCCGCCCCAGCGCTGCACCACGTAGTCGATCGGCTCGGCCCTGATCCCGGTCAGCTCGAACAGGTCGTTGCGGACGGCCTTGACGAGGTCGGCGTCGCTGCGCTGCAGGAGCGCCGTGTCGCCGTGCCGCCCCACCGAGCCGCGCAGGATCACCGGGTCGCCGATGTGCGACCACTTGCGGCTGGAGAACGTGAACGCCTTGGCGGTGAACGGGGTGATGCGGTCGCTGTACCGCTCCCCCTCCGCGATCAGGATGCCGGAGCGGTCCGGCAGCCGGGTGCCCGGCGGCAGCGCCAGTGCGACCACTGCCATCGAGGCGACCTCGACCTTGCCGTACGCGGCGGACACCTGCGGCGCGATCTCCGAGAGCAGCTTGCGCGCCGACGGAGCCGGGACCGCGAGCACGACGCCGTCGCACTCCAGGTACTCAGGGGTCGCGGCCGAACCGATCTCCAGCCGCCAGCCGTCGCCGAGCCACGACAGCACCCGCACCGGCAGACCCAGGCGGACGACCGGTTTCGACACCTCGGCGAGCCGGTCGACCAGGCTCTGGACACCGTTGCCCAGCGACGCGAACACCGGTGGCCGCGCGGCACGCGGCTGCGGTGGTGCGGGCATCATCGTCGCGGCGGCCGCCAGCAGCGAACCGACGCCCTTGTCCAGCAGCGTGGCGATCTGCGGCATCGTGGCGCGCAGGCCGAGCTCGTCCGCGCGGCCCGCGTAGACCCCGCCGAGCAACGGGCTGACCAGGCGGTCGGCGACCTCGGGGCCGAACCTGTCCTTCACCAGTGCGCCGACCGCGATGTCGCCACCCCGCAGGTCGATCGGCGGCAGCGTCGGTTCCATCTCGACCCGCAGCGCGCCCTCGGACGACAGCATGTGCCGCACTGTCTCGACGCTCGCCGGTACGCCCATGAACGTGTGCGGCGGCAGTTGGTGCGTATGCCCCGCGGCGTGCACATAGGACTTCGCCGACGTCGGGTGCACGACGTCACCGGCGAGCCCGACCTCGTTGATCAGCTCCTGCGCCTCGGGCTTGCGGTGCAGGAACGCCTCGGCGCCCACGTCGAACCGCACCCCGGCGAGCTCGGTCGTGCGCAGCTTGCCACCGAGCCGGTCGGACTGCTCGATGACGGTGATCTTCGCGTCGGGCCCGAGCAGCATGCGCAACCGGTGCGCGGCGGCCAGGCCGGAGATGCCTCCCCCGACGACTGCGACGTGCGGCACTCTTGCGTGCATTACAAGCTGTGGATCAGTTCGACGGTCCGGGTGATGATCTCCGGATCGGTGTCGGGCAGCACGCCGTGGCCGAGGTTGAAGATGTGGCCCGCGGCCGCCTTGCCCTCGGCGTGGATGCGGCGCACCTCGCGTTCGACGGCCTCGAAGCCCGCGAAGAACAGCGCCGGGTCGAGGTTGCCCTGCACGACCGGCTTCGGCAGCTCCGGGTTCGCCTTCTGCAGCCTCTCGACCGCCACGTCGAGCGGGATCCGCCAGTCGACGCCGACGACGTCCGCACCGGCCTGGCGCATCGCCGGCAGCAGCTCACCCGTGCCGACCCCGAAGTGGATGCGGGGCACGGTGGTGATGGTCTCCAGGACGCGCTTGGAGTGCGGCAGGACGAACTCGCGGTAGTCGCGCTCGGACAGCGCGCCCGCCCACGAGTCGAACAGCTGGACCGCCTGCACCCCGGCGTCGAGCTGCGCGTGCAGGAAGGCCGCCGTGATGCCGGCGATCTTGCCGAGCAGCGCGTGCCACAGCTCCGGGTTGCCGTGCATGAGGGCCTTGGTGCGCTCGTGGTTCTTGCTCGGCCCGCCCTCGACGAGGTAGCTCGCCAGCGTGAACGGCGCGCCGGCGAACCCGATCAGCGCGACCTGCTGCGGGAGTTCCTTGAGCAGCAGCCCGATGGCGTCCGCGACCGGCTGGACCTGCTCGGCGTGCAGCTCGGGCAGCTTCTCGACGTCGGAGAACGTCCTGACCGGGTGCGCGACGACCGGACCGGTGCCCGCGACGATGTCGAGGTCGACCCCGGCCGCCTTCAGCGGCACGACGATGTCGGAGAAGAGGATCGCGCCGTCGACGCCGTGCCGCCAGACCGGCTGCATCGTGATCTCGCAGACCATCTCGGGGTCCATGCACGCGTCGAGCATCGCGGTGCCCTGGCGAAGCGCCCGGTACTCGGGCAGCGACCGTCCCGCCTGCCGCATGAACCAGACAGGGGTGTGCGACGGGGTGCCGCCACTTGCGGCCACGAGGAGGGGGGCTGAAGAAGTCATCTCCCTTTCATGGTCCCACGTCCCGGCGTGCCGCCGTCACTCGGTCGGTTTCCGAGGCATACAGTCAGTTGTGTGACCGAGCCGGAAATCTTCCGCCGGGCGGTGGGGACGCTCAAGTCGGTTCGCACCAGGCCCGAGATCGAACTCACCGAGGTTCGCCCACCGCAGCGGCTCGCGCCGTGGGCGTACGCGCTGACGGCTGAGGTCACCGGTCCGTCGGACGAGCTCTCCACCGGCCGCCTGGTGCTGCTGCACGACCCGGACGGCGACGAGGCGTGGGGCGGTGTCCTGCGCGTCGTGGCCTACGTGCGCGTGGAGCTCGACCACGAGCTCGCGTCGGACCCGCTGCTGCCCGAGGTCGGCTGGTCGTGGCTGACCGAGGCCCTCGACCAGTCCGGCGCCCGGTTCACCGCGCTGGGCGGGACGGTGACGCAGACGTCGTCGGCCCGGTTCGGCGACATCGCCGGCCCGGCCCGCACCGACGACCTGGAACTGCGCGCGTCGTGGACCGCGCTCGACGGAGAACTCGCCGAGCACGGCACCGCGTTCTACGAGCTGATGGCGACGGCCGTGGGGCTGCCGCCGGTCGGCGTCACGCTCTTCGGCCAGCGCCAGCCCTAGTCGGCGTCCCTGAGCACCCGCAGGACGTTCGCGCCCGCGAGCTTGGCGCAGTCGTCCTCGGACCAGCCCTTGTCGAGCAGCGCGCCGATGAGGTCCGGGTAGGTCGAGACGTCCTCCAGGCCCTCGGGCAGGGACTGCACGCCGTCGTAGTCGCCGCCCAGGCCGATGTGGTCGACGCCGACGACCTCACGGGCGTGTTCGAGGTGCGTGACGACGTCGTCGAGAGTGGCGAGCGGCTTCGGGTGGTCCACGGCCCACTTCTCGCCGAACGCCTTGCGCTCCCCCATGTCCGCGTGGTTCGCACCGGCGGCCGCCATCGCGTCACGAAGGGCTGCGTCCCATTCAGCGACACGGGGTGAGACGAAGTCCGGAACGAATGTGATCATGGCCACACCGCCGTTGGCCTTCAGCTTGACCAGGACGTCATCGGGAATGTTGCGCGGGTGGTCCGCAACGTGGCGGCACGACGAGTGGCTGAAGATGACCGGCTTGACGCTCGTGTCGAGCGCGGCGTGCATCGTGCTGGGTGCGACGTGGCTCAGGTCGACGAGCATGCCGATCCGGTTCATCTCACGCACGACGTCGCGGCCGAACTCGGTCAGGCCGCCGTGTTCTGGCTGGTCAGTGGCACTGTCGGCCCACGGCGTGTTGTCGTTGTGGGTGAGCGTCATGTAGCGGACACCCAGACGGCGCAACGCGCGCAGAACGCCGAGTGAAGAGTTGATGGAATGTCCGCCCTCGGCCCCCAGGAGGGACGCGACACGCCCGGACGCGAAAACTTTTTCGGCCTCCGCGGCGGTGGTCGCGACGCCCAGGTGGTCGGAGTACCGCTCGGCCAGCTCGTAGACCAGTTCGACCTGCTCCAGCACGGCGGTCACGGCTGCGTCGCCCGCGAGCCGGCAGGGAATCCAGACGGACCAGAACTGCATCCCGAGGCCGCCCTCGCGCATTTTCACGATGTCCGTGTGCAAGCTGGGATGACGTTCCGTGAGATTGATCTTCGCCGCGGTCGTGTAGACGTCCTCGCCCGTTCCGTCACCGAACTCCCGCAGCGCCCACGGGAGGTCGTTGTGGCCGTCGACGAGGGGCACACGCTGCAGCAACGCCCGCGCTCGTTCGCGACCGGTCAGGCTCGGCACAACCAACTCCTATACGTCGTCGTGAGGGCATCCGGTGTTACTCCCCCTATCCAGTTGTCATCCAATCGTGTGACACATGAGGCCATCTGTCACAACTCAATAGGGATAGATACCCGATTGATCGTCCCGTAGACCCGCATGGGCGGCTACGCTGCCCCAGACGACACCACTTTCGGTCGATCAGTGGCGCGGCTGATTGGACGAAAGTCTCCGGTGCCGGTCGGGGGGCACGACCGACTCCAGGGAGGTAGTGACGTGGCTGCCGTCGGCTTAGGTCAGGCCGTTCGTACCACGCCAGCCGGCTCGTTGCCGGCGAACATGGTCCCGCACCCGCGGGAGGAGCTTTTTTCAGTGCTGGTGGTCGACGACCACCCACTGCTGAGGGAGGCGATATCAGCTCGGCTCACCCAGATGGGGGCCGGGACAGTGCATGAGGCCGCATCGGTGGCAGAGGCTCGGGCGCGGGCACTTGCAACCGGACCGTGCGACCTCGCGATCCTCGATCTGGGCCTGCCGGATGGCACCGGCATCGACCTGGTCACGGAGCTCCGTGCCCAGGGCTGGCCCCGCATCGTGGTCCTCGCATCCTCCGACGACCCCTACGCGGTCAGGTCGGCCTTCCAGGCGGGCGCCCAGGCGTACCTCCTGAAGTCCGCCTCTCCGATGGTGGTCACCGACGGGGTGCGCCGGGTTCTCGATGGCGGCGTTTACGCAGATCCGAGCGTGGCACCAGTACTCGCAGCGGGTACTCGGGTGCCGGGCACCGACAACACGCCGCGGGAACTCTCCGCGCGTGAGGTCGAGGTGCTCCAGCTGGTCGCCGATGGCCAGAGCAACAAGGAAATCGGCGAGGCTCTGAGCCTGTCCGCGCTCACGGTGAAGTCTCACCTGTCGCGGATCGGCCGGAAGCTGGGCACCGGGGATCGCGCTCAGATGGTCGCGCTGGCCATGCGTGCCGGCGTGATCCGCTAGATACCGGTTTGAAGCACTGAACCGGCCGAGAACACCTGTGAGTGGTGCGATCGTCGTAGGGTCATCCGCTGTGGATGTACCCGCCGACGAGCCAACCGCACCAACCGGACCAGATCCGGTACCGCTGACGGAACCTGCTGATGGGGTCCCGCCCGTGGTCGCCGATCCTGCTGCGCTCCGGCGAGCCGCTGACGCGCTCGCCGGGGCGAAGGGCCCGGTCGCGGTGGACACCGAGCGAGCCTCGGGCTACCGCTACTCACAGCGTGCCTATCTGGTGCAACTGCGCCGGGAGGGCGCCGGCACCTGGTTGGTCGACCCGATCGCTCTAGGCGGTCGGCTTGACCCGCTGGTGCAGGCGCTGGACGGCACTGAGTGGGTGTTGCACGCGGCGTCTCAGGACCTGCCGTGCCTCGCCGAACTCGGGCTGCGACCCGGCGCGCTGTTCGACACCGAGCTGGCGGGCAGGCTGGCTGGGTTCGAACGCGTGGCATTGGGCACGCTGGTCGAGCGACTGCTCGGCTATCGGCTGGAGAAGGGGCACGGCGCGGCCGACTGGTCGCGCCGCCCCCTTCCTGCCGACTGGCTGACGTACGCCGCTCTGGACGTGGAGCTGCTCGTGCAGCTGCGCGACGTTCTCGAGGCCGAGCTGGAGCGCCAGGGCAAGCTCGCCTGGGCGCTCGAGGAGTTCGAGGCGGTACGGACGGCGCCTTTGCCGCGCCCCCGTACCGACCCCTGGCGGCGCACGTCGGGTATCCACCGCGTGCGCAACCAGCGTCAACTGGCCCTGGTGCGGTCGCTGTGGGAAGCCCGCGACGCCGTGGCCCGCGAACGCGACATCGCCCCCGGCCGAGTCCTCCCGGACTCCGCCCTGATGGAGGCGGCCGCCCGCAACCCCGCTTCGGAAGCCGAGCTGCTCGCGCTTCCGGTCTTCCGCGGACGGGCCCAGCGCCGCATGGCCGGCGTCTGGATGAACGCTCTGCGCAAGGCCGCCGCCCTGCCCAAGTCCGAGCTCCCGGAGCCCGCGGGCCAGCACGACGGCCCGCCCCCGCCCAACCGCTGGGCGGACAAGGACCCGGACGCCGCCGCCCGCCTGGCCGCGGCCCGCACGGCACTGGCGGGCATCGCCGAGGCCAACACCCTCCCGGTGGAGAACCTGCTGCTGCCCGACCTCGTGCGCCGCACCTGCTGGCAACCGCCCGCCGACCTGTCGCCCGAGTCCGTGGCCGCCGTGCTGCGCGAAGGCGGGGCCCGGTCGTGGCAGATCGACCTCACCCACGAGGCCCTGGCCAAGGCGCTGACCGCGACGGCCCCGCCGTCCTGATCGCCGATATCCGATATATCAGTTACCGCGACATCCGCTGACCTGCTCCTTGGCAATGAGTCTTTTGACTTCGTCCGCAAAAGACTCATTGCAAGGGCCGGCGGTACGACGCGCGGTAGGCGGTCGGGGTGAGGCCCGTCCGGCGGACCATGTGCTGCCGCAGCGAGTCGGCGCTGCCCAGACCGCTGTGGTGAGCGACCAGGCCGACGGGCAGCGTGCTGGTCTCCAGCAGCTGACGAGCGCGGTCGACGCGCCGGTGCAACAGCCATTGCAACGGGCTCGTGCCGGTCTCGGCGTGGAACCGCCGGGTCAGGGTCCGCACGCTCACGCGGGCGTGCGTGGCGAGGTCCGCGAGGGTGAGCGGCTCGTCGAGCCGGCGCAGCGCCCACTCGCGGGTGGCCGCGAGCGAGGCGTCCTCGACGGCGGGCAGCGGCGTGTCGACCACCTGGGCCTGGTCGCCGGGACGTGGCGCGGCGACCAGCGCCATCCGCCCCGCGGTGGCCGCCGCCGCGGCGCCGAGATCGGTGCGGACCACGTGCAGGCACAGCTCGATGCACGCGGCGGCACCTGCCGACGTGAGCACGGGACCGTCGGCGACGTACAGCACGTCAGGCACCACCGTCACCCGCGGATGACGACGGACGAGCTCGTCGGTCAGGCCCCAGTGCGTCGTCGCGCGGCGCCCGTCCAGGACACCGGCCTGCGCGAGCACGAACGTGCCGGTGCAGATCGCGGCCGTGCGGGCGCCGTCGTCCGCGGCGGCCCGGACGGCGTCGAGGATCCGGGAATCGGTGTCCGTGCGGCCTCCGCCGCCGATGACGACGCACGTGTCGGCTCCGCGGACAGCGGTCAGATCGCGATCGACGAACACGTCCGGACCGCCGACCGCCTCGACCCGTCCGGGGTCGGCCGTGCACACGGTGATCTCGTAGGAGCCGGTGGCGTCGAGGACCATCCGCGCGATGGCGAGGTCGAACGAGTACACCGGCGCGACCACGACGAAGACGATCCGATGCATGGCCAGAACCTCCGGGAAAGTGGCAAGCGGGCCGGTGCCGCGAACAGGGCGCGGACACCACAGTGGATCAAGCGAATCCGCGCAACTCGATGTTCCCCGGAAAGAGGACCATGTCCGTCCACGTGATCATCGGCCGTGGTGCCACCGCCCACGCCACAGCACTCCAGCTCGCCGAGTCCGGCGACGAGGTCAGGGTGGTCAGCCGCACCGGCGGCGGCCCGGAGCACCCCGGCGTCACCCGAATCGCGCTCGACGCGGGCGACGCGACCGCCCTGGCCGAGGTCGCCGCGGGAGCTGCCACGATCATCAACTGCGCCATGCCCGCCTATCACACCTGGCCGCAGACCGTTCCACCGCTGTTCGGCGCGATCCTGTCCGCCGCGGAACGCACCGGCGCCACCTACGTGATGCTCGGCAACCTGTACGGCTACGGACCGGTCGACGGCCCGCTCACCGAGGACCTCCCGCTGGCCGCGACGGGCCCCAAGGGCCTGGTCCGCGCCCGCATGTGGCTGGAGGCCAAGGCCGCGCACGACGCGGGCCGGGTGCGCGTCACCGAGGTGCGCGCCGGCCAGTTCCTCGGCCCGGGTGCCTTCTCGACCTTCACCGCGCTGGTCCTGCCGAAGGTCCTGGCCGGACACCTCGCCGTCGTGCCCGCCGCCCTGGACACCCCGCACTCGTACACCTCGGTCGGTGACGCCGCCCGCGCTCTGGGCACCGTCGCCCGCGACGAACGCGCCCTCGGCCAGGCCTGGCACGCACCCGTCGTCGTCACCTCCGTCCGCACCGCGGCAACCCGCCTGGCCGAGCTGGCGGACGCGCCGCCACCCCAGCTCGCCGAGATGACCGACCGGGAGCTGACGCTGCTCGGCACCACCGCGCCGTTCTGGAACGAGCTCTGGGAGACCCACCACATGTCGCACCGCCCGTTCGTCGTGGACGCCTCCCGCATCGAGAAGACCTTCGGGCTGGCGGCCACACCGCTCGACGAGGTCCTCACCGCGACACTGCGCCAGGCGGAAATCCCGCCACGAGTCCTCACGACCGCCTGACAGCACCGATATATCAGTTCTACACGCTTGCTGACCTGCCCCTTAGCAATGAGACTTTGGACTTCGTCCGCAAAAGACTCATTGCAAGGGGCGGTTCGCGTTGATCAGCACCGAGCGGCTGGACCTGCTGCCGTTGCGCGTCGAGCACGCCGCGGAGATGGCCGAGGTGCTCGCGGACCCGGCGCTGCACACCTTCATCGGCGGCGCCCCGCTCTCACCGCAAGCCCTCCTCAGCCGGTACGAGCGGTTGGCCGCGGGCTCCCCCGACCCAGCCGAGCAGTGGCTCAACTGGGTGATCTCGCTGCGGGCCGAAGGCCGCCTCGTCGGCACCGTCCAGGCGACGATCGCCGATCGGACCGCCGAGATCGCGTGGGTGGTCGGCACGCCCTGGCAGGGCCGCGGCATCGCGAGCGAGGCGGCACGAGGCCTCGTCGGCTGGCTCACCACCCAGCCGGTGGACACCGCGGTCGCCCACGTCCACCCCGACCACCACGCGTCCGCCGCCGTCGCCACCTCCGCAGGTCTGTCCGCCACCGGCATCCGGCACGACGGCGAGGTCCGCTGGCAACGCCCTTTGCACTGAGTCGTTTGCGGACGAAGTCCAAAGAGTCATTGCTAAGCCACAGGTCAGCGAGCGACACCAACTGATATATCGGCCGATATATCAGTTCAGGTCAGTCGTCGGAGCCGCCACCGATCACCTCGCGCGACACCTGGGCGTGCGCGAGCCGGCGCACCGCCTTGAGGACGGCGTCGCCGATGAGCGTGCCGACGACCATCGCCTCGACGACGGCGTCGGTGGACCCGCGGCTCGCGATGTACTCCAGGTCGGCCCGCGCGATGATCTTCAGTCCCTCCAGGTACGGGTCGAGCAGCTCGCTGAAGTGGTCGTGGCCGACCGAGCGGGCGGCCGTCATCGCCGAGGCGAGCATGTGAGTCACGTTGTTCTTCGTGACGTCGTAGCACTCGTCCTCACCCTGGCGCGCGAAGAACTCCTGGACGTCCTTCACCGCGAGGGGGTCGAGCTCGGCCGAGCCCGGCTGGCTGATCGCCTCCTGCACCGCGCCGAGCTTCTTGTGCAGGGAGGGGCTGCGGCTGTCGACGACGCCGAGCACGTCCCGCACGGTCGCGATCGACAGACCGCCGACGTCGATCAGGGCCCGCACCAACCGGAGCCTGCGGAGGTGCTCCTCGTCGTAGTGGGCCTGGTTCGGGCTGGTCAGCACGCCGGCGGGCAGCAGTCCCTCGCGCAGGTAGTACTTGATCGTCGGCACCGGGACGCCGCTTCTCTTCGAAAGCTCGCCAACACGCATATGGATAGTGTACCTTTCCGATAGCGGAGAGCACCGCTATCCATTCTTCCGAGGGGGCTCAGATGTTGAGGACCGCATACAGCTGGCACCGGCCGTTAATGCTCTTCACGCTGTCGATGGTCGTACTGACCCCGGTCGCCGCGCTCGGCATGCTGCTGGACGACCGGATGCTGCTCGACTCACCCATCTGGTTCAAGCCGTTCAAGTTCGCGGTGTCGTTCACGCTCTACAGCGCCTCCCTGGCCTGGTTCACCAGCCTGCTCGAAGGCCGCCTGCACAAGATCGCGTGGTGGCTCGGCACGGTGTTCGCCGGGGCCGGCGTCGCCGAGATGACGATCATCGTCACCCAGGTCGTCCGCGGGAAGCGCAGCCACTTCAACTTCGAGACGCCGCTGGACGGGGCGCTGTTCGGGGCCATGGGCCTGCTGGCGGTGGTCCTGCTCGGCACGAGCCTGGTCATCGCGATCCTGTTGTTCCGCAAGAAGTTCGACAACCCCGCGCAGAGCTGGGTGATCCGGCTCAGCCTGCTCATCGCGCTCGTCGGCATGAGCGTCGGCTTCCTCATGACGCAGCCGCGGGCAGGCCAGTCACGGGAGGGCGGCGTGATCGGCAGCCACTCGATCGGCGGACCCGACGGCGGGGAGTACATGCCGCTCACCGGCTGGAGCACCGTCCACGGCGACCTGCGCATCGGGCACTTCGTCGGCATGCACGCGGTGCAGGTCCTGCCCCTGCTGATCTTCTTCGCCGGCCGGTGGGCGAACGCCCGCCTCGCGTGGGTGCTCAGCGGCGGCTACCTCGGCCTGACCGTGCTCGTCATCTGGCAGGCGTTGCGCGGGCAGCCGCTCGTCAAGCCCGACGCCGTCACCCTCATCGCCGCCGCCGTCATCGTCGCCGCGACCGCGCTGGGCGTGGTGTGGGCGCGGCAGCCGCAGAACACCGTCGACAAGGAGCTCGTGACCGCATGACCGCCACCCTGTTCAGCCTGACGTTCCTGCTGGCCGCGCCGTTCTGGGCGCTCATGATCTTCGCGCCCGGGTGGTCGTGGACGCGCCGGATCGCCGAGTCGCACCTGATCGTCCTGCCGGTGGTCGCGATCTACGCGGTGCTGATGATCCCGGTGCTGCCGGAACTGCTGCCGCTGGTCACGCGGCCCGAGCTGCCCGCGCTGGCCAAGTTCATGAGCACCGACACCGGCGCCGCGCTGGTGTGGGCGCACATGATCGCGTGGGACCTGTTCGTCGGGCGCTGGATGTACCTCGAAGGCCGCCGCCTGAACGTCCACCCGCTGGTGATGGCACCCGTTCTGGTGATCACGATCCTGCTGGCCCCGGTCGGGTTGCCGCTGTTCCTGATCGTGCGCAAGGTGTGTGACGCAACCAACAGGGGTGCCGCAGTGGTTACTCACCAGTAACTAGGGTTAGAGTTGGCGTTACCGACCGGTAGGGATGTCGCGCACCCCCTGCCCGGTGGACAGAGTTGTCACCACAAGTGGAGGAGACGCCGTGGCCGCACCAGCAGCGCCGGCACGCGTTCGGAACGTGGTCTTCGTCGACGGCGTCCGCACGCCGTTCGGCAAGGCCGGCCCCAAGGGGATTTTCGCCGAGACCCGTGCCGACGACCTCATCGTGAAGGTCATCCGTGAGCTGCTGCGCAGGCACCCCGAGCTGCCGCCGGAGCGCGTCGACGAGGTCGCCATCGCGGCGACCACGCAGATCGGCGACCAGGGCCTGACGCTCGGCCGCACCGCCGCTCTGCTGGCGGGCCTGCCGAAGTCCGTGCCCGGCTACTCGATCGACCGCATGTGCGCGGGCGCGATGACCGCCGTGACCACGGCCGCGAGCGGCATCGCGTTCGGCGCGTACGACGTCGCCATCGCGGGCGGTGTCGAGCACATGGGCCGCCACCCGATGGGCGAGGGCGTCGACCCGAACCCCCGCTTCCTGTCGGACAAGATCGTCGACACCAGCGCGCTCGTCATGGGCCAGACCGCGGAGAACCTGCACGACCGGTTCCCGCACATCACCAAGGAGCGCACGGACGCCTACGCCGCCGCGTCGCAGGCCAAGTACGCGGACGCCCTGAAGAACGGCAAGATCGGCCCGGAGCTGGTGCCCGTCGCGACCCGTTCCGCCGAGAACGGCTGGGGCCTCGCCACCGCCGACGAGCCGCCGCGTCCCGGCACCACGGTCGAGGACCTGGCCAAGCTCAAGACCCCGTTCCGCCCGCACGGCCGGATCACCGCGGGCAACGCGGCCGGTCTGAACGACGGTGCGACCGGCTGCATCCTCGCCGAGGAGGAGACCGCGCGCGAGCTCGGCCTGCCGATCGGCATGCGGATGGTCGGCTACTCGTTCCTGGGTGTCGAGCCCGAGGTCATGGGCATCGGCCCGGTCCCGGCCACCGAGAAGGCGCTGGAGCGCGCCGGTCTGTCCATCGAGGACATCGGCCTGTTCGAGGTCAACGAGGCGTTCGCCGTCCAGGTGCTCGCGTTCCTCGACCACTTCGGCATCGCCGACGACGACCCGCGCGTGAACATGTGGGGCGGCGCGATCGCCACCGGCCACCCGCTGGCTTCTTCCGGCGTGCGCCTGATGACGCAGCTGTCGCGTCAGTTCGCCGAGCGCCCGGACGTGCGCTACGGCCTCACCACCATGTGCATCGGCATCGGCATGGGCGGCACCGTTATCTGGGAGAACCCGAACTGGAGTGGCGACAAGTGACCATCACCGCTGAGGAAGCAAAGGCGATCTTCCCCGACGAGGTCGTCACCCACGCCAAGACGCGTCTGATCTCCGTGCCGGGCCTGGACAAGCCGGTCGCGTTCATCACGATCGACAACGGCCTGGACCACACCCGCCCGTCGACGTTCGGCCCGCAGTCGCTGGTGTCGCTCGGCGCGGCGTTCGACGAGGCCTACGCTGCCCAGCCCGCCGCGATCGCGGTGACCGGCAAGCCGTTCATCTTCGCCGTCGGCGCGGACCTGTCCGCGGTCGAGCAGGCTTCCGACCGCTCGCAGGGCGTCGCGATCGGCAAGCTGGGCCACGACGTCTTCAAGAAGTTCACCGACTCGGACATCCCGACCTTCGCCTTCGTCAACGGCGCGGTCATGGGCGGCGGTCTCGAGCTCGCGCTGTCGTGCCACTACCGCACGCTGGCGTCGAACGCGGCCGCGATCGCGCTGCCCGAGGTGTTCCTGGGCCTGTTCCCGGGCTGGGGCGGCACGCAGCTGCTGCCGAACCTGATCGGCGCCAACGACGCCGTGACGGTGATCTTCGAGAACGCGTTGAACCAGAACAAGATGCTCAAGCCGAAGGAAGCGCTGGCGCTGGGCATCGCGGACGTGCTGTTCGACTCCGCCGACTACCTGGAGCAGTCGCTGCTGTGGCTGTCCGGTGTGGTGCGTGGCGAGATCACCGTGCCGCGCAAGGAGATCGACCGCGGCGAGGCGTGGGACGCCGCCGTCGCGCGTGCCAAGGCGATCGTGCACGGCAAGACCAAGGGTGCGGCGCCGGGTGCGTTGAAGGCGCTGGAGCTGCTGGAGCTGGCGCGCGAGAACGACCTCGACAAGGGCTACGCCGCCGAGACCGAGGGCCTCGCGGACCTCGTCATGAGCGACGAGCTGCGTGCGGGCCTGTACTCGTTCAACCTGGTGCAGAAGCGCGCGAAGCGTCCGGCCGGCGCGCCGGACAAGTCGCTGGCGCGCAAGGTCACCAAGGTCGGTGTCGTCGGCGCCGGTCTGATGGCGTCGCAGATGGCGCTGCTGTTCATCCGCCGCCTGCACGTGCCGGTCGTGCTGACCGACATCGACCAGGCGCGCGTGGACAAGGGCGTCGGCTACGTCCACGGCGAGATCGACAAGCTGCTGGGCAAGAAGCGCGTCTCGCCGGACGAGGCGAACCGCCTCAAGGCGCTGGTCTCCGGTTCGCTGGACAAGGCCGCGTTCGCCGACGCCGACTTCGTGATCGAGGCCGTGTTCGAGGACCTCGCCGTGAAGCAGCAGGTGTTCGCCGAGGTCGAGGAGCACGTCTCCCCCGAGGCCATCCTCGCCACGAACACCTCGTCGCTGTCCATCACGGACATGGCGTCGAAGCTCAAGCACCCCGAGCGGGTCGTGGGCTTCCACTTCTTCAACCCGGTCGCGGTCATGCCGCTGCTGGAGATCGTGCGCGCCGAGCAGACCGACGACGCCACCCTGGCAACGGCGTTCGCGGTCGGCAAGCAGCTGAAGAAGTCGTCGGTGCTCGTGAAGGACGCGCCCGCGTTCGTCGTGAACCGCCTGCTGACCCGCTTCATGGGCGAGGTCATCAAGTCGGTCGACGAGGGCACCCCCTTCGAGGTCGCCGACAAGGCCACCGAGCCGCTCGGCCTGCCGATGTCGCCGATGATCCTGCTGCAGCTGGTCGGTTCCGCGGTCGCGCTGCACGTGTCCGAGACGATGCACAACGCGTTCCCCGACCGCTTCTCGGTGTCGGAGAACATGAAGAAGTTCGTCGCCGCGGGCAAGGGCGCCGTCTGGCAGTGGGACGCGTCGGGCAACCAGACCGTCGACCCCGAGGTCCTGGCGCTGTGGGAGTTCGGCGACGCCCCGCTCACCGGTGACGAGGTGAAGAACCGCGCGCTGGAGGCGCTGGCCGAGGAGATCCGGATCATGCTCGACGAGGGCGTGGTCGCGGAGGCGCAGGACATCGACCTGTGCATGATCCTGGGCGCCGGGTGGCCGTTCTGGCTGGGCGGCATCACGCCGTACCTGGACCGCACCGGCATCTCGGAGAAGGTCACGGGCAAGCGGTTCCTGGCGCCGGGTGTGGCGTCCGTTCCCGCGTAGTTGTGCTGCACGACGAAGGCCCGGTTCCCGGTGGAGCCGGGCCTTCGCTCGTAACGGAGGCCTGCGCGGTGCCGACGTTGTCGGTGTGGCGCGACTTTCGGAACGGATCAGTGCTGCCCGGCGGCGGGCGTTCGTCGGCCGGGAGAGCGAGCTGGACCGGTTCCGCGCCCTCCTCGCGCCGGACGCCTCCGAGCTGATCCTGTTCGTGCACGGACCGGGTGGCACCGGCAAGTCGACGCTGCTGCGCCAGTTCGGCTGGCTCGCCGAGGAGGCCGGGCGGCAGACCGTGTGGCTGGACGCACGGGAGCAGCGGACCACCTCGGTCAGCCACGCCGCCGTGCTGGTCGACAACGCCGAGGCCGCGGACGCCTGGTTGCGCGACGAGCTCCTTCCCGGGCTCGGCGACGACGTCGTGGTCGCCATCGCGGGACGGGAACCGCCGTCGCTCGCGTTCCGCACGGATCCGGGCTGGCGCAGCGTGTTGTCCACGATCCGGCTGACCAATCTCGACCGCGAGACCGCGCGGGAGCTCCTCCGGTTGCGCGGCGTGCCGCCGGAGCAGCACGAGCCGGCGCTGGCGTTCACGCACGGCCATCCGCTGGCGCTCGCACTGCTGGCGGACGTCGGCGCGGTGCCGACACCGACCTCGGCGCCCGAGGTGCTGAACACGTTGCTGCGCAGCCTGATCGGCAGCGTGCCGACGCCCGCGCACCTGACCGCGCTGGAGGCGTGCTCGCAGGTCCTCGTCGTCACCGAACCGTTGTTGGCCGCGTTGCTGGACACACCGGACGTGCGGGAGATCTTCGACTGGCTGCGCGATCTGTCCATCATGGACTACTCGCCGCGCGGACTGGTACTCCACGACTTCGTCCGCGAAACCCTTGCCACGGAACTGCGTTGGCGCCACCCGGACGCGTATTCGCTGCTGCACCAACGGGCACGCGCGCACTACCAGCAGCAGTTCCCCGTGCAGCAGGAACTTCTGCTCGACTTCGCGTTCCTGCACCGCGACAGCCCGGTGCTCGGCCCGTACCTCCGGCACGTCAACGCCACCGCCGACGACTTCACCGTCAGCCGCACGACACCGGAGGAGTGGGAGACGCTCCGGCAGGCGATCGCGTCGCACGAGGGGCCGCGTGCCGCCGCGGAAGCCTCCTCGTGGTTCGCCGCTCAACCCGACTGCGTGACGGTGATCCGCGACTCCGGACCCGCCGGGCTCGTCGTCGCGCCGATCGTCGACGGCGCGCTGGAGGTGCGGCACTGGCTGGCGCTGGACACCTACCAGGACGTCTCACCGGTGCAGATGTTCATCACGCTGCACCTGGTGCGCCGCTACCTCACCACGCCCGGTCTCGGCCAGGTCAACGTCACCTGCCAGAACCCGGACTTCTGGACCGAGGCCTTCCGCTACACCGACTTCCACCGCCTGCCGGACCGCGACTTCGAGCGCGACGGCAAGCGGTTCGGCGTGTTCGGGCACGACTGGCGCGCCGTGCCGCCGATGGTGTGGATGGCCCTGCTCGCCGACCGCGAGACCGCCACCGAGGTGACCCCGCCACCACGCACGCTGTCGTTCGCCGAGTTCGCCGGCGAGGTGCGCAGGGCGTTGCGCGACTACAGCCGCCCCGACCGCAACTCGCTGATCTCCAAGGACGCCGTCGCCCGGGCCGCGCGTGTCATGGAGGCCTCACCGCGCGACCGCCGGGCGTTCCGGGCGCTGCACCACACCTACCTGCAGCCCGCGGAGACCCAGGTCGCCGCGGCGGATCTGCTCGGCCTGCCGATGACCACCTACCGGCGCCATCTCGCGGCCGGCACAGCCCGGATCACCGAGATCCTGTGGCAGGAAAGTGGACACGAAGTGGTCGTGGAACGGTCTGCCGACTGACCAGTTCCCGCTCCTACCTTCTGCACGTCAGCCCAGCACCGCAGAAGGAGAATCCGATGATCACCAAGCTCGCCGTCGCCACCGGCACCGCCGCCGTCGCTCTCGCCGCCCTCGCCGGCACCGCTTCCGCGGGCCCCGCGGCCACCAGGACCCTCGCGCCCGGCCAGCAGTGGTGCATCAGCCAGTACGCCTCGTACCAGGTGAGAGGAGACGGCTCGGCGACCGCTCAGGGCGCCAAGTTCAAGCTCCAGTACAACGGCGTCACCGTGCCCGGCACCGGCTCACCGGCCCTGGTGCGCTACTGGGCGGCCGAGCTGCGCACGTCCAACGGCACGTTCCCCGGCCCCGGCTACTACAGCGCGTGCGCCACGAACAACGGCACGACCAACACCACCGTCACGCTGCAGATCCGCACTGACGGCGAGTTCTTCTAGTCCAACGGTGACGCGTCCGGTCCGCCGAACCGGACGCGTCACTCCTCGGTCTCGGACTGGTACTGCTCCGCACTGCCGTCCTGGCGGACGAAGTAGGCCCCGATGTTCGTCGCCCGCAACGTCACCTCGGACCCTGCCACCAGGTCCCGGTAGCGCAGCAGGTCGGGCAGGCCGATCGCGACGATGTCGAACGGGTGCTTCTGGCGCAGCATCAACGACCGCCGCAACGCCTCGCTGAACGCCCGGCGCGGTGAGTCGTCGTCCTCCGGGACCTCCACCAGCGCGCCTTCGAGATGGCGTTCGAGCGCGGCCCGCACGCGGTCTGCCGTGCACCAGGCCGCGATCTCCGTGAGAGTCATGTGTCCCGTATCGGCAAAGCTCTCGGGATCATTAGCACCCCGGATATTTCGATCGGGTCATCTTGCCCGGTCAAGCCAACCGATATATCAGTTGCTCACTGATGCAACGCGATCTCGGCGAACTCCTGGACGCGTGCGCGGGTGATGCCCTCGCGCTGCTCCACCGCGAGCGGGTGATCGGTCGGTTCGAGCTCGACCAGCGGCCGGATGCCGAGCGGCTGGGTGTGCAGGTTGGTCTTGAGGTTGAGCGTCGTCGGCTCGTAACCGGGCAGCACCGTCGACAGCCACCCGAAGTACGGCGGCTCGTTCACGCGGTCCGGATCGTCGAAGACGTCTCCCATGCGGATGAAGTTCACCTTCGACAGCGACACCCACACGCCCCATTCGAAGTCCTCGTCGGCGTCGTGCACCGGCAGCGCGATCCGGCCGCGCACGAAGTGGTGCTCGTCGTCGATCAGGCAGTACTCGTCGCCGAGCACGTTGCCGGAGGTCTCGGCGAGCTGCGGCGACCAGTAGGCCGGCGCGGCCATCGTGTACGCGAAGGGCAGACCGTCGTGTTCCTGACCGCAGCACGTGCAGGTGAACGCTGGAGTGATCACCTCACGCAGCGTAGAGGTGAACGCTTGCCGTCGAAGGTGTTCCCGCCCCGAACGGGCGGTGCTCGCGTCAGACCTGCTTGATCGGCACGACCTCGACGAGCCGTTCGACGTCCTTGAAGTCCTTGACGTTCATGGTCAGCACCGGCATGCCCGCGACGGACGCGGTGGCCGCGATCTGCAGGTCCATCCGCCGCGGCCGGGGGCTGCGGCCCGCGCGCCGCACCAGTGAGGCCATCTGCCCGTAGACCTTGGCCTCCTCCAGCCCGAACGGCAGCACCTCGAACGTGTGCACCGCCGCGTAGTAGCGCTCGGAACGGGCGAAGCGCTCGACGGGGTCGTCGATGTCCAGGCCGAACGCGAGCTCCGCGATGGTGACCGCGCTGAGGAACGGCTGCGCGTTGAGGTACGGCCCGAGGTTCGCCCGCTCCAGCCTGATCAGCACACAGGTGTCGAGCAGGCAGCGGCTCAGGTCTGCCACGGGTCGTCCACCGGGTCGTCCGCGCCGAAGACCTCGTCGGCGGCTTTCCGGTCCGCCTCCCAGCGTTCGGCGTCGACCGGCGGCAGGGTGCCGAACAGCACCTGGACGTCGCCGAGCGGCGGCCGGGACACGGCCTCCTCCCGGTAGGGCAGGAGCTGCGCGACCGGTTTGTTGTTGCGGGTGACGACGAAGCCCTCACCCGCCTCGACACGCCGCATGATCTCCGCGTTGTCGTTGCGGAGCTCACGCTGGCCGATGGCTTTGAGCTGCATGGCCCAACTGTAGCTCAATATCCCCAAAAGTGCTACAGAATGGCTACAGCGCGACCGGGATACCCGAAGACATGATCAGGATCGGCACGTCGGGCTGGCGCTACCCGGAGTGGCGCGAGGGCTTCTACCGCACCGTCCCGCAACGGCGCTGGCTCAGCCACCTGGCCGGCCACCTCGACACGATCGAGATCAACGGTTCCTTCTACCGCCTCCAGCCGCCGTCGAACTACCGCAAGTGGGTCGCCGAGACCCCGGCGGACTTCACCTTCGCGGTCAAAGGCCCGAAGCTGATCACCCACGTCAAACGGTTGCGGGACGTCGGAGATCCGCTCAGGACGTTCCTCGGCTCGCTCGAACTGGGCTCGAAGCAGGGCCCGATCCTGTGGCAGCTGCCGCCCAGCCTGCGCTTCGACCAAGCCGTCCTGCGGGACTTCCTCGCCGCACTTCCACCGGGAAGGCACGCACTCGAACCGCGCCACGACTCGTTCCGCACCGACGCATATTTCGACCTGCTGCGCGCGCACAACGTCGCTCACGTCGTGTCGGACGCACCGACGTTCCCGTGCATCGAGGCGGTCACGGCCGACTTCGCGTACATCAGGCTGCACGGACACGACGAGCTGTACATCAGCCCCTACGACGACGAGCAGCTCGACGCGTGGGCACAGAAGATCCGCGACTGGGACCGCGACACCTACGTCTACTTCGACAACACCATGAAAGGCGCCGCGCCGTACAACGCCCTGGCTCTGGCGCAATGTCTAGACCAACCGCTAGCTTCACATACGTGAATCTCACTCGCGTCTCGGCCACCCTGCTCCTGGCCGCGAGTCTCGTTGCTCCCGCGCAGGCGGACCCGGTGTCCTGGACCGGTCCGCTGAGCACGCGCGGACGGTGGATCGTCGACGCCCACGGCGACCGCTTCAAGCTGAAGTCCGGCAACTGGCACGGTGCGAGCGGCACCTGGAACGGTTCCGGCGACATCAACGACCCCGCCAACCACCACGCCGGCGAGAAGGCCGACCAGGTCCCGCTCGGCCTGGACCGGGCGACCATGGGCACGATCATCAACAGCTTCAAGGAGATCGGCGTCAACAGCGTCCGGCTGCCGTTCTCCAACCAGATGATCAGGGACACCAGCCCCGTCAACGGGCTGAAGGACGCGCAGCTCAACGGCAAGCGACCGCTGGAGATCTACGACGCGGTGGTCAACGAGCTGACGAGCAACAACCTCGCCGTCATCCTCAACAACCACACCACCACGTCCAGATGGTGTTGCGGCGTCGACGGCAACGAGCGGTGGAACACCAGCCAGAGCACCGACCAGTGGGTCGCCGACTGGGCGTTCATGGCCAACCGTTACAAGGCCAACAAACGCGTCGTGGGCGCTGACCTCTACAACGAGGTGCGCCGCAACATCTGGGACGACCCGAACTGGGGCTGGGGCGACGACCACGACTGGTTCAAGGCCTCGCAGCAGGCCGCGGACCGCGTCCAGCAGACCGCACCGGACCTGCTGGTCATCGTCGAGGGCATCAACTGGACCGGCATCCCCGTCGACGGCTTCGCGCACGGACGGCCGACTCTGGAACCGGTGCGCTACCTCAGCCACACGCTCGCCAACCCCGAGAAACTCGTCTACTCCGCCCACTTCTACGGCTACACCGGCCCGAACCACAGCGGCGCCACGGGCACCGGCGAGACCAGCGACCCGCGTTACCAGGACCTGTCACCCCAGGAGCTGACCGATGTCCTGCAACGCCAGGCTTTCTACCTCACCGAGGCGCAGAAGCACTTCACCGCACCGCTGTGGGTCAGCGAGTTCGGCGTCGGCGGCATCGACGAGTCGAACCAGAAGGCGCGCGCCTGGTTCGAACGGTTCGTCGACCACCTGATCGCCACCGACACCGACTTCGCCTACTGGCCGCTGGTCGGCTTCCACACCAACCGGACGGGCAACAGCTGGGCGCTGCTCCGCTGGGACGCAGCCGGAAACCGCATCAGCGTCAACGACGGCGACGACTGGCGCGCCACCGCGTGGAACCGGCTCGTCAACGCACCACAGCGATCCGGGCAGATCCCGCGCGAGACGCGGTGGAACATGCTCACCGGGGAGTCCTGTCCGCAGAACGAGAAGCTCGTCGGCGTCAGCCACACGGGCAACCGCGGTCTGTGCGTCAGCGGTCCACAGTGGAGCAGCACGACCAGGGTCACCAACGAGCAGCACGTGACCGACGACTGGGCGGTCGGCTACACGAAACTCCAGTGTCCGCAAGGAAACGCGGCGGTCGGGTACGCGAACTTCACGCTGGTCTGCGCGCCGATCGCCACCGGAACGAGCTCACGGGTCCTGTGGTTCGACCGCGGCGACAACCGACCGGACCAGGGCGGTGACTGGGCCAACGGGCACTACAAGGGCCAGTGCGCGCAGGACGAGCACGTCGCCGGCGTCGCCTACAACTGGCGCAGGACGCCGGACGCGTTGCTCTGCCGGAAGTGAAGTCCCAGGTGTTCCAGGAAGGCGGCCGCGGGATCCTCGACATCGGTCGAGGTCCTGCGGTCGCCTTCGGTCACGATCACCTTGGTGTCCGTGACGGTGATCCGCCCGTCCGGCAACGCCAGGGACGCCATCGGCCCCTTGCGGAAGTGCGACTCCGGCGCGGTCTGATGCCACCAGCACGTCGGCACGAACTCGGCGAGCTCGCGCGGCCGCCGTTCCACCCGGTAGCACGGTTCGCCGTTCATCAGCACGTCGACGTCGTCACCGACGTCCACCAGCCGGAACACGCCGAACGGGTCCTTCTGGTCCTCCCGCGACGTCCACGACAGCGGGTGCAGCGTGAACGACCCGAACCCGACGTCGGCCAGCCACGCGCCGTCCACGAGCAACGCCATGTGGTCGAACGGAGGCCCGAAGCCGTTCGCACCGAACACCCGCGCGGACAGCAGGTCGACGTGATGACCCAGGTGCCGCAACAACTCCGCGAACAACCCGTTGAGCTCGTAGCAGAACCCGCCCCGCCGCCGCTCCACGATCTTCCCGTGCAGCCACGGGATCTCCAGCACGATCCGGGTGTCCATGTGGGTGTCGAGGTTCTCGAACGGGACGCTCAGCAGGTGCCGTTCGTGCAGCTGTGCCAACGACGAGTCCCGCGAAGCACCGATGCGCTGTAGGTAGGCGTCCATCGTGCCACGATAGACACGTGGGCGAGGTCAGGATCGGCACTTCGGGATGGGTCTACCCGCCCTGGCGCGGCGTGTTCTACCCCAAGGGCGTCACGCAGAAACGCGAGCTGGCCTACCTCAGCGAGCAGCTCAACTCGGTGGAGATCAACGGGTCCTTCTACTCGCTGCAACGCCCGTCCAGCTACCTCAAGTGGGCCGCGGAAACGCCGGACGACTTCAAGTTCGCGGTCAAGGGCAGCCGCTTCATCACCCACATGAAGCGCCTCAGGGACGGCCACGAGCTGCTCGCGAACTACCTCGCGTCCGGCGTTCTCGCCCTCGGCCCCAAGCTCGGCCCGATCCTCTGGCAGCTCCCGCCGACGCTGCAGTTCGACGCCGACCTGCTCACGAGGTTCTTCGAGAGCCTGCCCCGCACCACCGCGGAGGCGGCGGAAGTGGCCCAGCGCCACGACCACCGCGTCGACCCGGCCCACACCACCACGGACGCCGAACGCCCGATGCGGTACGCGCTGGAAATCCGCCACGACAGCTTCAGGACACCCGAGTTCCTCGACCTCCTCAAACGTCACGACATCGCGCTGGTGATCGCGGACGCCGCCGGCAAGTACCCGCTGATCGAGGAGGTCACCAGCGACTTCGTCTACGTCCGGCTGCACGGCCACGACGAGCTCTACGTCAGCGGCTACACCGGCGAGGGCCTCGACACGTGGGCGGCCAAGGTCCGGAAGTGGCGGGAGCACTACGACGTGTTCGTCTACTTCGACAACGACGCGAAGGCCTTCGCCCCGCGCGACGCGATGAACCTCCGAGACCTGGTTCAAGATCGTCTGGCCGATTGACCCAAACGGACGCACACTCTCCTCCGGACGGAGGTGCGCCCATGTCGACGAAGAGCCTCATCGCCGCCTTGGCGATCACTGCGGGCGCGGTTGCCTCCAGTGGGATCGCCGTTGCACAGAGTGACAAGACCTGTGACAAGGGCGAGTTCTGCGTGTGGACCGGACCGGACTACACAGGGGCCGTGCAGCGGCTCGACCTGGAGTCCGCGAACCCCGGCGAGTGCATCCAGCTGACCGTCGTCGGCCGATCGTTCACCAACCGTCTGAGCAGGGACGCGAGTGTCTACCAGCGCGAGAGCTGCTCGACGGAGGCCGAGTTCACCACCTATCCGAAGCACGGCACCTACGTGCCCGACGCGTACTTCGTGATCAGAGCCGTCGAGGTGTGGGGCCCATAACGAGCGCGGACTACTTTAGTCACCCTATGTAACACCACCCGATCGTGTGAGTACTCACCAGTAGGTTTCATTTCGTCCTTAGGTTGCCGCCCTATCGAGTGGTGGCAGCTGGAGGAAATGTGACCGTGGCGGGTGAAGCCGGGTTACTCGAACTTATGGCCGGGCGACTGGCCAAGGACGATCTCACCCCACGTGCGGCGGAACTGGTGCTGGCCGCGTGCCGAGGAGAAGCGGCGCTGGACCGCGCGCTCGCCGGCGTGCCGGTCGAGGAGGAGGCCCCGCAGGAGCAGACAGTCGGACCAGGCCAGGGGATCTTCGTGTCGGAGATCCGGGTGCGCGGCTTCCGGGGCATCGGCCCCCAGGCACGCCTGCCGCTGCCGCCCGGTCCGGGACTGACCGTCGTCACCGGGCGCAACGGTTCGGGCAAGTCGAGCTTCGCCGAGGCCGCGGAACTGGCGCTGACCGGCTACAACGCCCGCTGGACCCGTGCACGGCACGACGTGTGGCGGCAGGGCTGGCGCAACCTGCACCAGGCCGACACCGCCGTCGAGCTGGACCTCGTCCAGGCCGCGGTGCCGGACCGGACGACGATCCGAAGACGCTGGGCGTCGGACGAGGACCTCGCGCAGGGCGAGTGGACGCAGGACGGCGAACCGTTCGACGACCGCAGGTGGCACGACGCGCTGGAGACCTACCGGCCGTTTCTGCCCTACAGCGAACTGGGGACTGTTCTCGACGCACAGCCGGAGGACCTCTACGAGGCGTTGCACCGGCTTCTGGGGCTGGAGGCGATCACCGAGGCGCAACAGGCCCTCGCCGAGCACCGCAAACGCCTCGCGGAGATCGTCGCTCGTCCCTACGACCGGCGCGAACGCGTGCGCGCGGAGCTGGCGTCGTCCCCGGACGAACGCGCCCGCCGCGCCGCCGAGCTGCTCGGCAGCGACTCCCCCGACCTCGACGCGATCGCGGACCTCGCGCTCGGCGCCGACGTCGGCAGCGCCACCGGCCTGCTGCACCAGATCGTGGACCTGGCCCCGCCGCCGGAGGACGAGATCGACAGGTGCCGCGAGACCCTCGACCTGGCGCTCGGCGCGGTGACCGCGGTCGCGACGGAGAACGCGCAGGACTCGTTGCGGTGCAGCGAGATCCTGAGGCTCGCGATCCAGCTGCAGGAGTCCGGCGGCAACCAGTCGTGCCCGGTGTGCGACCTGGGCCGGCTGGACGGGTTGTGGCTGTCCAAGGCCAAGGAACGCGCCGAGCACCTCGCCAACGCCGCCGCGGAGCTGCACGACGCCGCGGACCGGCTGGACGTGGCGGTGGCGGCGGCACGGGCGTTGTGCCAGCCCGTCCCGGACGTGCTGCACGAGACGCAGGACATGCTCGACACGACCGCCGTGCTGCAGGCCTGGCAGGCGTGGGAGGCCTGCGTCTCGATCGACGACCCCGTGCGGCTGCGGCATGAGTTGTTCGACCGGTACGCGGAGCTCATCCAGGCCGTGGACCAGCTGAAGTCCGTCGCACGCGAGCAGATCGACCGGCGTGACCTGGTCTGGCGGCCGATGGCGATCGCGTTGTTCGAGTGGCACTCCCAGGCGCAGCAAGCGCTTGCGGACGCCGAGGTGCTCGCCGACGTGACCGAGGCGGAGAACTGGATCCGCAGGACCGCGGCCACGCTGCGGGCGGAACGCATCGCGCCGTTCGCCAAGGAGTCGCAGCGGATCTGGCAGCGGTTGCGTCAGCAGAGCAACGTCGACCTGGGGGCGGTGCGGCTCGGCGGCGCCCGCAACGTCGAGCTGGACGTGTCGGTCGACGGCGTCTCCAACTCGGCGCTGGCGGTGATGAGCCAGGGCGAGCTGCACTCGCTGGGACTCGCGTTGTTCCTGCCGCGCGCGATGGTGGACGAGAGCCCGTTCCGGTTCGTGGTGATCGACGACCCGGTGCAGGCGATGGATCCGTCCAAGGTGGACGGACTCGCGCAGGTGCTGGCCGACGTCGGGCTCACCCGCCAGGTCGTCGTCTTCACGCACGACGAGCGGCTGGTGGAGGCGTTGCGGCGGTTGCGGTTGAGCGCGACCGTCTGGGAGATCTGCCGGGGCGAGGAGTCCGTCGTGCAGGTGCGGATGTCCGACGACCCGGTCGGCCGGTGCCTGAACGACGCCCGCGCGATGCGGGGCGACGAAGATCTGCCGGACGCGCTGAGAGCGGAGCTGGTGGCCTCGTGCTGCCGGGCGGCGCTGGAAGCCGCGTCGCACGCCCGGTTCCGGCGCGAACGGCTGGGCCGCGGGGTGCCGCACGCCGAGGTGGAACGCGTGCTGGAGTGCGCGCTGACGACCAGGCAGAAGATCGCGCTGGCCGTGCTCGACGACCTCGCGGAACCGGCGAAGCTGTTGCCGCACCTGGAAGACGTGGTCGGATCGTGGGCCGTGGACCTGCTGCAGGCGTGCCGGGTCGGCGGTGACAGCGGTGACCTGGACGTGCTGATCCGCGACACGGAGCTGCTGGCGGGGTGGCTGCAGCGATGAACATCCCCTCCGACGTGCAGGACCGGCTCACCTGCGTCGCGAACCTGCTGGCGCGCCCGGAGCAGCTCGACGGCGTGCGGATCCGGTGCTGTGCCGAACTGTTGCGCACGGCGGTGGAGCGTTCGGTCGCTCGCGCCTGCGGTGCCGAGAACTCCGACCAGCCCGTGCACGCACTGCTGATCAACCTCCCGTCCCATGTGGACGCCGATCTGGCGCACGACACCTCCCAGCTGTGGCACGCGCTGAGCCGCGCGATCCGGCACCACGGCTACGAGCTCACCCCGACCGTCGAGGAGCTGGCCGGCTGGCACGCCGACACCACGACCGTCGTCACAGCGCTCCAGCCGACCCTGACCCTGTCCGGCACCATCGACCTCACCTGAAGGCACCCGTGAAACTGCTGCTGTTCGCGGACCTGCACCTGGACACGCGCTTTCCCAGCGCCGGCCCCGCGCGGCGCCAGGCGTTGCGCGACACGCTGGGCCGCATCGTGGAGCTCGCCCAGGAGTCGAACGTCGACGCGGTGCTCTGCGCCGGTGACCTCTACGAACACGACCGCCGATCCCCGTCCACGGCGTCCTTCCTGAGGTCGTCGTTCGACTGCCCGGTTCCGGTGTTCCTGGCGCCGGGCAACGACGACTGGTACGGGCCGCAGTCGGTCTACCAGCAGGTGGACTGGACGCCGAACGTGCACGTGTTCTCGTCGGAGAACCTGACGCCCGTGGAGCTCGCCGACGGCGTCACGCTGTGGGGTGCCGCGCACGTCGGTCCCGGTCCGGCGCGGGACTTCCTCGACGGGTTCGCGGTGAACCGGTCCGGCGTGAACCTGGCTCTGTGCCACGGATCGACGCCGGACGACGTCGCGGTCACCGGCCTGGACCACGCGTTCCTGGGGCACGTGCACACCCCTGAGCACGCCGTGCACTACACGTTCCCCGGCAACCCGGACCCGTTGACCGCGGGCGAAACCGGCGAGCGCGGGGCCGTTCTGTGCACCGTGCACGACGACGGGACGGTGACGCGCGAGGTGTTCGACGTGTCGGCTTCGCGGTCACTCGGCCTGCTGGCCGAGTCGGCGGACGACTTCCCCTCGCTGGACTTCGACTCCGTTGCCACCGAACGAACCGTGCGCGGTCAGTTCGTGCGTGACGTGCTGGCGGATCCGTCTCTGGACACGGCGTTACGCGGTCGTGTGCTGGCCACCGGCCTGCGCGCGTTGGAGGAACGATGAAGATCGAATGGGTGACGGCGTACGCCTTCGGGCCCCTGCACGACCGGACCCTTCCGCTGGCGCCGGGCCTGACCGTGGTGTCGGGCGTGAACGAGTCCGCGAAGTCCTCCTGGCACGCCGCCATCCGCGCGGCGCTGTGCGGTGAACCGTCGTCACGGCACCGCCCGTGGCACGGGGACTCGTGGCGGGTGGCCGCCACCGTGTCGCTGGAGTCCGGCGAAGTCGTGTACCTCGACCGGGATTTCCACGACGACGGGTGCCAGGACGTCGCCCGCCGGATCGGCCTGGACCGCACGTCGTTCACCGCCACCGCCTGCGTCGACCAGGCGCAGCTGCTGTCGGTGCTCGACGCCGCCGACGGCCTGCAGGACCACCTGCGCCGTGCTGCCGCCACCGCGGGCACGGACGGCACCGTCGAGCAAGCCCTGGAGCGCCTGCACGCGCCTGTCGACGCGTTGCGCGACGCCCGGAACCGCTTGCGGGAAGCCGAAACGGACCTCACCGTGGCGCGCCGCGAACACGCGCGCTACCTCGACCTGAGCGCGCGTGCCCGGTCCGCCGCCGCTGCCCGTGCCCGCTTGGCCGTCCAATCGCATGCGGCTTCTTTGGAGGCGCTCACCGCCCGTGCGTCCCGCCTGGCCGAACTGCAGGAACGCTTCGGTGACGCGCCACCGTCCGGTTTGGCAGCGCAGGAGGAGCTGGCCCGCGTGGTCAACCGCGCACTGGCCGCGTGGCGCGCCGCCCCCACGCCACGCGTGCTGACCGGCCCGACGGCCGCGACGCTGGAGGGTGAGCTGGAGTCGCTCCCGGAGTTCCCCGTCGGCGAAACCGCGCTGGACGACGAGCTCCGCATCGTGGCCGGCGCCTACGAGACCGCCGCCGCCGTCGCCGCCGCTCACCACGAACGCCGGCCGACACCCGCCACGACCGCCGAACCGCCGGTGCTGCGCGGCCTGGCCACACGGCTGGACCCGACCAGCGGCTCCCGGCTGACGACCGCGTCCATCGACGTGGACAACGCCCGCCAGTTCCAGGACGAGGCCGCCACCAACGCGGCCCGCGCCCAGGTGGAGGCCGACGTGGCCGCCGCGCGGGTGCACGAGATCGCGATGCCGAACCCGTTCCTGCGCAACGCTCTGCTGGCCCTGAGCGGCCTGACCGGCGTGGTCGGCGTGCTGCTCTTCCTGGTGGACCAGCAGATGGCCGCGATCGGTGTCCTCGTCGCGGCCCTGATCGCCGGGCTCGGGGGCGCGCTGGCCCGCGGCAACGCCCCGCAGCGCGAGGCCGCCATCGCCTTCGCCGCCGAACGCGCCTCCGCCGCACACCAGGCACGAGGCCTGCTGTTCGTGGCGGACCGCAAACTGGCGGAGGCCGAGGGCCAGCGGGCCGTGGCACTCGAAGCCGTGCGCGTCCACGAGGAGGCGGTGTCGGGCTGTGCCGCCCTGGGCGTGCCCGCGGACCGAGAAACGTTGTGGCGCCTGGCCAACCGCCCGGCCTGGGAAGCCGAGCACCGCGACCTGCTGTGCGAGGTGGCCCGCACCGAGAAGGCCGTGCGCGTGGAACTGGCCGCCCGCGGCAAGATCGACCCCAACATGTCCGTACCGGACCTGCTGATCGACTACGAGACCGACTGCAAGGTCCGCGCCCGCCAGGCGCTGATGGCCGCCCAACGCCCGCTGCTCGCCCAGGCCCTGTCCGACCGCCGCCAGGCCGAAGCCGCCGTCGCCGAGGCCACCGTCGCCCACAACCGCGCCCTCACCCTGCTGCGCGAGGCCGTCACCGCGATCGGCGGCACCGGTGAACGCCCGGAAGACCTGCTGCGCGCGATCGCCGAGTGGCAACGCGGCTGGGACCGCCTGCTGCGCGAGGCCGAAGAGGAACGCAACGCGTGGGCCGAACTGCAGTCACTCCTGGCCGACGGCACCCTCGACGACCTGGAGGCCACCCTCTCCGCCGCGCAAACCCACCACGCCGCCCTGGTGGAGGACGCCCTCCGCTACGCCGCCTGCGCCCCCGTCGACCCGTCCCTCGCCGCCGCATGCGACTCGCTGGCAGCCACCGTGGCCGAGCTCGCCCGCGTCCTGCCCAGCGTGCCGGACGCCGAGGAAGCCGTGCAGGAGGCCGCCGCTGAGGTCGCCGAGCTGATGGCCGAGGTGGAGGCGATCTCCCTGGCGTCGCGCTACCTGACCGCGGCCCGGGAGAAGGTGCACAGCACGATCGCACCGGCGTTGGAGGAAACGCTCCGCTCCTGGCTGCCGTTGGTGACCGGTGGGCGCTATGTGGACGCCGCCGTGGATCCTGTTTCCCTGACCGTGCGGGTGTGTTCGGCTTCCGAGGTCTGGCACCAGGCGTCGCGGTTGTCGTTGGGCACGGCGGAGCAGGTCTACCTGCTGCTGCGCGTCGCCCTGGCCCAGCACCTCGCCACCGAGACCTGCCCGCTGTTGCTGGACGACGTGACCGTGCAGGCCGACGACGCTCGCACGCGCGCGGTGCTGGACCTGTTGCTGCGGTTGTCGGAGGACCGGCAGATCGTGCTGTTCGCGCAGGAGAGCTCGGTGGTGGAGTGGGCTCGGGAGCGACTGGGGTCGCGGGACGTGCTGCACCAGCTCACGCCCGTGGCAGCCTGACCGGCCGAGCGGCGACGAGCGCGACGACCCGGTCGGCCACCTCCCACCACTCGCGGTTCGCTTTCGGCACTTGGCCGTGCTCCGGGCACGAGTGTCAGTCCCAGGTGCAGCGACGTCCACGAGACAGCGCAGCCTCCGCCGGTGCGGTGCCGATCCCGCGAATCCTGCGCATCACCCGCAAGGTCCTCCGAAGAGGCAGACCCCTACCTCGAAGTACCGGTACACGACCTGCAGTTTCCCGGAATTGTCAGACCCCGTCGCTACCGTCCGTCCCATGACCGACGCCGCCTTCCGCAAGCTGACCCCGACCACCGGTGAAAGGCTCGCCGAGCTGGGCCTGAGCCTCGCCGTCCTGGACCGCGCGATCGCCGCCGGCATCGACGCGCGGGCCGCGTCGCCGCCGTTCGGGCCCACCAACGCGCCGGGGCTGCTCGACTGGATCCACCGGGTGGGCACGTTGCGGCAGTTGCTGGCGGCTGAGGGGTGGCAGCGGCTCGACCACTGGAACGCCGGTCTGGTGCGGCATCCGTCGCGGCCGATTCTGCTCGGCACGTTGCAGGGCAATCGCGGTACGGGGTCGCCGGACGCGCCGTTGCGCAGTGACTACGCGAAAGGGCCCGCCATTGCGGCGATGATGAGGGACAACGACCACGATCAGTTCGCGCTGTTCGAGAACATGCGCAGCGAGGGGCTGAAGTTGTGGTTCCTCGTGACGTATCCGCTGCAGCTGGACGACCGGCTCGTGGTGTTGCGGGAGGTGTCGCAGCCGGAGCCCACACCGCAGAACCAGGTCATCGAGCGGTGGGCGCACCGGATTCCGTTGCCGCCGATGGAGTTCGGCCGGCTCAAGGCACCCAATGTGGACGGACCCGAGGAGGTGGACTTCCCGATCGCGCTGCGCCGCTGAGCCGCGACGGGCGAGGCCTCGGGCAAAGGGGAAGCAGGACGTCTCGCCGCGTCCGTCCGCACATCGCGGTGGCTCGTGCGGGATGTCGGTGCCGACCACGCCCACGGCGGACACCGGCAAGGCCTGCCGAAGGCATCGCGCGGGCGGCCGTTCGATCCGAGAAGCCGGGTCCACGACAAGGGCCCAAAACGGCCGGACCTCGGCGATCACGGGCTCATGCCGTCCCACGATCCGGCCTGCTGAGGCCCGCGTGGCAGCCCGGCGCGGCAGAAGCGACAATGGGCGGATCATGTTCACCCCGTCGCGACTCACACTCGCCCGCACCCGGCGCGGTCTCACTGCGGACGAACTCGCGCGCAAGTCCGGGGTGTCCGCGCGGGCCATCGGCGAGTACGAGCGCGGGCTGCGGAGGCCGCGGTCGTCCACGACGGAGCTGCTGGCGACGGCGCTCGGGTTCCCGGCGGCCTTCCTGGCCTTGCCGGAACCGCCGCGGCCGCAGAACGCGGTGCTCATGCCGCAGTCCATGTCCGCAGCGCAGCTGGCGATCGAGTTCAACGCCTGGCTGGAGCGGTTGTTCGTGCTGCCGCAGCCGGACCTGCCGTCGCCTGGAACGTCACCGGAGGCCGTGCGGACCGCGTGGCGGCTCGACAGCGGGCCCGCGCCGAACATGGTGCAGTTGCTGGAGTCACGTGGCGTGCGCGTGTTCTCGCTACCCGTCGACTGCGTCCGTACGCCCTCGTTCTCCTGCTGGCACAACGGCACGCCATTCGTGCTCCTCAACCCGACGGCTTCGCCGGAGCAGGCGAGGTTCGACGCGGCGCGGCTGCTCGGCGAGCTGCTCGACCACGACGACCCTGGCGAGTTCGCCGGGGACTTCCTCATGCCTCCGCAGCAGAACATGGAGGATCTTCCCCGGTACGTGATGATGACCCGCCGGGAGACCTCGAAGCTCTTGACCAAGGCCTTCAGGGTGCTGCGCGAGAACGGCACGACACCCCTGCACGTCGCGAAAGAGCTGAAGATCGGCCTCGAGGAGCTGAACGGCCTGGTGTTCGGGCTGGTGCTCATGGCACTGCCGGGTGGCGGCGAGTCCGGCCCCAGGGGACGTGCCCGCCTGACCCTGGTGCACTGACGCGCCCATTCAGTCACGGACTGAAGTTCTCAGTCACTTGTACTAGACCAAACGAGCGATTTGTGAAACGCATCGCCCGGCATGCCCGACACTGAGAGTGACGGGTAGCCGAGTCGTGAGGACGCTCCATGACGATGCAGCGCACAGAACCCTCGCCCGCAGCAGTCCTGATCGCCGTTGCCGTGCTCGCGTTGGTTCTGACCGTTGCCTTCGGCCCGCTCGGGTTCGTCATCGGACTCGCGTTGTTCGCGTTGATGTTCATCGGCACGAAGAGAACGACACCCGAGCAGCTCGTCCCCATGCGCACCCGCTCCCGCATCCGCCGCCTGTCGACCGCAGGACGGGTCGCCATCGTCGGCGAGACGCACTACCAGGACGCCATCGCGGAGGTCGCGCGGCACGCGACGGCGCAGACCTTCGAAGACGCCATACCGGCGACCGCGGTCCTCGTGCCCGACCCCGTCAGCCGGCACGACCAGCAGACCGTCCGCGTCGACCTGCTGCGCGGAGACGGCTCCGCGATCACCGCCGGCTACCTGCGCGGCGACCAGGCCGCCGACTACCAGCCACTGCTGCTCGAACTCGCGGAGCGCGGCGAGGTCGGGTCGTGCCCGGCCCGGATCGTGGGCGGCGGCGAGCGCTACTACGGCGTGCACCTGCACCTCGGTGATCCACGACTGCTGCTGCTCGACCACGAGGCCCTCGGCACGACACCGACGATGCCAGCCGAGCAGCAGGTCACCGTCACGGGCGTGGAAGCGCATCAGCACGTGCTGCACCGCGTGGTCAACGGCCGGACACCTGTCCACGTCATCGCGGAACTCCGCGACTGCCGCATCGCCAGAGGCACGCACATCGGCGAGCACACTCTCGAAGTGCTCCTCGAAGGCGAACGCATCGGCCAGCTCAGCTACGCGATGGGGCTGCGCTACTGCGACCTGGCGCAGGAGTGGCGCGCCCGCACGGGGCGGGCGCTCTGCGAAGCCGTCATCACCAACGAAGGCACGCGCGGCCTTCAGGCGAAGCTGCTGCTGCCCAAGTAGTCGGCGAACGTTCGCGGCTCGCGGCCGAGAACGCGCTGCACGCCGTCGGACAGGTGTGCTTCGGCTCCCGTGCGGATGCGCACGAGCAGCATCGTGACGAGGTCGGCGATCTCGTCCGGGTAACCGAGCCCGCGCAGGGACGCCGCGAAGTCCTCCGGTGCGACATCCGTGTACAGGACCGGGTTGCCCGTGACCTCGACGATCCGCGCCAGCATCTCGGCGAACGACAACGCCTCCGGGCCGCTCAGGTCGTAGGTCTGACCGGCGTGGCCCGGACGCGTCAGCGCCGCGACGGCCACCTCGGCGATATCCAACACATCAATGAACGGGTGGATGCCCTGGCCCGCGGGCACCGCGAGCTCGCCGTGCCGGACGGGCGCGGCGAAGAGGTCCTCGTCGAAGTTCTGCATGAACCACGTCGGCCGCAGGATCGTCCACTCGACGCCGGACTCCTTGATCGAGGCCTCGAACGGGTCGTCGTCGGGAGCGCCGCGCATGGACAGCAGCACGAGACGGGTGACGCCGGACTTCACGGCCAGAGGAACGAACTCGGCGAGCTGCGCCGGGTTGTCCGGCGGAACGACGTAGACGGCGGCGATGCCGGCGAGGGCGGGTCCCCAGGTTTCCGGCTCGGTCCAGTCGAACCTCGTGGCCGACGACCTCGACGCCGGACGTGCCGCGGAACCGAGGAGTGCGGTGACGCGGCGGCCGGTCTTGCCGGTCGCGCCGAGCACGAGGACGGTTGACAGGTTGATTGCGCTCAATGTTGACATGACTGGAGCCAATCAACATTGACTCGGACGATCCATGATTGATCAACCGGCATCCTTGCTCGTTCGTCCACCCCATGTCTTTTGGCAACGTGGTAGTTAGTGGGGCATGAGTGAGCGTGATCTCGTGGACCTGAGGGATGCGTTGCGGGCGTTCGCGGCTGCCCGCGACTGGGACAGCTACCACACGCCCAAGAACCTGGTGATGGCGTTGTCCGCGGAGGTCGGCGAGCTCACCGACCTCTTCCAGTGGCTGACGCCCGAAGAGGCACAAAATGCAATGAAAGACCCAGAACTCGCTTGGAACGTGCGGGACGAGCTCGCGGACGTGATGCACTACCTGACCAGGCTGGCCGACAAGCTCGGGGTCGACCTCGTCGAGGCCGCGTTCGCCAAGATCGAACGCAATGAGCGGCGGTTCCCCAGTGGCAGCCTGCGTCCTGTCCCCGTCGAGAAGGGTGAGTTGTGAATCTCCAGAGCGTGCAGGCACTGCACGTGCACCAGAAGGTCACGTTCATCTCCAACCGCTACGAGGTCTTCGCCGACAACGGCGGCGAACCGGGCGAGCTCGTCGGGTACGCGGAGCAGAAGAAGTTCAAGATCAAGGAACGGATCACGATCTACACCGACTCGTCGAAGAGCCAGGTGCTGTTCGAGTTCAACGCCCGCAAGGCACTCGATCTGGCCAGTGCGTACGACGTGACCGACGAGCACGGGCAGCCGATCGGGTTGTTCCGCAAGGACTTCGCGAGGTCGCTGCTGCGGTCGACCTGGCACCTGGAGCAGCCGGGCTGGGGCACGACGACGGGTGCGGAGCGGAACAAGGTGTTCGCGGTGATCCGCCGGCTGTGGGGGTGGATTCCCTACATCGGTGAAGCGCCGTTCCCCATGCGGTATCACTTCGACTTCACCACGGAGAACGGCGCTCCCGTGTTCAGCGTCGACAAGAAGACCTGGGTCCGCGACCACTACGTGGTGCCGATCCAGGATCCCGGCGTCGACCGACGGCTCGTCATCGCTCAAGCCGTCGCGCTCGACGCGCTGCAGTCCCGCTAGAGATACGTCAGCAGGAGGAGAATCAGGCACACCAGCAGCACGACGCCGAGCACTGCGGGCAGGAGCGACTGCGAGGACGACGCGGGCTCGCGGGCGTGCCTGCCCCGCCTCCTGCGCGCTCGCCACCGCAATGGTGCCTCCCCTGCCCACTGATCGTTCATGACGATCACGGTAGGGAGGAACGACCTGCACTTGGCCCACGTCACCCGCTCGCCGGGCCTCATCACCCGGTCGGCGGCTCAAGCATGAAAAAGCCCTGCGGGGAGCGCTTTTGGCGCTCAACCCGCAGGGCTAAATTAAGTTCGGCGGCGACCTACTCTCCCACACCGTAACCAGTGCAGTACCATCGGCGCAGAAGGGCTTAACTACCGGGTTCGGAATGGGACCGGGTGTTTCCC
>NZ_JBEXJN010000013.1:0-113471 GCF_040609115.1 Lentzea sp. NPDC004782
CGCCGAGGGCAGGTTCGTGGAAGCGCACCGCCACCTGGACCGCGCCCTTCATCGACAACAGGGATGCCTGGCATGTCAGGTGACCGAGTTGCTCGTTCAGCGCAATGTCACGGGGCGGTGATGACCTGGCCCGCCCACGAGAGGCCGCCCCCGAAGGCGAAGAGCAGCACCGGCTCGCCGGAGGGGAGCTCGCCCCGTTCGGCCATTTTGGACAGTGCGAGCGGCACGGAGGCGGCGGAGGTGTTGCCGGAGTCCACGACGTCGCGCGCGATCACCACGTCGTCGCGCAGATCGAGGCGGCGGGTCATGGCCTCGATGATGCGCAGGTTGGCCTGGTGCGTGACGATGCCGGCCAGGTCCCTGGTGGTGATGCCGGCGCGTTCGCACGCCTGGGCGGCGACGGCCGGGAGTTCGCTGGTGGCCCAGCGGAACACGGCCTGGCCCTCCTGGGAGAAGCGCGGCTGCCAGGCGTCGACGAGGCGGACGGCGTTGTTGCGGCTCGGGTCGGAGCCCCACGTGACCGGGCCGATCTGGGCGTTGTCGGCGGCGCTGAGCACGGCGGCGCCCGCTCCGTCGCCGAGCAGGATGCAGTTGCTGCGGTCGGTCCAGTCGACGAGGTCGGACATCTTCTCCGCGCCGATGACCAGGGCGTGGCGGGCGGCTCCCGCGCGCAGGGTGTGGTCGGCCGTCGCGAGGGCCGTGCAGAAGCCGGCGCAGGCGTTGTTGAGGTCGAAGCAGACGGCGCTCGGGATGCCCAGCCGGCCGGCCACCTGGGCGGCGATCGACGGGCAGCGGTCGACTGCCGAGCAGGTCGCGACGATGACCTGGCCGATGTCGGAGGGGAGCAGGCCGGAGGCGGCGAGCGCCTTGGACGCCGCCGCGGCCGCCATGTCCGTGACCGACTCGTCGTCCGCGAGGTGGCGGGTGGCGATGCCCGTGCGCTGACGGATCCATTCGTCACTGGTGTCGACCATCTTCTCCAGGTCGGCGTTGGTCAGCACGCGCTGCGGCTGGTGGTGGCCGAACGCGACGACACGGGATCCGGACAAGGTGAGCTCCTTCGGCGAGGCAACGACACGGCGAATATAGCAACCGATCGGTCGGTAGCTAAAGAGGCTAGGATGCGTGCGTGAGCCCACGTCGTTCCGCCGCCGACACGCTTGAGACACGGCAGCGCATCCTCGAACGGAGCCTCGCCATCGCCTCGGCGGAAGGCCTGGAGGGGCTGACGATCGGCAGGCTCGCCGACGAGCTGGGGATGAGCAAAGCCGGTCTGCTGGGCCACTTCGGCACGAAGGAAGGCCTCCAGCTCGCGGTGGTCGACGAGGCGGCGGCGGTCTTCTCGCGCGAGGTGCCGCAACGCGTCAAGCAGCTGCCGTCCGGACTGCCGCGGTTGAAGGCGGTCTGCGAGGCCTGGGTGTCCTACCTCGAACGCGAGGTGCTGCCCGGCGGGTGCTTCTTCACGGCGGCGACCACCGAGTTCGACGGGCGCAGCGGCCGGGTCCGGGACGCGCTGGCCGGCATGAACGCGTTGTGGCGCAGGGACCTGCGCATCCACATCCGCCGCGCGATCAGCGACGGCGACCTGGCGCGGGACACCGACGTCGACCAGCTGATCTACGAGATCGTCGGGATCATGCTGGCGCTCAACCACTTCCTGCAGCTGGAGCACGACGCCGCCGCCCCGGCCAGGGCTCGCAAGGCGCTCGACCGGCTGTTCAGCGGGCGATGAAGTCGTTGACGACCGCGGCGACCTCCGCGGGCCGCTCGTAGACCATGCCGTGCGTCGCGTCGATCTCGCGCACGCGGACGTTGGGGCACACCAGCGGCAGATCGCGGCGCAGGCCCGCGCGGTGGGCGTCCATCAACGGCACGAGGTCCGGTGGCACCGGCAGGTTCCGCGTGGCCAGCGCCAGCAGGAACGGCACGGTCACACCGGCGAACACCGGCAGGGCGTCCGCGAACTCCGGCGACTTCCGCAGCGCCGAGGTGATCTCGCGGTTCGGCCGCGTGATCATCTCCTCCTGCGCGGTGAAGATCGCGTTGAGCTTCGCGAGAGGTCCTGCGACGTCGTCGAGCCCCGCGTAGTTCGCCGGATCCGTTGCGGCGGAACGATGCCCGTCCAGGCTCACGGCACCGGGGCAGTCGGGATGGCGGCGCGCCCACATCCCGGCGAGGATGCCGCCGAGCGAATGCCCGACGACGAACGGCGTGCTCAGTCCGAAGTGGACAGCAGTGCTCTCGATGTCGTCGAGCACCGCGTCCCAGTCCCACGGTCCGTCGGGCGACTGTCCGTGACCACGCAGATCGACCGCCACGCACCGCCCGTTCAGTTGCGGCGCAAGGACGTCCCAGGCCGACATGTCGCCGCCGGCACCGTGCAGCAACAGGATCGGCGGACCGTCACCGCCGTGGTCATGGGCAGCCAGTTTCACGATTCTCTCCGGTGGTCGAGGCGGGCGCGGATCGAGGCGACGGTGACGCCGCCTTCGGGGTGGCGTGCGAGTTTGTTGCGGGTCACCAGGTCGTGGACGCCCTGGCGGGTGATGCCGAGCATCGCGCCGGCCACCCCGAGCGAGACGCCCTCCTTGCTCGGATGACCGGCGCGGCGGGCGGTGACGCGGCCCAGCGGCGTCGCCCACCACGTGTCCGGCGGGTCGAACGGGGCGTCTCCGGGATAGAGGACGGTCATCAGGCGGATGGCTGTTTGTCGGGCCAGTGCGTCGTCGGGGCCCAGCAGCTGGGCCGCCCACATCTCGGCGTCGGCTTCGACGGACTGCCGCAGGCCGGTGAGGTCGGCCTGTGGCAGCAGGATCTCCAGCGGGTCGAGCAGCCGGCTCGTCACGAGCCGGATCAGGTCGTCCCGCAGATCCACGTGCTCCGAGGTGGTCGTCACTTGATGAACTGTAACCGATGCTTGACGTCCGGTGTCAAGTACCCCCCATGTGCGTTCATCTGATCGTCTTGACATAAACTTGAGGTGCGCACCGCTGAGCGTCCCTTCCGGGGCGCTCAGTTGTTTGCTGTGCCTTTCTTCGACTGGTGGGGAACCCCGATCGAGAGAGGCTTGACTCAGTTTGGTGAACAGATGACGAAGTACGCGACAAATAATTCAACAGGTGGTGAATTACGTGTTTGGAATCGGTGGCGAAGGAGGCAGCGGTGGAGCAGACGACAAGTGAGCGCCGCCTTACTTGATGTCCAGCTTCATGCCTACTCGTGAGCCGGTGCTTATCGCATCGGCCACGAGCCTGATCTCCTCGCGCCCGCCGTCGTTGATGTGCTGCTGAATGGAGTACCGTTCAGTGCCCGACTTCAGGCCCACGCTGTCGTAGAAGCTGCTGAAGCCGGGTGGCAGGACCACCGTGTACTCGAGGTGCTCCGGGCCGGGGGTGAATTTCTTGACGAATTGCTCGGGTGCGCCCTGGATGAACGGCAGGCATTTCGCGGGCCATCGAAATTCGGCTTCCAGGCGGATCTCGGTACCACTCGCCGCGGGCTCGCTCAAATGCACCATGACCTTCAGGCGCCCTCTGCTCAGCCAGCAGGTGGTGACGTCGAAACGGCTTCCGCCCTCTCCCTCGTCCTCGACGCTGCGCACGCGGACGTCGACCCCTCGCCGGTGCTTGTCGGGCCACTCCCAGTTCGGGCCCTCCCAGAACGTGAGGAAGTCCAGCGCCTCGCAGTCCGAGACGGCGGTGAACGTGATCGTCTCCACGGTGTCGCCGTTCGCCTCGATCTGGACCACCTGGTGCCAGTCCGAGATGTGCCACGTGTAGTCGCACCGTTCGTGCAGCAGGTCGCAGTAATGCCGCAGGAGCCGCTCATCCCGTTCGGTCTGGCGCCGCCACTCCAGCTTGTTGGCGACAAGAAGAACGAACAGGCCCAGAACGGCCGCTGTCGCGGCGACGACGGCGGTCGTGCGGAGGCCGTTCTGCGTCATCGCCGCACCGACCATTCCGCTTGTCGCAAGAATTACCAGCGTGCCTTCCGCGATGCCGATGACGCCGGCGTGGCGCACGTAGGACCGCAGTGCCTCGACCACTGCGTCCAGCACCGCGGCTGATCCGGTTTTTGACGGCTTGCGGCCTGTCCTGTGTACGTTTGCCCCGAACGTCATCGGCTACATCCTCGTGACCCCCTTGGCGGGTGCACCCGCTGCTGATTCGTACGGTACTTCCGGGGCGAACGCTGACGATCAGGTTCACGCGAACGGGCCAGGGCGAGTCTGCTCCGGACCGGTGAGGTCGGTTCCGGCCGTTCAGGTTCAGGTTAAAATCTTTGCCGCAGGTCGGAGTTTTGTGGCCATTTCCCGGCCAATGCAACCGTTCGGCTCACCGCGGCTGTCACTGGAACGGTCTAATCCTCCTACCCGCGGTGTGCACGGGCAGGAGGACAGGTCGCCGTCCTCAACGGGTCAGGCCGCCCACATCTGCACGGGCGCGATGTAGTTCCACGTGTAGAGCTGGTTCGCGCCGTCGTAGCTGCCGTCCGTCCCCGCGCCGTAGGTGTCGTGGACGTAGAACGACCCGTTGTCGTGGTAGCCGATCACCACGGACAGGTGGCCGGCGGTCGAGCCCCACGAGCCGCTCATGATCACGAACTTGCCCTGGTCGAGGAACGCGCGGACCTCGGCCGGGGTGAAGTTGCCCTGTTGGACGGCGGCGCCGTTGCGGGCCAGGAAGTCGCGTTCGGACTCCCAGGAGGCGCAGGGGCGAGCCGGGTTGCCGCCGCAGTAGTAGCCGGTGATCCAGCCGTGCGCGCCCTTCCAGCTGCCGGTGCGGGACCAGTCGTTCATCGTGCGGTTGAAGGTGGTGCCGCGGTTGGTGAACTCGTCGGTGATGTAGCGGCCCCACTTCGACCAGTGCGAGAACGGCTGCGCGACCTGGACGCCGAACTCGGTGGGCAGCTGGTAGGTGACGAGGTCGATCACGGCGCTGGTCGGGCCGCACGAGGAGTTGCCGTTGAACTCGTTGCGGGTGTCCCACAGCTGGTGGACGTACTCGGCGCGGTTCAGCCTGCCCGTCGTGGTCATCTGGCCGTCCAGCGTCGCGGCTTTGAGGCCCGCTGCCTTCACGTAGCCCTTCTGCGGGCTACCGATGACGGCGTCGGAGCCGTTGACGCCGGTCAGGGCGTAGTTGAACGACAGACCGTCGACCACGCGCGACGCCTTGTGGGTGGCGAGGTCCTGGACGTAGACGCCGTTGAAGTCGTCGAACTGGTTCGGGCCGAGCTTCTTGTCGGACACGCAGCCCATGACCTCGTACGCGACGTGGGTGCCGTCGGTGCTCCACACCGCGCTGCGGTAGTGGTGCTTCGTCTCGCCGACCAACGCGCGGACCTCGCCGGTCTCGGTGGCGAGGCCCAGGTACTGCGGTTCCGCGCCGCCGCAGCGGTAGATCTCGTTGTGCTTGATGAAGCTGACGTGCCGCTCGCCCTTGACGTCGACGAGCTTGAAGTCGCGGTACAAGGACGTGGAGTCGCTGCTGATCAACGGCTTGGCGGCGCCCGACTTCAGGTCGAACCGGACGAGGGAGCCTACGTAGGTGCTGTCGTCGGCCGCGTCCGGGTGTTGCACGGCCAGCAGACCGGTGCCGTCGGAGGTGAAGCCGAGCAGCTGGGGTGCGCGGCCCTTCAACTTGCCGACGGTGACGCCGCCGACGACGACGTTCTCGCCGTCGGCGTAGGCCAGTGTCGGACCGTTGAACACCGCGGACGTGATGGCGCCTCGTGCGACGAAACGGGTCTTGCCGTAGCGGTCGATGGTGTGCAGGGCCTTGCCGACGGTTCCGTCGAAGTCAGAGATCACGGCTGATTCAGAACCATCAGCAGAAGAGGTCGAACGGACTGTGTATGCAGGATCGCTCACGTTGAAGGTGGCTCTCTTGACGCCACCGACGAAGACGTCGTAACCGTCGGCGGAACGGACGGCGTGCGACTGGGACGGGCTCTCGGAATAGGGCTCGACGGCCTGAGCCGGGCACACGGCGGCGGCCGAGGTGCCGAGTGCCACCAGCAGGGCCAGTGAGGTTTTCTTCATGGTTCAAACGTCATGCCGCGTGGCATGTGTCCGGTATGCATCCGGTAGTTACGATCAGGAGTTGTGGAGTTCCGGGTGCTCGGGCCGGTCGAGTGTTACGCCGACGACGGCGCGCGCCTGGGTCTTGGTCCGCCCAAGCAACGGGCCGTGCTCGCGCTGCTGCTCGCCCAGCCCGGGCGGGTGCTGTCGGTCGACCGGCTGATCAGCGTGTTGTGGGACGACGCACCGCCCAAGACCGCGCTGAAGAACCTGCAGGTCTACGTCTACCAGCTGCGCAAGGTCGTCGGCTCGCGGCTGCTGTCGCGGGCGCCGGGCTACCTGATGTCGATCGACCCGGCCGAGCTCGACCTCACGCGGTTCACCGAGCTGCTCGACGTCGCCCGCAGGGAACGCACCCCGCAGCGCTACCGGGAGGCGCTCGCGTTGTGGCGCGGGCCCGCGCTGGCGGATCTCGCCGCGTCCGGACTGCTGCGCGGGGTCGTCGCCCAGCTGGAGGAGCTGCGGCTGGCCGCGCGGGTCGAGTGCGCGGAGGCCGAGCTGGACCTCGGGCGGCACGTGGAGATCGTCGCGGACCTCAACGAGTGGGTGCGCGAGCATCCGTTGCACGAACGCCTGCGCGAGCAGCAGATGGTCGCGCTGCACCGCGCCGGGCGTCCGGCCGAGGCGCTGGCCGCCTACCAGGAGTGCCGCCGGGTCCTGCAGGACGAGCTGGGCGTCGAGCCGGGCGAGTCGCTGCGGCGGCTGCAGGCCGAGATCCTGCGCGCGAAACCCGTTGGCACGTCGGCGATCCGCCAGCTGCCACCGGACGTGGTCACGTTCGCCGGCCGGTCGCGCGAGCTGAACCTGATCAGGGCCCGGCTGCGGCAGGACCGGGTCGCGGTGTGCGTGATCACCGGGCAGGCGGGCATCGGCAAGTCGGCGCTGGCCGTGCGGGCGGCGCACGAGATCGCGGCGCAGTTCCCGGACGGCCAGCTCTACGCGGACCTGTCCGACGGGGCGTCCGACCGGGTCCTGAGCCAGTTCCTGCGGGCGCTCGGCGAACGTCCCGGCGACGAGGAAGCCTTGCGCTACCGCTCGCTCACGGCGTCGCGGCGGCTGCTCGTGGTGCTGGACAACGTTGCCACCGCGGCGCAGGTCAAACGCCTGCTGCCGACCGGTCCCGGCTCGGCCGTGCTGATCACCTCACGCCGCCCGCTCGCCTCGCTGCACGGCGCGTCCTACGTGAAGCTCGGCGCCCTGCCGCTGGAGGAGGCGTCGCAGCTGCTCGCGGGCGTCGCCGGAGAGGTCGGCGACGCAACGGAGCTCGTGCGCTGGTGTGGCGGACTGCCGCTGGCGCTGCGCATCGCGGGCGCCCGGCTCGCCGCGCGTCCACAGTGGACGGCGGCGCTGCTCGCCGCCCGGTTGGCCGACGAGAGGCGGCGGCTCGACGAGCTGAGGCTCGGCGACGTCGCGGTGCGGTCGGCGTTCGAGGTCAGCTACGCCGAGCTCGGGTCTCCCGCGGTGGCAAGGGTTTTCCGTCTGCTGGGCCTGCTGGACGGGCCGGACTTCGCGGTGGCGGCGGCGCGGGCGCTGACCGACGTGCCGGACGTCGAGGAGCTGCTCGCCGAACTGGCCGACGCGCACCTCGTCGAGGAACCGGTGCCCGGCCGGTTCGCGTTGCACGACCTGCTGCGGTTGTTCGCGCGGGAGCGGTGCCGGGCCTCGGAGTCGTCGGACGAGCGGTCGCTGGCGCTGGAACGCCTGCACAAGCACTACCTGGAAGCCTTGGCGGACAACCCGACGGACCTCTGGCTCGCCGAGGAGCGCGACAACCTCATCGCCGCCGCCCACCAGGCCTCCCCGGCCGACGCGATCGCGTTCGCCGCCGGGCTTTCGTGGTACTTCCGGCGCCGTTCCGAGGTGGCGGACTGGGCCGCGCTCAACACCCTGGCACTGGAGGCCGCTCGCACACTGGGTGACGTGCGCGCGGAAGCGTTGGCGTTGAAGGAACTCGGCGCCGCGTGCGAGCGCGGCTTCAAGTTCGCCGAGGCGCAGCAGCACTGGACCGCGGCCCTCGCGCTGGCCCGATCGCTGGGCGACCGGCAGCTCGAAGCCGTGACGCTCAACAACCTCGGCATCGTGCACTGGCGGCGTCGTGAGCTGCCCGCCGCGGTCACGTCGCTGGAGGCCTCGCTGACGTTGCGGGAGGAGCTGTCCGACTCGCAGGGCGCGGCCTACGTGCGCACCAACCTCGGTCTGGTGCACGCCGCCCTCGGTGATCTCCCGGCCGCCTTGGGTTGCTACGAGGAGACTTTGACGACGTTCCGCACGTGCGGCGACCGGTCCGGTGAGCTGCACGCGCTGGCGAACATGGCCGACGCGCACCGCCAGCTGGGCTCGCTGGACCGCGCTCTGGAGCTGTCGGAGGAGGCGCTGCAGCTCGCGCGATCGGTGGGGGACAGGCAGATCGAGGCCGGGGTGCTGCTCGATCGCGGCATCGTGCACGAGCTGGCGGGACGTGCCGAGCAGGCCAGGTCGTCCTACCGCGAGGCAGCGGAGCTGTCGCGGCGCATCGGGTTCCGGTGGGGTGAGTCGGAAGCCTCACGGCGGCTGACCGGCCTCGACTGATCGGGCGCCCTAGTCTGGATCACGTGGAACTGCTGCATCTCAGGTATTTCGTCGCGGTCGCGGAGGAGCTCAACTTCTCGGCGGCCGCGCGGAAGCTGCACATGGCCGCCTCTCCGCTGAGCCAGCGGATCAAGGACCTCGAACACGAGCTGGGCCGGCAGCTGTTCGACCGCAGCACGCATCACGTGGCGCTGACGCCCGCGGGGAACGCGCTGCTGCCGATCGCGCGGGACGTGCTCGACCGGGTCGGATCGATCAGGTGGCGGCTCGACGAGGCCACGAAACCATCCAGGACGACGGTGTTCGTCGGCATGCCCGCCGGGATCCACCCGGCGCTGCGGGAGCGGCTCACGCTGCTGGCCGAGCGCGTGCACGAACGGTTCGAGGTCAAGCGGTGGCCCGGCACGACCACGGACCTGGTCGCGGCGGTGAAGGAGGGGAAGCTCGCTCTCACGCTGGCGCGGTTGCCCGTGCAGGAGGCCTCTCTCGACACGCTGCACGTGATGACTGAACGCCTCGGCGCCGTGGTTCCGGCGGACCAGTTCCAGGGACGTGAGTCGGTCAAATTGGCCGACCTGACCGACCTCGCCTACGCGAAGGGGCCCGAGGAAATGATGCCCGCATATTTCGAACAGCTCGACCGGCAATTGCACGAGCTGGGCATCAAAAAGCGCATCCAGCTGAGCAACACCGGCTACCAGGGCACGTCGGAGATCGTGTCCAGCGGGCTCGGGTTCTCCGTCTCGATGCTCGACGAGGACAGCTCGATGCGCGGTTACCAGCTGGAGAACATGGCGGTGCTGCCGTTCGAGGACTTCCGCGCGCAGCTCGACACCGGGCTGCTGTGGCGGCACGACCGCGGCGCCGACGGTGACCTCAAGGAGCTCGTCGAGGCCGCCCGCGAGGTTTTCGTGGAGCCGATTTCCAAATGAACAATGGTATGACCGCTGTGGTCATAACATTGTTCGCGACATGATCGTTCCCTTTCGCCGAATTCGCCACTAGCTTCGGTTGTGCAAGCAGGAAGCAAGGTGCGAAAGGACGAACGATGAAGGACATCACCGCCGGTCCGCTGGACGGCGTGCGGGTGATCGACCTCTCGACCGTGGTGATGGGCCCGTACGCGGCCCAGATCCTCGGAGACCTCGGCGCCGACGTGATCAAGATCGAGTCGCCTGTGGACACCGTCCGCAACGGCCGCTACCGCACCACGCCGGGCATGACGCCGCTGAGCCTCAACGTCAACCGGAACAAGCGCAGCGTCGCCCTGAACCTCAAGGACGAAGAGGACCGCGAGAAGGCTCTCAAGCTGATCGACACGGCCGACGTGCTGATCACCAACATGCGACCGGGTGCCCTGAGCAGGCTCGGCCTCGACTACGCCGACGTCGCCGAGCGCAACCCCGGCCTGATCTACGCCCACGCGCAGGGGTTCCGCAGCGACTCCGACCGCGCAGGCATCGCCGCCTACGACGAGACGATCCAGGGCGCCTCCGGTCTGGTCGACATCGCGAACCGCGCGATCGGGCGGCCCGTCTACCTGCCGACGATCATCGGTGACAAGGTGTCGTCGCTGACCATCGCCTACAGCGTGCTCGCCGCGCTCGTGCACCGCAACGCCACCGGTGAAGGTCAGCGCGTCGAGATCCCCATGGCCGACACGATGATCGCGTTCAACCTGGTCGAGCACCTCTCGGGGCACGCGTTCGTGCCGGAGGAGGGGCCGACCGGCTTCAACCTCTCGATGGCCAGGGGCCACCACGCCGTGCACACCAAGGACGGCCTCGCCTGCGTCGTGCCCTACAACCCGCAGAACTTCCGCGACTTCTTCGCCGCCGCACAGCGTCCCGACCTGGTCGAGGACCCGCGCGTCGCCGGTGACCACCTCGATCCCGGCGACACCGACGACCTGATGGGTCTCGTCGACGAGTGCGCCTCCGCGCTCACCACCGAGGAATGGGGCGAGGTGTGCGCGAAGCACAGCATCCCGTTCGGGCCGGTGCTGGAGCTCGACAAGGCGCACGAGGACGACTACGTCCGCGACGGCCACCTGCTCGACGTCGTGCAGCACCCCACCGAGGGCGCCGTCCGCTCGATCGGCATCCCGGTCCGGTTCTCCGCCACGCCCGCCACCGTCCGCCGCCTGGCCCCGCTGCCGGGTCAGGACACCGCTGAGGTTCTCGAGGAGTTGGCATGAACGAGATTCGCACCGAACGCATCGGTTCGGCTCTGCTGATCACGATCGACCGGCCGCAGGCGCGCAACGCCGTCAACGCGGCGGTCGCGGCCGGGCTCGCCGCGGCGCTGGACGAGCTGGAGGCCACCCCCGAACTCCGCGTCGGCGTGCTCACCGGGGCGGGCGGCAGCTTCAGCGCCGGCATGGACCTCAAGGCCGCGCTGCGGGGCGAGTCGCCCGAGATCCCCGGCCGCGGCCTCGGAGGGCTCACCGAAGCCGAGCTCACCAAGCCGGTGATCGCCGCGGTCGAGGGGTTCGCGCTGGGAGGTGGGTTCGAGCTGGCGCTGGGCTGCGACCTGATCGTCGCCGCCGAGGACGCGAAGTTCGGGCTGCCGGAGGTGAAACGCGGCCTGATCGCCGCCGGCGGCGGGGTCGTCCGCCTGCCGCAACGGATCCCCTACCACCTCGCGATGGAGATCCTGCTGACCGGTGAACCGGTCGACGGCCGCCGCGCGGGTGCGCTCGGCATCGCCAACAGGGTCGTGCCGAACGGAGAGGCCGCCGCGATCGCGTTGCAGCTGGCCGAGCAGATCGCCCTGAACGCGCCGCTGGCGCTGGCCGCCGTGAAGAACGTCGTGCGGTCGCGGGACCCCTGGGCCGCGCAACGCACCGAGAGCGCGAAGCTGATGACCACGGCCGACGTCCGCGAGGGCATGACCGCCTTCGCCGAGCGTCGCGCTCCACAGTGGACAGGACGTTGACATGCCCAAAATGCAACTCGGCATCACACCCCTGACCGCACCGGCGTTTCCCGCCGTGCAGCCCCGGTTCTTCGACCGCGAGTACCTGAACATCGTGTACCGGACCGATCCGGAGGCGCTGCGGGCCGTCGTCCCGGCGCCGCTGGAGATCGACGAGCCGCTCGTCCGGTTCGAGGTCATGAAGATGAACGACGTCACCGGCTACGGGCCCTACACCGAGGCCGGCCAGGCGATCCAGGTCGTCTTCGACGGCGAACGCGGCGAGTACCTGCACGCGATGTACCTGGACAGCTTCGCCGCCACCGCGTCCGGCCGCGAGGTCAGCGCCTACCCGAAGGTGATGGGCTCGCCGAAGCTCTACGCCGACAACGGCGCGCTGGTCGGCACGCTCGACTACGGAACGCTGCGGGTGGCCACGGCGACCATGGGCTACAAGCACTTCGAGCTGGACCGCCGGGACGCTGAGGCGGAGATCACGGTTCCGACCTTCATGCTGAAGACCATCCCCGACTACAACGGTTCGTTGCGGGTGCAGGAGCTCGTGCGCACGGAGATCACCGACGTCGTGGTCAAGCAGGCCTACACCGGTCCGGCGCGCTTGCAGCTGTTCCAGCACGTCCTCGCGCCGCTCGCCGACCTCCCGGTGCTGGAGGTCGTGTCCGCCAGCCACATCATCACCGACCTGACGCTCGCTCCCGCCAAGCCGGTTCACAACTACTTGGAGGAGTCATGACAACCGTTGCTGTCGTTGGTGCAGGTGTCATCGGCCTGTCGTGGGCGAAGTTGTTCGTCGAGCACGGGATGACCGTGCGGGTCACCGACCCCCGCCCGGACCTCGCGGACGTCGTCCCGGACGGCGCGCAGGTGGCGGCGAGCGTCGCCGAGGCCGTGCGGGACGCGGACTTCGTGCAGGAGAACGGCCCGGAGAACCTGGCGTTCAAGAAGACCCTCTTCGCCGAGCTCGTCCGAGAGGCTCCGGAACACGCCCTGCTGCTCAGCTCGTCGTCGGCGATCCCGTCGACCGCGTTCACCCAGGGCATCGACGGCTCGCGCGTCCTGATCGGACACCCGTTCAACCCGCCGCACGTGATCCCGCTGGTCGAGGTCGTGCCAGGTGAGCAGACGAGCGAGGAGTCGGTCGCCAAGGCCGTCGAGTTCTACCGCTCGCTCGGCCGCACGCCGGTCGTGGAACGCAAGGAGATCCCCGGATTCGTCGGCAACCGGCTGCAGGCCGCGCTGTCCCGGGAAGCCGCGTACCTGGTCGAACAGGGCGTGGTGACGCCGGCCGACCTCGACGCCGTCGTCACGAACTCGCTCGGCATCCGCTGGGCCACCGTCGGCCCGTTCCTCGGCGCCCACCTCGGTGGCGGCCCCGGCGGCTACCGGCACCTCGCCGAGCACATCGGCAAGTCCATGCAGGGACTCGCGCTCGGCACCCCGTCCGACAACCCCGAAAAGCTCATCGAAGCAGTCGAAAGCGCTTACGGCTCCTCCACGTACTCGGCACTGGCCGAGACGCGCGACCGCAAGCAGCTCGCCGTTCTGACGGCATTGGAGGAGAACTAGTCATGGAACGTCTTGAAGACCAGCTCGTCGCCGACTTCTACAACTACGAGGCCCTGCTCAGCGACGAGGAGCGCAAGATCCTGCTGAGCGCCCGCGAGTTCATGACCACCGAGATCAAGCCGATGGTCAACGAGTACTGGGCGCGCGGCGAGTTCCCGCCCGAGCTGATCGACAAGTTCCGCGGCGCCGGCCTCACCGCGTTGTCGTACGAGGGTTACGGCGAACACCCCGCCGCCGTCAGCAACCTGCTCACCGGCATGCTCGCGATGGAGCTGACCCGCACCGACGCGTCGGTCGCGACCTTCTTCGGCGTCCACAACGGACTGGCGATGTACTCGATCTACGCGGGCGGCGACCAGGAGCAGCGCGACCGCTGGCTGCCCGCCATGGCCGCGATGGACAAGATCGGCGCGTTCGCGATGACCGAACCGCTCGGCGGCTCCGACGTGGCGGGCGGCATGCGCACCACCGCGCGCCGCGAGGGCGACACGTGGATCCTCAACGGCGCCAAGAAGTGGATCGGCAACGCCACCTTCGCCGACTACGTCGTCGTGTGGGCCCGTGACGAGGAGGACAACCACGTCAAGGGGTTCGTCGTCGAGAAGGGCACGCCCGGCTTCGTCGCCGAGAAGATCGAGGGCAAGATCGCGTTCCGGATCGTGGAGAACGCCGAGATCACCCTGACCGACGTCCGCGTGCCGGAGGCGAACCGGCTGCAGCGCATCAACTCGTTCCGCGACGTCGCGGAGATCCTGCGCGCCACCCGCGGCGGCGTCGCCTGGCAGGCGCTCGGCGTGATGATCGGCGCCTACGAACTGGCCCTGGCCTACGCCCAGGAGCGCAAGCAGTTCGGCCGCCCGATCGCCCGCTTCCAGATGGTCCAGGACCTGCTGGTGCGCTCGCTCGGCAACATCACCGCCTCGTGGGGCATGCTGGTGCAGCTCGCGAAGCTGCAGGACGCCGGCATCTTCCAGGACGAGCACTCGTCGCTCGCCAAGGCGTTCGTCACCTCCCGGATGCGCGAGGTCGTCGCCTGGAGCCGGGAGATCCTCGGCGGCAACGGCATCGTGCTCGGCTACGACGTGGCCCGCTTCTTCGCCGACGCGGAGGCGATCTACTCGTTCGAGGGCACCCGTGAGATGAACACGCTGATCGTCGGCAAGGCGATCACCGGGCAGAGCGCCTTCGTGTGAGTCCGAGTGCTCGATGAAGGGCGCCTTACTCCACCTCAGGTGGATGAAGGCGCCCTTCATCGACGACGAACGCGTGCCAGAGGTTCAGGGCCACAGCAGTTCGCGCGTCCAGTGCGATCCGCCCTTGCGGACGTACTGGACGCGCACGTGTTTGCGGGTCGTGTCGCCCTGCCAGAACTCGACCTCGTCCGCTGTCAGGTGGTACAGCGTCCAGGCCGGAGCGACGGTGTCCGGTGCGTTCTCGACCCGTTCGACCGACTCGGCGAGCGCGGTGTCGAGCTCCGCGCGGTCGGCCAGCAGGTCGCTCTGCCGTCCCAGCAAAGCGTTTGCGCGGGCGCTGGGGGAGCGGGCCAGGAAGTCCCGCGCGCTGTCCTCGCCGTTGGCCACGCTGACCGCGCCCCGCACCCGCACCTGACGGCCGAGCGCCGGCCAGTAGAACGTGAGTGCGGCCCAGGGCGTGTTCGCGAGCTCCTTGCCCTTGCGGCTCACCGCACTCGACGCGAAGTGCCACACGCCGTCGGCGAGGTCCTTGAGGATCAGCACCCGCGCGGACGGGCGACCGGCAGGGTCCACAGTGGACAGCGTCAGCGCGTGCGGCTCGATCACCCCGGCGTCGACGGCGTCCGACAGCCACGTGCCGAACAGCTCGTCCGGGTCCGAGGGAGCATCGGCGGGGTCGAACGCGGGCAACGGCCCGGCGAGCGACGGCAGGCCACGCAGCAGGTCAGCGACTGTCATGTCACCGAGGATAGGTGTGGATCTCGGTGGCTTTCAGCGAAACCCACAGAGTGGTACCGGGCTGAAGCCGCAGTTCGGCCATCGTGGCGGTGGCGATGTCCGCGAGCACGGCGGGGGAGCCGTCGAGATCGACGCGGGTCGTGTGGGCGTGCTGCTCGACGCCGGACACGACGGCCTGCCAGGTGTTTCGCGGGCTTCCAGCGGGTTTCGACGGGAACAGGCTCACCGCGGACGGCGGGAACACCACGTGCACCGGGCCCTCGGCGGGCTCGGCGATCGTCAACGTGCCGCCCTCGTCGAGCCGGACCTCGGTGCCGGCAGCGACTCCGCGGTAGAAGTTGAGGCCGACGAGGTGCGCCACGTAGTCGGTGCGCGGTTGCCGGACGACCTCACGCGGCGTGCCCTGCTGGACGACGCGGCCGTCCTCCAGGATGACGATCCGGTCGGCGAGCACCATCGCGTCCAACGGGTCGTGCGTGACCAGCAACGTGTGTCCGGGGTAGTCCGCCAGGTGCCTGCCGAGCTCGGACCGCACGCGCAGGCGGGTGCTGACGTCCAGAGCGGCCAGCGGTTCGTCGAGCAGCAGCAGTTCCGGCGACGTGGCGAGGGCGCGGGCGAGGGCGACGCGCTGGGCCTGGCCGCCGGAGAGCGTGCGGGGCTTGGCCCTGGCGAAGCCCGCGAGCCCGACCTGGTCGAGCCACCGCAGCGCGACGGCGTTGGCCTCGGCCTTGCGGGTGCCGCGGGCGCGCAGGCCGAACGCGACGTTGTCGAGCGCGGTCATGTGCGCGAAGAGCAGGTAGTCCTGGAACACCACGCCGATCGGGCGTTTCTCGGCGGGCAGACCGTCCCAAGTGGACTCGCCGACCCGGACGCGGCCACCGGGCAGCAGGCCGGCGAGAGCGCGCAGGGCGGTGGTCTTGCCGGCGCCGTTGGGACCGAGCAGCGCGACGACCTCGCCCGCCTCGACAGCCAGGTCGAGGTGGAGCGAGAAGCCTGCGCGCTGGACGCGGAGGTCGGCGTGCAGGGTCATGCGCTGATCCACCTGTCCCGCAGCCCCGCCAGCACCGCGACGGAGACGAACAGGAGCACGACGCTGAGCACGATCGCGGCGTCCGGGTCGCTCTCCAGCGCCAGGTAGACGGCCAGCGGCATGGTCGTCGTCCGGCCGGGGAAGTTGCCGGCGAACGTGATCGTGGCGCCGAACTCGCCGAGCGCCCGCGCCCAGCACAGCACGGTTCCGGCGACCACCCCCGGCATCACGCTCGGCAGCGTCACGCGGCGGAACGTCAGCCAGCGCGAGGCCCCCAGCGTGGCGGCGGCTTCCTCGTAACGCGGATCAGCCGCCCGCAACGCACCCTCGACCGAGATCACCAGGAACGGCATCGCCACGAACGCCTCCGCGAGCACGACTCCCGCCGTGGTGAAGGGAAGCGAGATCCCGAACCACTGGTCGAGGTACTGGCCGGCCACGCCCCGTCGCCCGAGCACGAGCAGCAACGCCACCCCGCCCACCACGGGCGGCAGGACCAGCGGCACGGTCACGAGAGCGCGGAGCAGCCCCCGTCCCGGCAGGTCGCCGCGCGCGAGCAACCACGCGAGCGGCACGCCGAGGACGAGACAGACGACCGTGGCGAGCGACGCGCAGACCAGCGAGAGCCGCAGCGCCTGCCCGACCTCCTCGCTGAACAGCTGAGCCGGCAGAGTCTCCCACGGCGTCTTGACGAGCAGCCCTGCCAGCGGCACGAGCAGGAACGCGAGCCCGACGACCGCGGGCAGGACCAGGACGACCGGCAGCCGTGACCTCACGGCGCCGCGAAGCCCGCCTCGAAGAGCACCTTCCTGCCCTTCTCCGACAGCACGTAGTCGACGAAAGCCTTGGCGGCCACCGCGTTCGGCGCCTTGGCCAGTGGTGCGACGGGATAGTCGTTGACCGCGCTGGAGGCCTCGGCGAAGTCCACGCCCTCCACCTTGTCCCCGGCGGCCTTGACGTCCGTGCGGTAGACGAGCGCCGCGTCGACCTCGCCCAGCGACACCTTGGTCAGCACGGCCTTCACGTCCTGCTCCAGCGTGTCCGGCGCGGGCGTGACCTTCGCGGCCTCGAACACCTTCTTCGCCGCCGCCCCGCACGGCACCTGCTCCGCGCACAGCGCGATCTTCAGATCGGCCCCGGCGAAGTCGGCGAGCCCGGTGACCTTGCGCGGGTTGCCCTTCGGCACCGCGATCTGCAGCGTGTTCTTCGCGAACGTCGCCGGCGCCGCCGTGACCGCACCGGTGTCGGTCACCTGCTTCATGTTGGCGGGCGCCGCGGACGCGAACACGTCGGCGGGTGCGCCCTGGTTGATCTGCTGCGCCAGCGCCGAGCTGCCCGCGAAGTTGAACGTGACCTCCACGCCGGGGTTCGCGGCCTCGAACTCCGCGCCCAGCTTGCGGAACGACTCGGTCAGCGACGCCGCCGCGAACACCGTGACCTGGCCGGTGACCCCGGTGCCGTTCGTGGTCGCGGGGGCCGGGGACCCGCAACCGGCCAGCAGCAGGGCCGCGACGGCGAGGACTCCCTTCACCTCAGGCCTCCGGGATCTCGACGACGACGTGGGTGGACTTGATGGAGGCGACGGCGACGCTGCCCACCTCGAGGCCGAGTTCGTCCGCGGACTCGCGGCTCATCAGCGAAGTGATGCGGAACGGCCCGGCCTGCATGTCGACCTGGGCCATGACGCCGTCCTTGACGACGCGCGTGACGATGCCCTTCATCCGGTTGCGCGCCGAGGCCGCCACCGTGACGCCGGGTTCGGTCACCTCGGTCATCTTCTGCGCGAACTCGGCCAGTTCGGTGCCGTTCACGCCCTTTCGCCCGTTGTCGAGGACGACGGGGTGAAGGCGTCCCTGGTCTATCCACCGGCGCAGGGTGTCGTCACTGACCCCGAGCAGCGCGGCGGCTTCGCTGATCCGCAGATTCGGCACGGACGGCAGCTTATGTCCGCATCTGCGGAGGATTCAAGCGTGGTGGGACGGTCTTCGTCGAAGGGCTAGCCTGTCGAGTTGAAGAATTCTTCAACTCGACAGGTTGTGGTGCCGTGAACGAGTTCAGGGACAACCTCCTCGCCCGCATCGAGCAGGCCGAGGAAGCCGTGCGCCTGGCGAACGAACAGCAGGACACGTACGCCGCCGAGACGCACGGTGCCGACCTCGCCAACCTCCGCCGGCTCGCCGCAGAGCACGGGGTGAAGTGACGCGCGCTCCACGTCGATGAAGGGCTCCTTCCTCCACCTCAGGTCGATGAAGGAGCCCTTCATCGAACGCTAGGCGTGCCCGGCGATGCGGTGCGGTTCGTACGCGGACTCCAGCAGCTGCACCTCGTCGTCGGTCAGCTCCACGTCCAGCGACGCCACCGCGTCGTCCAGGTGCGCGGGCTTGGTCACGCCGACGATCGGGGCGGTGACCACCGGGTTGCGGTGCAGCCACGCCAGCGCGACCTGGGCCCGTGACACGCCACGGGCGGCCGCGACCTCGGCCACCCGCTCGACGACCGCTCGGTCCGAGTCGACGTACAAAGTGGACCCGAACTCGTCGGTCTCGGTGCGGGCGGTCGTGGCGTCCCAGTCGCGGGTCAGGCGGCCGCGGGCCAGCGGGCTCCACGGGATCACGGCGACGCCCTGGTCCGCGCACAACGGCAGCATCTCGCGTTCCTCCTCGCGGTAGAGGAGGTTGTAGTGGTTCTGCATCGACACGAACCGCGTCCAGCCGTTCTCGCGCTGCGTGAACAGCGCCTTGGCGAACTGCCACGCGTACATGGACGACGCGCCGATGTACCGGGCCTTGCCGGACTTCACCACGTCGTGCAGCGCTTCCAGCGTCTCCTCCAGCGGGACGGACGCGTCGAAGCGGTGGATCTGGTACAGGTCCACGTAGTCGGTGCCCAGGCGCTGCAACGAGTTGTCGATCTCGGCGAAGATCGCCTTGCGGGAGAGCCCGGCGCCGTTCACGCCGGGGCGCATGCGGCCGTGGACCTTCGTGGCGAGCACGATCTCCTCGCGGCGCGCGAAGTCGCGCAGCGCGCGGCCGGTGATCTCCTCGGAGGAACCGGCCGAGTAGACGTTGGCGGTGTCGAAGAAGTTGATCCCGGCCTCGACGGCGGCCTTGATGAACGGCCGGGACTCCTCCTCCGGCATCGACCACGCGTGGTTGCCCAGCGACGGTTCTCCGTAACTCATCATGCCGAGGCAGATCTCGGACACGTCCATGCCGGCGAGCTTGGTGTAACGCACGGTCAGCCCCTCAGGAAAGCAACGATCACGGTCGGGTGACGGCGACGACAACCCGTTCAACATCAACCTAGTCCGGCTCGCCGGATCGTGCCCGTCTTCAACACGACAGTGGCAACTGTGCGGTGACAGCTGACGTGCGGGTTTAGCGTCCTCCTGTGACGAGCATCGAGGTGGTCGCGGCGCCGCAGGACGTGCTGGCGTGGAGCCGGGCCATGATCGACGCACCGCTGAAAGCCGCGATCGCGACGCTTCCGGACGAAACGCGCGAGGTCGTCGAGTACAACCGGTCGGACTTCTCGGCGGCCGCGCTCGCGTTGCTCGCCGCCGACTGCATCGGTGACGCCACCATGGCGATCCAGGTCGCGACCGCGCTCGAACTCGCCGTCCAGCACGAACAGCTGCACGCCGACCTGATGACGCGGGCGGTGAGCCGGAGCCACCAGCCGAGCGCGTGGGTGGAGTTCGGCGACGACCGGGCCGTCTCCGCCGCCGACGCGCTGCTGACGCTCTCCTTCGCGCAGCTCGGCAAGCCGGAGGTGATGATCCTCAACGCCGCTCTGCTGTCCGTTGTGGACGGTTATGTCCAGGAAGCCGAGATGGACGAACGCGACGACGTCGACATCGCCGAGCACCTGGGCGTGGCGGCGGCGAAGCACTCGGCGCTGTCGGCGTGCGCGTGCGAGCTCGGCGCACTGGCCGCCGGGGCGAGCCGGAGCCAGGCCGGCCACCTCAGGGAGTTCGGCGACGACGTCGGCCTGGCGCGCAAGCACGTGGACGACGTCCTGGCCATCTGGGGCGGCGCGCCGGTCAGCGGACGGCCGCTCTACGACGACCTCGCTCACCGCCGCCGCACCCTGCCGGTGGTCGCGGCGATCAACGCGGGTACGGACGTCTACGCGACCGATGCGTCACCACAGGAGCTGGCCGTGCTGGTCGAGCGGGCGGGCGGCCGGAAGTGGTGCGAGCAGCAGGCCGAGCTGCTGCTCGCCCGCGCCCTGCACCACCTGCGTCAGGCGGGGCCCAGGGCGCGGGCGGCGGACGAGCTGTTCGGGCTCGCCAGGGAGGTCACGACCGCCAGGTGTGCACCGGCTCGAACCCCAGCACCCGCCGTGCCTTCTCAATCGACAGCAACGTCTCGTGAGGACCGAACTCCCTCTTGATCGGCACGCCCGGATAGACCTTGGCGACCAACTCGTCGTTCGGCGTCGTCATGCACGTGTCGGCGTTCGCGATGATGAACACGTCGAAGCCCGTCGCGTTGTGCGCCAACGCTTTGCGCACGGCCTGAGCACCGTCTCGTGCGTCGATGTACGACCAGAGGTTCCACTTGCGCGCGAACGGGTCGGCGTCGAACGGGAAGCGCTCGTAGTCGTGCGGCTCCATCACGTTCGAGAACCGCAAACCGATGATCTTCATCTCCGGTTCCCAGCGGCAGAACTGCTGCGCGAGCGTCTCGTCGACCAGCTTGCCCAGCGAGTACGACGTCTCCGGCCGCCCCGCGTACTCCTCGTCGACCGGGATGTACGGCGGGGGCGTGTCGAACGGCAGCCCGAGCACCGTCTCGCTGGACGCCCACACCACGTTGCGCACCTTGGCGAGCCGTGCCGCGGCGAACACGTTGTAGGTGCTCGTCACGTTGTTGTGGAACGTCTTCGCGTTGGGCGCCACGCCAGGACCGGGGATCGCCGCCAGGTGCACCACCGCGTCCAGCCCGTCGTACCGGTCGTCGATCCCGCTGATCGCCTCCACGACCTGGCCGTAGTCGGTCAGGTCGAGCTGGGTGAACTCGCCACCCCGAGGCGTGGACGGAGCCTTCCGGTCGAGGTTGTGGACCTCCCAGCCGTGCTCCAGCAGGTCGGCCACGACGGCGCGCCCGAGCTTGCCGCTGCCTCCGGTCACCGCGACACGTTGAGTCATGAGTCAAATTATTGCCTGACGATGACCGCTACGGGCGCAGGACGAGCTTCCCCGCGGCGTGGCCGGTGGCGCTGAGCTCGTGTGCCCGGCCGGCTTCGGCCAGCGGCAGGCTCTCCGCGACGCGCACGGCGAGCTTGCCGTCGGCGGCGAGGCGGGCGTACTCGGCCAGCCTGGCACCGAACGGCTCACCGCCGCCGCCGGAGAACGTGACACCCAGTTCGGCCGCCTGCGGATCGGCGATGGTGACGATCCGGTCGGTCCCGCCGCGCAGTTCGATCGACAGCGGCAGGTCGCCCTGGCCGGCGGCGTCGAACACCGCGTCGACGCCCTGCGGTGCGGCGGCGCGGACCCGGTCGGCGAGGCCGTCTCCGTAGGCGACCGGGATGGCGCCGAGGGAACGCAGGTAGTCGTGGTTGCCGGGGGACGCGGTGCCGATGACCGTGGCGCCGCGGGCCACCGCGAGCTGGACGGCGACGGCGCCGACCACACCGGCCGCCCCGTGCAGCAGCAGCGTTTCGCCGTCCTTGATCTCCAGGATGTCGAGGACGCGAACCGCGGTCTCGACGGCCACCGGCAACGCGGCGGCCGTGTCCCAGCCGAGGTCCGCGGGCTTCGGCGCGAAATCGGTGGCCAGCGCGTACTCGGCGTACGCGCCCGTGACAGTCCAGCCCAGTACCTCGTCGCCCACCGCGACCCCGGTGACGCCATCGCCGACCTCGTCGACGACACCGGCGGCCTCCAGGCCGGGAGTCACCGGGAACGGCGAGGTGAAGTGCGGCATCCAGCCGTTGCGGATCTTGTAGTCCAGCGGGTTGACCGCGGCCGCCACGACTTTCAGCCGGATCTGTCCGGGTCCGGCGTGCGGCTCCGCGACCTCCTCCAGGCGCAGGACTTCCGGGCCGCCGAACTCGGTGTAGGTGATCGCCTTCATGTCTCACTCCAGTCGTTGATCGATGTGTCAATCCTGGCGACCACGCCGGTCGGGGTGAGCCAGCACTTCGGCTAGTTCGCGCTAGCCGAAAGGCCAGCCGGCGACTCGTCCTGACGGACTACGCTCGACGTCGTGGACCTGCTGACGGCAGTTGAGGTGATCCAGGCGCCGCTGGGCGAGACGTTGCCGCGGCTGTCCGAGGCGCTTGCCGCGACGATTCCCCACCGGGCGGTCGCCGAGCTGTCCAACTGCTCGTTCGCGCCGTTCAAGTTCCGCGGCGAGTCGCCGGGGCCGACCACCGCGGACCTCGACGCGTTGCGGCCGTTCGTGCCCGCGCGGGGCAACTGGCAGGGGCGGGCGGTCATGGCCGGTGTCGAGGTCCCGGTGGTGGTCCTGGCCAGCGAGGTCACCGCGCCGAGTGCGCTGCTGGTCTTCCTGCGCACCGACGACACCGCGCTGCCCGACGAGGTGCTGGCGCCCGCCCAAGCCCTGTGGGACCTGGTGACCGCGCACATGGAGGGCCTGCGCAACGAGGCCGTGCCGGCGACGCTCGCGGTGTCCAGGGCGGCCGCGGCGGCACGTGCCACGACCATCGCCGACCTGGGCGACGCCTACGGCACCGCGCTGACCTCGTTGCTCGGTGTCCTGCGCGACCGCACCGTGGACGACACGACCGCCCGCTCGCGCGCCGTCGACCTCGCCGTGACCGCGCTGGTCGATCTGCGCTCACGGGCCGAGCTCGAACGCGCGCTGACCGAGGAACGGGCGGGCGGCGCCTTCGACCGGCTCGCCGAGTCGGTGCGGCGGGTGTTGCGCGGCCGCGGTGTGCGACTGGACCTCGGCACGCCCGGCGCCGAGGAGGGCGCGGACCGCGGCCTGCCGACCGAGGTCGCGTCCACGGCCAGTGCCGTGGTCAGGTCCACCGTGCACGCGATGCTGGACGACCAGCGCGGCGTGCGGCGCGTGCACATCGCCTGGAAGGTCGCCGGGACGGTGCTGAAGGCGACCGTGCGGGACGACGGTCCGGGCACCCTGTCGTGCGGCAGCCTCGACGTCCGCCGAGTCGCGGAACGCCTGGGCCCGCTCGGCGGAGGGGCGGAGGTGGACGCGGTTCCCGGCTGGGGCACGACCGTGACGATCGAGATCCCGCTCGGCCCGGCGGAGACCCCGCGCGAGGATCCGCTGACCGTGCTGGGCGCGCGGGAGCTGGAGGTGCTGGGTCAGCTCGCCCGCGGCCGCCGCAACCGCGAGATCGCCGGGGAACTGCACATCAGCGAGTCCACGGTGAAGTTCCACGTGGCGAAGATCCTGGAGAAGCTGGGCGTCACCTCTCGCGGTGAGGCGGCCGCGCTCGCCCACGAGTGGGGGGCAACCGCGGTTCGTTAGTTCCCCGGGCAAATTCACCGCGATATTCCTCGCGGCTTGTCCACTTTCTCCGCAGTTCCTCGGAATAGCCCAGGCGGCGCATTGATGAGGAGAAGCGGGTGGGTACTGTGGGTGTGTGACGCGCCGCCTTTTCCGAGCGCTCCTCGTCGTTTTGCTGATGACGTGCGCTGTCGTTTCCCAGGGCTGTTCGGGTGATTCCGGACGGCCGGGAGGCTTTGTGTACCAGTTGCAGGGCTATCCGGACGGGCGGCTCGACGCGCTGGCCGCCGCGCCGTTCCGGATCGCCGTCGTCGACCTGGCCCGCGACGGCGGTTCGTCCTATTTCCGGGCCGATGAGATCAGTGCGCTGAAGGCGTCCGGCAAACGGGTGCTCGCCTACTTCGAGATCGGCTCGATCGAGTCGTTCCGGCCGGACTTCGCGGCGGTCCGCGACGAGGGGCTGCTGCTCAACGAGTGGCCGAGCTGGCCGGGTGAGCGCTTCGTCCGCTACTGGGAGCCGCGCTGGTGGGAGCTGGCCGTGCGGCCGCGGCTCGACCAGGCGCTGAGCAGCGGCTTCGACGGGGTCTACCTCGACACCCCGCTCGCCTACGAGGAGATCGACCTCGCGCTCGTGCCGTCGGCCGATCGGGCCGGGCTCGGGCGCCGCATGACCGACCTCATCATGCGGATCAGCGCGCACGTCAAGCGGGCGAACCCGGCGTTCGGCGTCTTCCCGCAGAATTCGCCGGAGCTGCGCGAAAATTCCGGTTACGTCGACGCGATCGACGGAATCGGAATGGAGGAACTCTTCTTCAGGGCGACCGACGAACCGTGCACCGCGGACTTCTGCGCGGAGAACCTCGCGGCCGTGCGGAAGCTGAAGGAAGCCGGGAAGACGATTTTGGCGGTGGACTACGCGACTCGCCCGCAGAACGTGGCCGAAGCGTGCCGTCGTTATCGCGAAGAAGGATTCGAAGGATATGTGACGGTGCGCGCGCTCGACACGATCGCGGCACCGTGCCACTGATCGCAGGGAGGAGTCGATCGTGACAGGCGAAGAACCGGAATTCCGTCAGGTGGGCATCATCGGAATGGGGTACGTCGGGCTCACGCTCGCCGCGGCGCTGGCCCGCCGCGGCTACGAGGTGCACGGCGTGGACACCCAGCCCGCGCTGCTCGACACGCTGGCGAAGGGCCGTCCGCACATCTTCGAACCGGGCGTCGAGGACGTGTTCCGGGAGTGGGTCGGCAGGCGGATCTTCCTCTCGCACGACCTGCCGGACTCCGGGGTCGACGCGGCGATCATCTGCGTCTCCACTCCGGTCGGCGAGTCCGGGCACGACCCGTACCTGCTCAACCTCGCCGCGGCGGCCGAGCACATCGCGAAGAGGTGCTCGCCGGACACGCTGGTCGTGGTGCGCAGCACCGTTCCGGTCGGCGCGACGCGGTCGGTGGTGCTGCCCAAGCTCCTCGACGCGTGGGGGTCGGCGCGGCTGGTGATGGCACCCGAACGCACGATCCAGGGCCAGGCACTGCGCGAGCTGGTCGAGCTGCCGCAGGTGGTCGGCGGTCTCGACGACGAGAGCCTGCGGCGGGGGCTCGCGTTGTTCGGCGGTCTCTCGGCCCAGCTCGTGCCGGTGTCGGGGCTGGAGACCGCCGAGCTGGTCAAGCTCGTGAACAACTGCCACACGGACGTCATCTACTCGTTCGGCAACGAGGTGGCCCGGCTGACCGAGCGGCTCGGGCTCGACCCGCTGGAGGTGATCAGAGCGACCAATGTGGACTATCCGCGTCCCGACATCGCGAAGCCCGGTTACGTCGGCGGCGGCTGCCTGTCGAAGGACCCGTACCTGCTGCTGTCCGCGGCCGGTCAGGCCGGCTACGTCCCGTCGCTGATCGAGGCCGCCCGCGAGGTCAACGAGGATCTGCCCGCGCACGTCGCGGAACGCGTGCTGGCCCTGATGGGAGAACCGGACGGCAAGAGGCTGCTCGTGCTCGGCTGGGCGTACAAGGGCTGGCCGCCCACCGACGACATGCGCGGCACGCCGATCGCCTCGATGATGCCGGTCTTCACGCGCGACGGCGTGCGGGTGCTCGGCCACGACCCGCTCGTCGGCGACGACGTGATCAGGCAGTACGGCGGCGAACCCGCCGACATCGCCACCGGTTTCGCGACCGCGGACGCGGTGCTGGTGATCACTGATCATCCGGAGTACCGCGCCCTCGACGTCGACGGGTTGCTGCCGGGCTCGAACGTGCGGCTCGTCTACGACTCGTGGCGCGTCCTCGACGAGAGCCGCGTGACCGGGCACGGGGTCCGTTACGCGGGCCTCGGCTACGAACCGGCGGTGGCACGATGAAGCACCTCCTCCTCGGCGGCGCGGGCTTCATCGGCCTGCACCTCGCCCGGCGGCTGCTCGCCGACGGGCACGACGTGACGGTCGTGGACGACTTCTCGCGCGGCCGGCGCGATCCCGAGCTCGACGCGCTGGACGTGCCGGTGATCTCCGCGGACCTCACCGACCCGGCGTCGTTCGCCGCGCTGCCCCGTGACTGCGACCAGGTGCACCTGCTCGCCGCGGTGGTGGGCGTCCGCAACGTCGAACGCGATCCGGCGCGAGTGGTGCGGATCAACACGCTGGTCGTGCTCAACACGCTGGACTGGATCACCGCGCCGCAGCGGTTGTTCTTCGCCTCCACCAGCGAGACCTACGCGGGCGGGGTCTCGATGGGGGTCGTGCCGGTGCCCACGCCGGAGACCGTGCCGCTCGTGGTCGAGGACGTCACCGCACCCCGGTTCGCCTACGCGGTCAGCAAGATGCTCGGCGAGGCCGCGGTGGTGCACGCGGGCCGCGCGAAGGGCGTGCCCGTCGTCGTCGGGCGCTTCCACAACGTGTACGGCCCGCGGATGGGCGCGGACCACGTCATCCCGGAGCTGTCCCTGCGGGCGTTGCGGCGCGAGGACCCGTTCGTCGTCTACGGAATCGACCAGCACCGGGCGTTCTGCTACGTGGACGACGCCGTCGAGGCGGTGGTGCGGCTGACGGGCACGGACGCGGCCGCCGGCCGGATCGTCCACATCGGAGACGACACGGCCGAGACCAACATCGGTGAACTGGCCGAGCTCGTGCTCAGGATCGCGGGGCACGCCCCGGTCGTCGAGAAGGAACCGGCCCCGCAGGGTTCGGTCGCCCGCCGCTGCCCCGACCTCACCCTGCTGCGCGACCTCACCGGGTACGCGCCGCGCACATCTCTCGACGAGGGCGTCCGCCGCACCTTCGACTGGTACCGCGCCCGCTCCTGAACCGCCCGCGATGAAGGGCTCCTTCATCCACTCCAGGTGGATGAAGGAGCCCTTCATCGCAAGCGCTAGGCGTGCTGCCATACCGCGCGCACCGACGACGCCAGGTCCTGGTGGGGCGACCAGCCCAGTGAGCGCTGGACGCGGGTCGTGTCCGCGGCGATCCACGTGACCGCGCCCGACCGCGGCTGGGCCGGGCCGGACTCGATCACCCGGCCCTGGAAGCCCGCCACCGACGCCAGCATCGCCACCACGTCGCGCACCGCCACCGCCCGGCCGCTGCCGACGTTGAGCACCGGTTCCGGCGCGGTGGGCGCCAGGGCCGCGTCCGCGATCGCGTCGGCCACGTCCGCGACGTCGACGAAGTCGCGGTAGGCGCCGAGCGGACCGAGCGTGATGTCGTCACCCTGCCGCAGCGCCACCCGCATCGCCTGCGCCGCCCGGCCCAGCACGGTCCCCGCCGGCAGGTCGGCGCCGATGGGGTTGAAGATCCGCAGCACCACCGCGTCCAGCCGTCCGGCGATCACCGCGTCGCGCACCAGCAGCGTGCTCGCGAGCTTGGTGATCCCGTAGGCGGACACCGGGTCCGGCACCGCGTCCTCCGCGACCGAGAGGCCGTGCGGGACGCGTCCGTACTCGGCGGCGGACCCGAGCGCGACGAGCCGGGCCGACGGCACGGCCTGGGGAATCGCGTTGACGAGGGCCGCTGTCGGGGTCACGTTGGCGGCGACCAGCTCGGCCGCGGTGCCGTCGAGCTGGCCCGTGCAGTTGACGACCACGCGGGGTTCGACCGCCCGCAGCAGCTCGACGAGCTCGCCCGTGCCGCCGCGCACGAGGTCGTGCCGCACCCAGCCGTCGTCGGGCGGAACGGCTCTGCCGACCCGCACGACCCGAGCGCCCCGCTCGCGCAGCGCCTCGTCCGCCGCCCGGCCGAGATAGCCGGACGCGCCGAACAGCAGCACGGTCACGACAGCACGTCCTGCCGTGCGGCGCCGGGCAGCAGCACCGGTCGCAGCCGCTCGAAGTTCCGGTTGGCCTCGTCGTAGTCGTCGGGCCTGCCGATGTCGAGCCAGTAGCCGCCGAACTCGAAGGCCGCCGGCTCCTCACCGCGGTCGAGCAGGTCGAGCACGAGGTCGTCGAGTCCGAAAGGGACGTTGCGCGGGTACGGGGTGAGCGTCTTGCGGGTCATCGCGTACACGCCCATGCTCACGCCGTAGGAGAGCTCCGGCTTCTCCACGAAGTTGACGATCCGGCCGTGTTCGGAGGACAGCGTGCCGAAGTCGATCTTCACCTTGCGCTGGTAGGTCGCCACGGTCAGCGGTGCGCCGCAGGCGATGTGGTGTTCCATCAGTGCCGCGTAGTCGAGATCGGTCAGCACGTCCCCGTTCATGACGAGGAAGTGCTCTGGCAGAAGGTCGACGAAGTTGAGCAACGGCCCGATGGTCGACAGCGGCGCTTTCTCCTCCGCGTAGTCGACTCTCAGCTGCCACCGGGATCCGTCCCCCACGAACGCGCGGATGAGCGAACCCAGATGGCCGATCGCGAGCGTCACGCGGTCGAAGCCCCGCGTGCCGAGCTGTTGCAGGATGATGTCGAGGATCGCGTACTCCTCGCCGATGGGCACCAGGGGTTTGGGCAGCGCCGTGGTGTACGGCCGCAGTCGCACTCCTCTGCCGCCGGCGAGTATCACCGCATGCATGTGGAGATCACTTCCTCATCGGTAGTGGCGGACCTGTCCGACGCTCCCGCGGAGCGCCACGAGCAGAAACAACGACAACGCGGTGGTGCAGACCAGGAAGACCGGCACCGGGTCGGCAGCGAGCCCCGCCACGACGTCGCCCAGCAGAACCGCGGCCAGGATCAGCGGTGCCGTCACCGCGCCCCCGGTCCGGACGAGCACGAACCCCAGGAAGAACGCGCCACCGAGCAGCACGTGGCCGTCGACGAGCAGCGCGCCGGGCAGCGTGAGCACGTCCGCGGCCCGCAGCACGACGAGCAGCACCGCGGCGGCGGAACCGAGTGCCACCAGACACCCGCCCAGCTCCCGCAGGAGCAGGCGCCACAACGCTTTCCGGAACTCCGCCGGTACCGCGCACCTGCGCAGCTCGTCCGACGCCAGCTCGAAGAACCGCTGGGCGCGCCACTCGACCACCCCCATGCCGAGCACCAGGGGCGCGGCGGCCACGGCCAGGTCGAGCGCACTCAGCACATAGCGGGAATCCGTGTACAGCAACAAAGTCGCGCACAACGCCGCGTACACCGCACCGGGCAGCGCGGCGCCCAGCAGTGTGCTTGCTTTTGGCAGGCGCACCCCGTCGGCGTCATGAGCCTCGCGTCCGGCTCGCCACGCACCGGCCGCGGCGAGCAGCACGGTGACTCCGCCGAGCGCCAGCGCGATCCCGGTCGCCTCCCACACCAGGTGGATCACTCCGCCCGCGCTCGCCGGCACCACCGCGGTGACGAGGACGATCTCCCTGCGGTGGAACAGGAGCACTCCGATCGAGAACTGCAGGCCCGCCAGCGCCAGCACGAACAGCGCGGACTGCCAGCCGGACACCGTCGCGACGGCCGCCGCGATCGCCGTCCCGGCCAGGCCGAGCCACCGCGCCAGCCGGGCCGCCGCGGCACCGGCACCCCTGGCCAGCAGCTGGTGGGCCGCCGCGCTCGCACCCGAGCCCCACACCCAGCTCACCGCGGTGGCGACCACCATGGCCCGCACCGCCGCCGGACCGCCGAGCACGTCCGCCACGGCCGGGAACACGGTCGTCGGCGCCAGGTACAACGGCCCGCGCACGGCGTGCGGCCAGCTGCTTCGCCGCGGCTCGCGCTCGGCCTCGACGGTGCCGCGCGGCAGCCGTTCGAACACCTGCCGCCCGAGCGCGAACACGTCCGTGCGCCCGTAGGTGTCGACCGCTACCTGGTCGGTGACGCCCTGGCTTTCCAGCAGCGCCGCCACCTGCAGCTCGTCCACCGGGTCGGGCAGCTGCCCGGCGACGCGGGTCACCAGCTCGTCGAGGATCATCGGGTCAGCTCCGCATATCTCTCGCGGTAGCTGTCGTTCCACCGCTGCACCGTGAACCGTTCGACCACCCGTTTCCTCGCCAGGCCACCGAGCCTGCGCCGCAACCCGTTGTCGGTGAGCAACGTGACGCACGCCCGCGCGACGGCCTCGTGGTCACGCGGCGGCACCACCAAGCCCGCGTCGGCGACGGCCTCGCTGACCCCGCCGACGTCGGTGCAGACCGGCGGGCGCCCGGTCGACATCGCCTCGACGACGGTGAACGGAAACCCTTCCGACACGCTGGTCAGCGCGACGATGTGGCCGGCGTGGTAGGCGTCCACCTGGCTGGGCACCAGTCCCTCGAACGCCGCGCTGCCGGTCAGCCCGAGCTGGTCCATCAACCGCACACAGCTCGCGTGGTAGCCCTTGTTGGCCTCGGGCACCGGACCGAACACCCGCAGGCGCGCCTCCGGAAGCGCGCGGCGGACCTCGCCGAACGCCCTGATCAGCGTGTGCAGGTCCTTCAGCGGGTCGATGCGGCCGACGAACACGATCGTCGGCACGTCCGGTTCTCCCTGCGCCACCGGGAACTCCGCCGGGTCGATGCCGTTGTACATCGTCCACATGCGACTCGCGTCGGCGCCGCTGTGCAGCTGCCAGCGCCGGTTGTAGTCCGAGTGCGGGGTGAGCATGTCGCAGGCCCGGTAGGCCGCGCCCGCGAGTGCGCGGTGGAAGCTCAGCAGCACCACCTTCGCGGGCAGCGCCAGCGACTCGCCGACCGCGCCGAGATACCGTTCGCGCAGGTAAACGCCGTGCTCGGACATCATCATCGGTGTGCCGTAAGCCCACTTGCCCGCCATGCCGACCAGTGCGCTCAACCCGTTCATCGCCAGATGGCACACGTCGACGTTGATCGGCGGGTACGACAACGGCCGCAGCGAGTGTTCGAGCAGGTCGGTCGCGATCACCGCGTCCCGCAACGAGATCGGCCCCTCACCGCAGTCGGCCACCGCGCGGATCAGCCTGTCCACCGAGTCGTCCGACGTCAGCGCCGCGCCCACGTCCGAGGTCTGCGCGAGCACGAAGATCCGGTGCAACGCCGACAGCAACGCCTCGGGGCTGCTGTCGGTGCAGGGCAGGAACGACCTCAGGAAGTCCTCGTGCGCCTGGGCGAACCCGGCGGGCCTGCGCCGCGCCCGCCGGGGCCGTCTACCCCACAACGGCATGGACACCACCTCGGCGAGGTTCGCGGGGGAGGGCCACCACGGCCGCTCGGTGCCGTCCACGGTCAGCGCGACGGTGGTGAACCGGAAGTCGGGCATGCCGCGGATCAGCTGGTCGCACCACAGGCTCACCCCGCCGGGGTGGAACGGGTAACACCCTTCGGAGACGAGGGCGACGTCGAGTGCGGTCATGGCCGTGGACTCGCCTTCAGCACCACGGCCTGCCCCTTGGCCAGGCCCACCCGCGCCACGGTGTCCGCGCCGTAGGTGTCGCTCTCGTCGGCGCTCGACCGGTCGGCCTCGGTCGCCGGACGTTGCTGCACCCCGGTGAGGAACAGCGTGCCGCCCGTTCCCGGCACGTAGGTGATCGCTCCGGTGCCGCGGTCCCACACCGCGTCCTGCCCGGACGCGAGCTCGGCGAAGTGGGCGGTCCTGGCCTCCACGTACCTGGCCAGCGTGAGCCAGTCCGGGCAGAGCAGCGGAACCCGGTACAGCGCCGCGTACTTCGCCACGGTGGCGGTGACCCAGTCGAACGTGAGGGACCGGCCCGGCGCGTACTCCCGCAGGTTGCCCTGGTGCAGCGTGTGCGCGTACACCGATCCTCTCATCAGGTGGCGCACCGCGACCTCGGCCTCGGCGTCGGTGGCCTGTTCGTAGGTCAGGTCGTGGTCGAGGTGGTCGGCGGCCTTGCCGTTGCGGCCGTACTGCTCGTTGTAGAGCGCGGTCTGCTCCTCGGGTGTGGTGGCCTCGAAGGCGATGTTGGTCGGCCAGTCGGGCACGACCAGCACCTCGGGCCGCAACGGGTGGTACACCCCGCAGTTGACGCACTTCGGCCGATGACCGGCGAAGGACATGTTGCCCTGCACGTACTTGACGCCGAGGTCGTGCGCGGCGTCGAGCATCGCCTGGTTCGACCCGTTCAGCCCGAAGTCGGTCGGCGTGTCGGTCGAGTTCGGATCAGGGGTGTACACGCCGAGTCCCGAGTACTCCGGAGTCTTGAGCACCTCGGCCGGCACGGGCAGGCCCGCCTCCGCGGCGATCGCGAGGTTCTCGGCGATCTCGTTCCGGTTGACGTCGTAGGGCGTGTGGTTCATCTGCGGATGGGTCGCGGTGTGGTTGACCCAGCGGAACTCCCGGACCAGCTCCTGGGAGACGGTGCTGAGCGTGTCGTCCGATCTGAACCTGCTTCCGTTGTAGGGCAACGTGAGCGTGAAATCGGCGGCGACCGGATATCGCGTGCGGAGGTCGCGTTGCTGTGCGTTCGTGGCCTTGGCGTCGTCGCCGCTGAGCCGGTACATGTCCGTGACGCCGTCGACGCGTTTGCGGGCGGTGGAGTTGAACCAGTCGTCGACGTCGACGGTGAACCAGTGCCGTTGCTCGCCGAGCAGCACCCCGCGGGTCGCCCACCGCACGAGCCCCGGACCGAGCAGCAGCGTGGCCACGTCCTCCGGCCCGGTCGAGAACGTCAGCGCGAGGCGTTCCCGGCCGTCCGCCGACCGGCTCCTCACCCCGACCACCGCGTCACCGACGGTCAGCAGCGGTTGCGCCGCGCAGCCGGGCGCGAGCCTCGCCCAGTTCACGTACGACCTGGTGAGGGGAATGCGCGCGTCCGGCCTGAGGTGGTCGAAGACGGCGCTGCCGTCGGGTGACAGCGCCATCTCGACCCCGGTGCCGCCCACCTCACCCTCGCCGCCCGCCCGCAGGCAGAGGTCCTCCGGCTCGGTGCCGGGGGAGGTGTTCAGCGACACCTGCCGGACGCCGTAAGCACGTTCGTAGTCCCACAGGACGTTCCACTGTCCCTGGTCGAACGCGCTCGCGTAGCTCCCGTCCGGCTTGGCGTGCAGCAGTGCGCCGTTGGTCAGCAGCACCGCGTTGTACCGGCCCGTGCCGTCCGGCCGGACCAGCCGGTCCGGCGTCAGCGGTTCGGCACCGGCCCGCAGCACGTCGTAGGGCGTGCCGACGGTGTCCAGCACCGACCGCCAGGTGGCCAGGCCGAAGTCGTCCTCGCCGGTCGCGATCACCAGCTGCCGCAACGCCACGACGTCGCCGCGCCGCCCGCCGCCCGCCGGGGGCCGATCCGCGCGCACGGGCACGAACCGCTTGACGGGCAACGGATACGGCACGGGACGCGTCTGGTCGGGGGCCCCGCCCGCCCGGCCGGGGCCGGGCGGGCTGAGCACCGTGATCGTGGTGATGACGAGCGCGATCGCGGCCAGCAGGGGAGCGACCACCTTGACCGTCATGGCCTGGGCACCGCCGTGGCGACGACGGTGGTGCCCGCGGTGATCGACAGGCGGGTGATGGTGTCGGCCCCGTAGCGGTCGACGGTGCCCGCCGGGTGCGTCACGCCGGTGAGGAACAGCGAACCGGTCGTGGCGCTGGTGCGGGTGACGGTGTTGGTGCTCTTGTCCCACACCGCGTCCCCACCGGCGCGGATCTCGGCGAAGTGGCTGGTGCGCGCGTCGACGTAGCGGGCGAGCGTCGGCCAGTCGGGGTTGCGCAGCGGCGCCGAGAACCGGGCGCTGTACCGGTCGACGACCGTGCGCAGCAGGTCGAAGGTCAGGCTGCGGCCGGACGAGAACTGGCGCAGGTTGTCCTGGTGCAGCGTGTGGCTGTAGGCCGACCCGCTCATCACGTGCTGCAGCGCCACCTCGGACTCGTAGCTCAGCAGCTCGGGATAGCTCAGGTCGTGGTCGTAGTAGGGGAACCGGCCGTGCGGGCCGTAGAGGCTGTTGTAGAGCAACGTCTCCTCGTCCGGAGTGGTCACCTGGTAGCCGATGTTGGTGGGCCAGTCCGGCACGATCAGCAGCCCCGGCCGCAGGGGATGGCGGATGCCGCAGTTGAAGCACGACGGCCGATGGCTCGCGAACGACATGTTGCCGTGCAGGTAGCGGACACCCGAGTCCCAGGCGGCGGACAGCAGGGCGGGGTTGGACGCCGACAGCCCGAAGTCGGTCGGAGGATCGGTGTCCGGTGCGTTCGGGTCCGGGTTGTACACCCCGAGCCCGGAGTAGGCGGGGGTCTTGAGCACGTCGGTGGGCACGGTCAGCCCGGCCTGCCTGCCGACCGTGAGGTTGTCCTGGATCTCCCGCCGGGTCGTGGCGTAGTCGGTGAAGTTCAGCTCCGGATGCGTCAGGGTGTGGTTGACCCACCGGAAGGAGCCGGCGAGACACTTCGAGTAGCTGGTGAGCGCGTCCGGCGTGCCGGTGGAGGAGCACTGCGAGGGCGCCGCCGGGGTCAGGTCGCCCCCGTTGTAGGGCAGGTTCAGGGTGAAGCCCGCGGCGGTGGGGTAGCCGGAGCGCAACGCGTTCTGCTGCGTGTTGACCGCCGCGGCATCGGATCCGCTCAGCCGGAAGCCGGGATCGGTCTCCAGGTGGCCGTCCGGGTACAGGTGGTCGCCGGAGTTGAACCAGTCGTCGACGTCGGCGTTGATCCAGTGCCGCTGCTCACCCGCGAACACGCCGCGGGTCGCCCAGCGCACGAGGCCGTAGCCGAGCATGTCGGTCTGCGGCAGGAACTCGTTGGAGGAGAACGTCAACGCCGCCCGCTCACGCCCGTCGGCGGAGGTGCTGAGCACGCCGAGGACGTAGTTGTCCGCCGTCAGCACCGGCTGCGCGGCGCATCCGGGCGCGAGCGTGGACCGGTACACGTAGGAGTAGGTGATGGGCACGGTCGTGGCGGGGTTCAGGCGGTCGAAGAGACCCCGGCCGGCGGCCGTCTGCGCCGCCTCCAGGCCGGCGGCGCCGACACTGCCCTCGACCCCGGGGCGCAGGCAGTAGTCCTCGGGGAAGGTGCCCCACGAGGTGTAGAGCGAGACCTGCCGCACCCGGTAGGTGCGCTCGTAGGCCCAGAGCGCCTGCCACTCCGCCGCGTCGAACGCGCTGACGTAGCCGCCGGAGCCGTCGGGCTGCAGCAGCGCGTTGTCGGTGAGCAGCACCGCGCTGTACCGGCCGCTGCCGTCGGGCCGCACCAGCCGTCCGGCGGTCAGCTGCTCGGTGCTCGCGGTCAGCACGTCGTACGGCGTGCCGATGCGGTCGAGCACGGCCTTCCACGTCGACAGGCCGAAGTCGGCCGAGTCGAGGGCGATCACCAGTGGTCGCAGTGCCACCCGGTCCGCGGTCGCCGCCGATGACACGCTCGCGATCGGTCCGTTCACCGGCTTCAGCCGCGGCGGTGCCGGCGGCTGCGGCCGGGCGACCTCACCGCGGATCAGGCTGTGTCTGTGCTGGCTACCAGACGCCTTCTGTCCTGCTGCTTCCGCCGGTGCCGAAACGGTGGTCAGGGCTGCCGCGACCAGCGCGGCGACGACGGACGCGAGCCACTTCCTGCGTGATGTCAGCATGATGCCTTCCCTCCCCGGAAAGCCGATTCTGGGCATTTGGGCACGCGTCAGTACCGCCTTCACGGCAAAGCGCCGAGAAGGAGACCTGACGTGCGCAGAGTTCGGTCGGGTGTGGTGAGTGAATCCCGTCGTGGCGGTGGTGCCGTCGTCGAGCGACGGTGGAGACGGGTGCGCGTATTTGACCTCCCCTGGTCGGCGCGAGAGAAAAGATAGGACGAGAAGCCCGGTGGCCGGTACCTCAATTCGTGCGATATCCCGCAAAGACACGGAGCAACGTTAGGGCCCGAACGGCCTAACGTATAGGCAGGTGGGATGCCCCTCACTGCTGGTTCTGACGGACGGCTGCCCGAAGCGTTGGGCATGATTTCGGGACTTTCGCCCCTGTTCGTTCGATGCACTGTGTCAGGTGACATGTGTCGTCACCAGGCGCGTGTGCGATTAAACATTCGTACCGTTGGTATGTTTAGCTTAACGTTAGTTGAGGCTGCATTGTTCGAACCGGCACGGTTTCGTTTTCTCGGGAAAATGGAATAATGGCACCGTTGTTCGGGCCGTGCATGTGTTCCCGGATCGCGTGCGTTCGCCGGTGGTCGATCGGGTGTGTCGCGGTGCCTCGACCGCGCCTCCAGCCGTACGGTCGATTCTGGGTTCCCAGACCGTGCCGGTCGTACCTGCTCGATTCAGAGACCTGGGCCACCCTCGGTTGCACGTCCAATAGTAGGAAGTCAAACTATTCTCATGGCCACCACTCTGCACAAGCCGGTGAACCCGGTGCGCTTCGTGACGGCGTCCAGCCTGTTCGACGGGCACGACGCGGCGATCAACATCATGCGGCGCATCCTGCAGTCGCAGGGTGCGGAGGTCATCCACCTCGGCCACAACCGGTCGGTGGCGGAGGTCGTCGACGCCGCGATCCAGGAGGACGTGCAGGGCGTCGCCATCAGCGCCTACCAGGGCGGGCACGTCGAGTACTTCTCGTACCTGGTCGAGCTGCTGAACGAGCGCGGCGCCGGGCACATCCGCGTCTACGGCGGCGGTGGCGGCGTCATCGTCCCGGAGGAGATCGAGCTGCTGCACTCCCGCGGGGTCGCGCGGATCTTCTCGCCGCAGGACGGGCAGACGCTCGGGCTGGCGCGCATGATCAACCTGATGATCGAGGAGTGCGACCACGCGCTCACCGAGCCGTTCAGTCGCGACGCGCTGCTCACCGGTGCGGACGAGGCGCTCGCGCGGGCGATCACGCACATCGAGGCCGGCATCGCCCAGCCGCTGGAGACCACGCGCAAGGTGCCGGTCCTGGGCATCACGGGCACCGGCGGTTCCGGCAAGTCGTCGCTGACCGACGAGCTGGTGCGCCGGTTCCGGCTCGACCAGCAGGACAAGCTGCGCATCGCGGTGCTGGCCGTCGACCCGACGCGGCGCCGCGGCGGTGGCGCGCTGCTCGGCGACCGCATCCGGATGAACTGTCTCGATGGCAACAGGGTGTTCTTCCGTTCGCTGGCCACGCGCCGTGCGGGCAGTGAGATCCCGGACGGGCTGGAGCAGGCCATCACGGCGTGCAAGGCATCCGGCGCGGATCTGGTCATCGTCGAGACGCCCGGTATCGGCCAGGGTGACGCGGCCATCGTGCCGTTCGTGGACTTCTCGCTGTACGTGATGACGCCGGAGTTCGGTGCCGCGTCACAGCTGGAGAAGATCGACATGCTCGACTACGCCGACGCCGTGGCGATCAACAAGTTCGAGCGGCGCGGTGCCGAGGACGCGCGTCGTGACGTGGCGCGGCAGATGGTGCGCAACCGTGAGGCGTTCGGTGCGAAGTGGGAGGACATGCCGGTGTTCGGCACCTCCGCCGCGACGTTCAACGACGACGGCGTGACCGCGCTCTACCAGTTCCTGCGTGACGGGCTCGTGGAGCACGGCCTCCAGGTCGAAGAAGGCTCTCTCGCGCCGGTCAACGGCAAGACGTCCACGTCGGCGTCCACGATCGTGCCCGCTTCTCGCGCGCGCTACCTCAGCGACATCGCCGACACCGTGCGCGGCTACCACCGCAAGACCGAAGAGCAGGTCGAGGCGGTCCGCGCGCACACCCAGCTGGTCGGCGCGCAGAAGGCGTTGGAAGCCGCGGGCAAGGGCGTCGCGGACATCGCGGAGCTGGCCGCGGACGCCGAACGCGAGCTCGACCGCGAGACGCAGGAGCTGCTCGCGCAGTGGCCGGCGACCCGCGAGCGGTACTCCGGTGACGAGCTCGTGTTCAAGGTGCGGGACAAGGAGATCCACACCAAACTGACGCGGGAGACGTTGTCCGGCAACCAGGTCCGCCGGGTCAGCCTGCCCCGCTACGACGACGGGGGTTCGCTGCTGCGGTTCCTGCGCAAGGAGAACCTGCCGGGCTTCTTCCCGTACACCGCCGGGGTTTTCCCGTTCAAGCGCGAGGGCGAGGACCCGGCGCGCATGTTCGCGGGCGAGGGTGACGCGTTCCGCACCAACCGCCGCTTCAAGTACCTGTCGAAGGGCAGCCCGGCCACCCGCCTGTCGACCGCGTTCGACTCGGTGACGCTCTACGGCCGCGACCCCGACACCCCGCCGGACGTCTACGGCAAGATCGGTACGTCCGGTGTCTCCATCGCGTCGCTGGACGACATGAAGGCGTTGTACGACGGCTTCGACCTCGTCGCGCCGACCACGTCCGTGTCGATGACGATCAACGGCCCGGCGCCCACGATCCTCGCCTACTTCCTGAACACGGTGATCGACCAGCAGGTCGACAAGTTCCGCGCGGAGCACGACCGCGAGCCGAACGCCGAGGAGTACGAGCAGCTGCGCCGGTTCGCGCTGTCGAACGTCCGCGGCACGGTCCAGGCCGACATCCTCAAGGAGGACCAGGGCCAGAACACCTGCATCTTCTCCACGGAGTTCTCGCTGCGCATGATGGCGGACATCCAGGAGTGGTTCATCCAGCAGCAGGTGCGCAACTTCTACTCGGTGTCGATCTCCGGCTACCACATCGCCGAGGCCGGCGCGAACCCCATCTCGCAGCTGGCTTTCACTTTGGCCAACGGTTTCACCTACGTCGAGTCGTACCTCGCGCGCGGCATGCACATCGACGACTTCGCGCCGAACCTGTCGTTCTTCTTCTCCAACGGCATGGACGCCGAGTACAGCGTCATCGGCCGCGTGGCGCGCCGGATCTGGGCCGTGGCCATGCGCGACCGCTACGGCGCCGCGGAGCGTTCGCAGAAGTTCAAGTACCACGTGCAGACCTCGGGCCGTTCGCTGCACGCGCAGGAGATGGACTTCAACGACATCCGCACGACCCTCCAGGCGCTCTGCGCGTTGTACGACAACTGCAACTCCTTGCACACCAACGCGTACGACGAGGCGATCACCACTCCCACGGAGTCGTCCGTCCGCCGCGCGATGGCCATCCAGATGATCATCAACAAGGAGTGGGGCCTGTCCGCGAACGAGAACCCGTTGCAGGGCTCGTTCGTCATCGACGAGCTGACCGACCTGGTCGAAGAGGCCGTGCTGATGGAGTTCGACCGCATCTCCGAACGCGGCGGCGTGCTCGGCGCGATGGAGACCGGCTACCAGCGCGGCCGCATCCAGGACGAGTCGATGCTCTACGAGCAGCGCAAGCACGACGGCTCGCTGCCGTTGGTCGGCGTCAACACCTTCCTGCCCGAGGGCGGCGAGCGGGAGCACGTGAAGATCGAGCTCGCCCGCGCCACGGAGGAGGAGAAGCAGTCCCAGGTCGAGCGCACGCGTGCGTTCCAGGCGGCGCACCGCGACGAGGCGGAGAAGGCGCTCGCGCGGCTGCGTGAGGTGGCGCAGACGAACGAGAACGTGTTCGCCGTGCTGATGGACGCCGCACGCGTGTGCACGCTCGGCCAGATCACCGAGGCCTTCTTCGAGGTGGGCGGCCAGTACCGCCGCAACATCTGAGAGCGATGAAGGGCGCCTTCATCCACGTGAGGTGGATGAAGGCGCCCTTCATCGCGGTTCAGACCGCGTAGGGGCGGCCCACGATCCACCCGCCGATCCGGTCGGGGAGCTCGTCGGTCGGCACCACCTCGACGGGGTCGCCGACCCGCACGGTGCCGGGCTGGATCACCCAGCTGTCCAGGCACAGCACGCCACCGAACTCGTGCCGGATCCGCCGGTGCACGTCGAGGTCCTGCGCCCCGGTGTCGGGATCGATCGTGGTGACGACGCATCGGGCGCGCTTCTTGAACATGCCGATCACGACGTCGCCGACCACCAGCGCGTGGCCCGGCCACCCGTCCTCCTCGCCGGGTTCGACGCCGCCGATGAGGATGTTGGGCCGCAACCGCCGCACGTCGATCCCGGCCGCCTGCACCTGGCCGTCGGTCGCCACCAGGACGTTGAGCACGTCGAAGCGTTCCGGTCCGGTGTAGCGGGTCAGCCGGCCTCCGTGCGGGAGCACCAGCGCGTGCGCCTCCCAGCTGTCCCACGGATGCCCGTCCACCAACGGGCCGTCCGGGCCGGTGGAGGCGGGGATGGTCAGCAGGCCGTACCGCGTGCGCCCGGTCAGCACCCCGCGCGGGCCCTGGACGTGGACGAGCCGGTCGCCCGCCACGCCGTCGCGGGTGAACTCCGCCTCCTGAAGTGGTTCGCCCGCCAGTGACTTCACCGGGTAGCGCCACAACGCTTCGACGTGCATCTCGCTACCCCGTGGGGATCTCGCAGGTCGAATCCGGGTCGATGCGGCGGTCTGCTGCCGCGATCCTGATGTCGTTGATGCTCGCCTCGCGCCTGCTCATCAGACCGGACGGCGCGAACTCCCAGTTCTCGTTGCCGTAGCTGCGCCACCACTGGCCCTCGTCGTCGTGCCACTCGTACTGGAAGCGCACGGCGATGCGGTCGTCCCCGAATGCCCAGAGCGACTTCCGCAGCACGTACTCGTGCTCCCGCTCCCACTTCCTCGTCAGGAACGCGACGATCTCGCCGGTACCGCGCACGAACTCGGACCTGTTGCGCCACACCGAGTCCGGCGTGTAGGCGGCGGCCACGCGGTGCGGGTCGCGGGTGTTCCAGGCGTCCTGGGCGGCCCGCACCTTCCGGCTGGCCGTGTCGGCGTCGAACGGGGGCACGAGGGTCACGGGCGGTCCCTCCAACGGTTGGTCGATGCTCTAAACGTTAGAACGAGTGTCTAACGGATGCAAGCGTGTGTTACCGTTAGACGTGCTGACGCCCGACGAACCCCGTCCGGTTCTGCTGATGAACACCATCTGGGCCAATCGGTCGCAGGTGAACGACGACCTGACCACGGTCGGTGGACTCCGCGACTTCCTGGGCGTGCCGGTCGACCAGGGCGACCTGGAGGCCTTTCGCGCGCTGCGGCAGGCGCTCCGCGACCTCGCCGGCGTGCTCACCGAGGACGCGCGCGCGGTCGCGCGGAACCGTGATCTGGAACGGGCGGTGGCCGAGGTGAACCGCGCGGCCAGAAGTGCGCCGCAGTGGCCGCGGCTGGTCGTGCGGGACGGGGAACTGTTGCGGGACAACGAAAGCGAGGGCTCGCCCGCCTGTCAGGCGCTCGCCTCGATCGCGGCGGAGGCGGTGGAGCTGTTCACCGGGGCGGACCGGGTGTTGTTGCGCGCCTGTCATGCACCGGGCTGCGTGCTGTACTTCGTGAAGGACCACCCGCGCCGCGAATGGTGCTCGCCATCCTGTGGCAACAGGGTCCGCGCCGCGCGCCACTACCGGCGCAATCGGGGTGAATCCCCTGGTCCGAACGGGTTTTCCTGATCGCCGAAGCTACACATGAGCCGCTGGAGTTCCGATAACCGGAGAACAGTAGGGCGCGCATTGTGTGTGGTGGTGATCCGCGATGTCCCGAGAATCCGTGCCAGGTCACGACATCAGCTATCACCTCGTCTGCTTCGACGAGACCGGCAACGAGCGGGGGCGCGAGAGCGCGGACGTCCTGTGGGACGCCCGGCGCGGCGTCACCGACGTGTTCTTCTTCATCCACGGCTGGAACGGTGACGTCCCCGCCGCCCGCGAGCAGTACGGGCAGTGGATCAAAACGATGGCCGACTGCCGTGCGGAACGTGAAGCGGCACACGGGCTTCCCGGCGGCTTCAAGTCCTTGCTCGTGGGCCTGCACTGGCCCTCGAAGGCGTGGGGCGACGAGGACGTGCGGTCCGACGAGTTCATCAAGGCCTCCGCGCAACGCCTCGGCGGCGGGGCGGGGCGCACCGCCGCGGTGCGCACGATCGTCGAGGCCGCGCGGCAGCACCCGTGCCGGATGTCGGCCGCCGTCAAGCAGGCCTACGACTACCTGGAGAGCTCGGTCCCCGACCTGCCCGGCGAGGACGGGATGTCGTTCGACGCCGAGCAGCTCTACCGCGCGTGCCTGGAGGACCCCGCGCTGGGCGGGATCCTGTCCCCGTTGCGGATCCTGACGTTCTGGAAGATGAAGCGGCGCGCCAAGGTGTTCGGCGAGAGCGGGGCGGCCCGCATCGCCCGCGAGGTCGCGCAGGCCGCCCCGAACGCGCGCATCCACCTGATGGGCCACAGCTTCGGCTGCATCACCGCCACCGCGATGGCGAACGTGGTGCCGGCCGCGACGCTGACCCTGGTGCAGGGCGCGATGTCGCTGTGGTCGTTCGCGGAACGGCTGCCCGGCGAACCCGGCTCCGGTTACTTCCGCGGCGTGCTCGCCCGCGTGCCGGGGCCGATCATCGTCACGACCTCCGCGCACGACTACGCGATCGGCCGGTTCTACCCGCTGGCCGCTCGGTCGGGCCGTCAGGTGGACCTCGACGAGTACCCGAAGTACGGCGCCATCGGCGCGCACGGCGTGCAGGGCACCTACGCCCACGGCCACAACATCGGGTCTCCTGGCGAACTCACCAGGGGGCAGGTGCACAACGTCGACTGCTCGTCGGTCATCCGCCGCATCGACGGGATCGCCGGTGCCCACAACGACATCTGCCACCCGGAGCTGGCCAGGCTGCTGTGGAGGGCGGTGTTGGCCCGTTAGAGTTTGTCCGTTTTCAGAAACACCGGTTTCCGTTGACTGCTCCGATGTCTCGGTTCTAACGTGGGCTGCACCGTCGCTGCCGAACACCTCGGAGCCGAGGACGGTCACAAATGTTTCGTCGTCCATTGTGGATAGTCGCTGCCTTCGTGCTGGCGCTCGTCGCGGGAACGACCCCGGCCCAGGCCGCGGATCCCGTGCTGGTGCCCATCTTCGACGGCAAGACGCTCGACGGCTGGACCATGCACGCCAAGGACGCGTTCGTCGTGAAGGACGGCGCGATCGCCAGCAAGAAGGACACCACGCGCGGCTGGATCTACTACAACAAGCAGCAGTACAAGAGCTTCCGCTGGATCTTCAAGGTGCGCCAGATCTCCGGCAACCACCGGCCGACCGTGCTGATCTGGGGCAAGATCGCCACGCCCCCGTTGAACGGCCTCGGCGCCATCCAGTTCCAGCCGCCGAACGGCGGCGCGTGGGACTACCGGGTGGGCCACAACAACGGAGGCGGCAAGCTCTTCACGAAGTACCCGCACCCGAACATCGACGTGAAGAAGTGGGCGCAGTGCGAGATCCTCGCCAACGGTGACACCGGGGTCGCGCGCATGGCGTGCTGCCCGTTGCCCGACGGCGCGACCAAGTGCAAGGCGACGGAAGTCCTGAAGTTCGAGGACAAGAAGGAACCGGCCGGCCGCGAGGCACCGGTGGCGATCCAGATCCACAACAAGGGCATCGAGGACGAGTACAAGGACCTGGTCGTCGAGTCCCCGGTCGCCGACCCGACGAAGTTCATCACCACGTAGTACCTCTGGGTAGAGGGATGCCGGCCCGTCCCGCGCCGCGAGTCACATGACCCCCGCGCGCCGCGGGACGGGCACGGCCTACCCCGCGCCCAGTCGCAGGACCATCTGCGGCACCAGCGTGTTGCCCAGGCACGGGCGGAGGTCCGCGCGCAACGCGGACAGGCTGATCGGGTCCAGTGCGGGCGAGACGGCGATCCCCACCGTCCCGGCGGTCAGCACGACGCGCTGCATCGCCTGTCCCGCACGGATTTCCGCTGCGGCACCCTGGCTGAACGTGCACAGCACCAGCTCGGTCCCGCCGGTCACGTGCAGCCACGCGCGTTCCACCTCGGCCGCGCGGGACAGCAGGCCGCGACAGGAGGCCAGCTCGGGGAACGTCGTCCACGTGCGACGGTTCGTGCGCAGCGCGTGCAGCAACGCCAGCACGTCCGGGCTGGGTTTCTGGTAGCCGCCGAGCCGCACGGCCGCGGCGGCGTCGTTGGCGCTCGGGCCGGGCAGCAACGTCACCAGTGGACGGATGCCGTGACCCTGCAACGCCAGCCGGACGTTGAGCAGCGCGACCCCGCAGGCGACCTGCGTTTCCCTGCTGTGCGGGGCCGTGGTGTGCAGCTCGATCTGCTCGGGCCGCACCTCGAACCGCACGCCGGGCGCGGCGGCTCTCGCGAGCGCGAGGACGCCGCGCACGTCCTCACCCGCGAGTCCGAGTGAGTCGGGCACGGCGATCGTCATGCTCACACTGTCAGGTCTCCGACGCCGGGTCGGCCACGGTCGAAGGTCCCCTCTTGATAGGGCCGTGCGATGGGCGGACAAGGCCGTGCGATGGGTGAAAGTGTGCGAATCTAGTCGTCGTGCCTGACATGCCTGGTCGCCGAGGCCTCGACGAGCTGCTCGACGAGGTCCGAGACCGCATGGATGAGATCGTGACCACGCGTGACCACATGCAGGAGCTGCTCAGCGCCGTGCTCGCCGTCGCGTCCGGGCTGGAGCTCGATTCGACGTTGCAGCGCATCGTCCAGGCGGCGGTCGACCTCGTCGGTGCCCGTTACGGAGCGCTCGGCGTCCTCGGCACGCGTGACGATTTGTCCGAGTTCGTCTATGTGGGCGTGGACGAGGAAACGCGCGCCACGATGGGCCACCTGCCCGAGGGCAAGGGCCTGCTCGGGTTGCTGATCAAGGACCCGACGCCGCTGAGGCTGCGCGACCTGGCCCAGCACGACATGTCGGTCGGCTTCCCGCCCAACCACCCGCCGATGCACAGCTTCCTGGGCGTGCCCGTGCGCGTGCGCGACGAGGTGTTCGGCAACCTCTACATGACCGAGAAGATCGACGCCGCCGAGTTCACCGCCGACGACGAGGCCGTGCTGCAGGCACTGGCCGCGGCGGCCGGCATCGCGATCGAGAACGCGAGGCTGTTCGAACGGTCCCGGATGCGCGAGCGGTGGCTGGAGGCGATCGGCGAGGTCAACTCCGAGCTGCTCGGCGGCGCGTCCGGCGAGTACGCGCTGCGCCTCATCACCCAGCGCACCGTCGAGCTGGCGGGCGCCGACGCGGCACTCGTCGTGCTCGGCGACGGCGAGGACACGCCGTTGTCCGTGGCGGCGAGCGCCGGTCTGCGGATCGACGACTTCGACGCCGCCGACTACGCGGTCGACGAGGTGATCCGCTCCGGCGTGCCGCTGCTCGTGGACGACCTGGGCACGGCGTTCGGCTCCGCGCTCGCGGTGCCGCTGCGGTCGGGCCCGGCGGTCACCGGCGCGCTCGTCGTGCTGCGTCGCGGCGGTGAGACCCGCTTCCTGCCCGACCAGGTGCCGGTGCTCGCGTCGTTCGCCGACCAGGCGGCCGTCGCGCTGGAGTTCGCCGAGCAGCAACGCTCCCAGCGGCTGCTGTACGTGCTGGAGGACCGCGACCGGATCGCCCGCGACCTGCACGACCACGTCATCCAGCGGCTGTTCGTGACGGGCCTCACCCTGCAGGCGACCATGAGGCGCATCACCGAACCGGAGATCGCCGCCCGCCTGCAGACCGCCGTGGAACAGCTCGACGAGACCGTCCGCGAGATCCGCACGTCCATCTTCGACCTGCACTCCACCGACAACACCTCGTTGCGGCGGAGGTTGTTGGACCTGGTGGCCGGCCTGACCGAGGCGACTCACCTGTCACCCGCGGTCCGGATGTCCGGCACCGTCGACAACTCCGTGCCGCCCGAGCTCGCCGAACACGTCGAGGCCGTGGTGCGCGAGGCCGTCACGAACGCCGTGCGGCACGCCGAGGCGACCGAGCTCACCGTGCTGATCGACGCCGGTGAGGACGTCGTGATCACCGTGCAGGACAACGGAATCGGCATCCCGCCCGAGGCTTCTCGCAGCGGCCTGCGCAACCTCGCGCGCCGTGCCGAGAAGTTCGGCGGCACGTTCGCGGTGCATGCGACCGAGGGCGGCGGCGCCTGCGTGGTGTGGCGGGTGCCGCTCCCGGTCACGTAGTCCTGTCAGGCCTGGCGGGGTTTCTCGCCGTCCTTGCGGAACTGCGAGGCGAAAACGGCGGCCTGCGTGCGGCGCTGCATGCCGAGCTTCGCCAGCAGGTGCGAGACGTAGTTCTTGACGGTCTTCTCCGCGAGGAACATCCGCTCGGCGATCTGCCGGTTCGTCAGGCCCTCGCCGATCAGGTCGAGCACCGTGCGCTCCTGCTCGCTGAGCATCCGCAGCGGGTCGCCCTCCTCGCGCTCACGCCGGATCCGGTTCAGCAGAGCCGAAGTCGTGCGGGCGTCGAGCAGCGACTGTCCTGCTGCGACGGTGCGGACCGCGTTCACCAGGTCGGCGCCGAGGATCTGCTTGAGCACGAACCCGGACGCGCCCGCCATGATCGCGTCGAACAGCGCCTCGTCGTCGGCGAAGCTCGTCAGCATCAGGCACTGCAGGCCCGGGATGCGGCTGCGCAGCTCGCGGCACAGCTCTATGCCGTTGCCGTCGGGGAGCCTGATGTCGAGCACCGCCACGTCGGCCTCGGCGCCCGGCACCTTGGCCAGGGCCTCCGCGACCGACGCGGCGTCACCGACCACTTCGAGGTCGGACTCCTCACCGAGCAGGTCCGCGATGCCGCGGCGGACGATTTCATGATCATCGACGAGGAAGACACGCGTCGCCATTCGTGACACGGTAGCCCAAAGACTCTGCCAGAAGGGGACCAACGGCACACGGCTCGCTACGACGATCGGGCCTAGTTTTGGGATCATGAGCGCACTGCCTGTGGTGGTCGGTGTCGACGGATCCTCGTCCGCGCTCGCAGCGGTGGCGTGGGCCGCGCGGGCGTGCAAATTGCACGACGCGCCGTTGCGGTTGGTGCACGCGTACACGCTCCCCACGCGCGGGTATCCCGAAGTCATCTCGTCGGCACGTGAGCTGCGGTCGGCGATGTATGACCAAGGGCGGATGTGGCTCTCTCAGGCCGTTGCTGTCGCACGGTCCGAAGCACCTGATGTGCCCGTGGAGCACGACCTGCGCATGGAACATCCCACGCCCGTGTTGCTCGCGGAGTCAGCACGCGCGCGGGAAGTCGTGGTGGGGTCGCATGGACTGGGCGGGTTCACCGGAGCGTTGGTGGGCTCAACGGCGCTGGCGCTCTCGCAACATGGAGAGTGTCCTGTGGTGGTGGTGCGGGGTAACAACCACGACGGGCCAGTGGTGGTGGGCGTCGATCTCTCGCCGGAGTCGGACCCGGCCGTCGGCTTCGCGTTCGACGAGGCGGCGGCGTCCGGGGCGCCGCTCATGGCGGTGATGGCGCACCTCGACGAGCAGTCGTCGCTGTTGAGCACGCGAATGTCCGGGTGGCTGGAGAAGTGCCCGGACGTCGCGGTGGAACAACTCGTGGTGGGGGAGCGGCCGATCCCGTTGCTGCTGGAGCTGGCGCGACGGGCGGGCCTGCTCGTGGTGGGCTCGCGGGGGCGTGGCGGATTCGCCGGGATGCTGCTCGGGTCTACCTCGCAGGCCCTGATCCACCACGCCCCGTGCCCGGTGGCCGTGGTCAGGCCTGCTTGATCGCCGAGATCTCGAACTCGAGGACGACCTTCTCGCTCACCAGGACGCCGCCGGTCTCCAGCGCGGCGTTCCAGGTCACGCCGTAGTCCTTGCGGTTGATGGTGTGCGAGCCCTCGAAGCCCACGCGGGTGTTGCCGAACGGGTCGACGGCCACGCCCTCGAAGGCGAACGGGATGGAGATGCTCTTGGTGACACCCTTGATGGTGAGGTCACCGGTGATCTCGAAGTTGTCGTCGTCGATCTGCTTCGCGGCGGTGGAGACGAACGTGATCTCCGGGAAGTTCTCGACGTCCAGGAAGTCGTTGGTGGTCAGGTGACCGTCGCGCTGCGCGTTGCGGGTGTCGATGCTCGCGACCTTCAGGGTCACCTCGGCGGTGGTGTTCTCCGGCTTGTCACCGTCGATGTTGATCTTGCCGTCGAACTCGTTGAACGCACCGCGGACCTTGGTGACCATCGCGTGACGTGCGACGAAGCCGATGCGGGAGTGCGAGGCGTCGATGACGTAGGCGCCGGTCAGTTCGGAGAGGTTGGTGGCGGTGGTCATGGTGGTCAGTCCTTCGGTTGCTCGATTTGGTTGAAGTGTCATCCACCCTGCCCGAACGTGGATGATGTGTCAACTATTCCCGTATGCTGAGCACGTGACGAGATGGCTGGAACCGGAGCAGCAGCGGGCGTGGCGTGCCTACGTCCGCATGCAGGGGGAACTGAACGCCCATCTGAGCAGGCAGATGTCGGTCGACTCGGACATCTCGATGGCCGACTTCGCCGTGCTGGTGCAGCTCACCGACACGCCTGAGGAACGCGTGCGCGTGCTGGAGCTCGCTCGGTCCCTGCACTGGGAGAAGAGTCGGATCTCACACCACGTGGCCCGGATGGAGAAGCGCGGGCTGGTGCGCCGCGAGAACTGCCGCAGCGACGGGCGCGGGTCGTTCGTCGTGCTGACCGACCTGGGCCGGTCCGCGATCGAGGCCGCCGCGCCCGCGCACGCCGAGACCGTGCGCGCGCTGGTGTTCGACCTGCTCTCCGACGCCGAGGTGGAGGCGCTGCGGGAGATCTCGGAGAAGATCTTCACGCGCCTAACGACAGGAGAATGTGCGGCGGTAATCGCTCGGTGCGATGCCGACGACCCGATGGAAGTGGTGCCGGAGGAGGGCGGCTGTTCCGAAGCCTGACCTGACGGCGACCGTGTCGACGTCCAGGTCGGTCTCTTCGAGCAGCCTGCGCGCGTGCAGCACTCTTTGCAGTGAAAGCCACTTGTTCGGGGTGGTGCCGGTCTCCGCGACGAACTTCCGCGCGAACGTCCGCTCGGACATGACGGCGAGCTTCGCCATGGACGCCACCGTGTGGTTGTCCTCGATCGTTTCCAGCACTCTTTCCAGCACCGGTTCCAGGCTGTCCGAGCTGCACTCGGGGATCGGGAGCTCCACGAACTGCCGCTGACCGCCGTCGCGCTGCGGCGCCACGACCATCCGGCGCGCGATGATGTTGGCGATCTTGGTGCCCAGCTCCCGCCGGACGAGGTGCAGGCAGGCGTCGATGCCCGCGGCCGTGCCCGCGCTGGTGATGATGTTGCCGTCGTCCACGAACAGCACGTCCGGGTCCAGGTGGGCCTTCGGGAACCGGGCCGTGAACTCCCTCGTCTCGCGCCAGTGCGTGGTGCAGCGGCGGTCGTCGAGCAGGCCGGCCTCGCCGAGGATGAACGCTCCGTTGCAGACGCTGAGCAGCGTCGCGCCGGTCTCCTGCACGGTCTTGAGCAGCTTCTCGGGGTAGACGTCCCGGATCCGCGCGGCCGGGAGGGCGACCAGGTCGGCGTCCAGCAGCGCGTCGAACCCGTGCTCCGGCGTGATGCTGACGCCTCGGATGTTCGTCGGCACCGGCCGGTTCGGGAGCTCGCCGCACACGCGGAAGTCGATCAGGGGCACGCCCTCCTCGGTCCGGTCGACGCCGAACACCTCGCAGAGCAGGCCGAACTCGAACGGCGCGACGCCGTCGATGAGCGGAACCGCCACCGATCGCAGCATGGCAGGATTTTAGCGCGCTGCGTCAGATCTGCCACTGTTGGCGGGATATCGATGGTCGCAAACTTCACGTATGACTCTTGCAGCGATCGTCCTCGTCCTGGCAGGTATCTCCGTCTGGCTCGACCGGCACCGCGACCGCGATGCCGGTCTGGCGGGCTCGTCCGACGTCACCGACCGCGACCGCATCCGCGTGCGCAACGACCTGCGGTACCTCACTTGATCTGCGGCTGGCTGATCCTCGGCCGGGGTCCCGTGTACCGGGCGACCGGGCGGATGATCTTCGTGTCCTCGGACTGTTCGAGCGCGTTGGCACACCACCCGATCACCCGGCTGCACGCGAACGTCGGCGTGAACATCTCACGCGGGATCCCGCACTGCTCCATCACCACGCCGGCGTAGAACTCCACGTTCGCGTACAGCTGCCGTCCTGGCTTGAGCTCCTCCAGCAGCTCGGTGACCCGCTGCTCGACCGTGACCGCGAACTCGGTCAACGGCGTGGGCCGTTCCAGCGCGATCTCCTTGAGCAGCCGCGCCCGCGGGTCCTCGGTCTTGTAGACGGCGTGCCCGAAACCCATGATCCGGTCGCCCTGCTCGATCCGTTCGCGGACCCACGCGTCGATGTTGTCCGGCGTCCCGATGAGGTCCAGCGCTTCCAACGCCCGGTCCGGCGCGCCGCCGTGCAGTGGCCCGGAGAACGTCCCGATCGCCGCCGTCACCGCCGACACGACGTCCGCGCCCGCGCTGGCGACCACGCGCGCGGTGAACGTCGACGCGTTGAACCCGTGGTCGATCGTGGCGATCAAGTACTGCTCGACCGCACGGCTCGTCCACGTTGACGGTTCCTGTCCAGTCAACATGTACAACCAGTTCGCCGACGTTGACAAATCAACCCTGGGGTTGACCGGATCAAGTCCGAGCTTGAGCCTGTGCAGTGCCGCGAGGATCGTCGGCGTCATCGCGCTGACCTTGAGCGCGTCCGCCTTCCTGGTGCTCATCGGCGCGTCCCACATCGGCTGGCTCGGCAGCATCGACAACGCGGTCCGCAACCCGGCCAGCGCCGTGCACCCCGACCGTGCGATCGCGGGCAGCACCTCGCGGATCGTCGCCGGCAGCGGGCGGAGTTGTGCGGTCTGCGCGGCGAACAGCGCGGACTCCTCGGCGTTCGGCAGGCGTCCCTCGACGAAGAGGAACCACACGTCCTCGAAGGACCGCGTCCTGGCCAGTTCGATCGCGTCGTGCTCGCGGTAGTGGTAGTAGCCCGCGGCCCCGTTCACGTCCCCGATCAGGGTCGTGGTGACGACGACGTCTTTAAGCCCTTTGGGTGCATCAATCAACATGTACAAGAGGGTCCATCAACATCTCATGTACAGTCAACGTTGATGGAATCAATGTTGACGACGAATCAAGCTGCCCGTCGCCTCGGTGTGAAACCGGCGACGGTGTACGCCTATGTCAGCCGCGGCCTGCTGACCAGCAAGAAGCTGAACCGGCACAGCATGTTCGACGTCAGCGAGGTCGAAGCCCTGGCGCAACGCACTGGTGCGCGCGGAGCAGTGGCGGCTGTGACCGATCGCATCCGCACCCGCATCTCCCTGCTGGAGAACGACCGCCTCCACTACCGCGGCCGCTCCGTTCCGGAGCTGTCCAGCACCAGGCGCTTCGAGGACGTGGCCCACTGGCTGTGGACCGGCGTCGACACCGTCGGTCTGCAGTTCCCCGAGGGCCAGGAGATCTGGATGGCCCTTCCGGACAGCGCCACGCTGACCGACCGCATCCGCGTGGCCGTGGCCCTCGCCGGCGCCGGCGACCCGCTGCGCTTCGACCTCGACCGCGCGGTCTCCACCGCCAAGGCCCTGATCGCCGACGTGGTCGAGTCCCTCCCGCTGGTCAGCAAACCACAGGGCACCGACATCGCCGACCGCCTGTGGGCCCGCCTGTCGCCGGAACCCCCGCAGCCCGACCTGCTCAACGCCGCCCTGATCCTGCTCGCCGACCACGACCTGGCCATCTCGACCCTGGCCGCCCGCGTCGCCGCCTCGGCCCACGCCCACCCGTACGCCGTGGTGTCGGCAGGCCTGGGCGCCATGGAGGGCCAGAAGCACGGCACCGCCACGACCATCGCCCACCGGTTCCTCGCCCAGGCCGAGTCCGACCCGATGGGCGCCGTGGCCGAACATCTGCGATCCGGCCAGCCCATCCCGGGCTTCGGTCACCGCGTCTACGCCAACCGCGACCCGCGCGCCGACCACCTGCTCGCGTTGCTGCGCAGCCACGGCGACCTGGTGGCGGACAAGGTGATCGGCACGCAGCTGCAGACCTTCCCGAACGTCGACCTGGCGCTGGCGCAGTTCGGTCTGATGTTCAAGATGCCGCCGGACGCGGGGGAGGCCATCTTCGCGATCGCGCGGATCGTGGGGTGGATCGCGCACGCGATGGAGGAGTACCAGGAGCCGGGTCTGCGGTTCCGGACGCTCGGCGTGTACACGGGCGACCGCCCGTGACGAGAACGTCTTGGAACCTCTCCAAACGGTGAGCGGTCGCTCGTCGGCGGTGAGCGGTACCGAACACACCAACTTGGCGCGTCGACGATTATTTGTGCAATAGGAAGTCAAACAAAATGCGATTCCGGTCAAAGCTGGTTCCAGGCCGGGCCCTGAGCAGGTTGTTGTGGAAAATTCCGGTATTGGCGGAATGTGGAATTCCAGTGGACGCTGGAATATTGAAGGCCCTCTGAACTGCGAAAACGGCCGTTTTGGTTCGGCGTACCTTGATCGGCCGTACCGAACACCGCTTGCCGCTCTTCGTCGCTTGTAAACCGGTCAGCGCCTGGCTGCTGCGCACGAACCTGTGCCCCTGGTCAGGTTGCGATCAGGTTCCGGTGGCGGTTCTGCGCAAACCAGTCTGAACAGCACGAACGGCCCCCTTCCGGCGGCGAATTCCAGGGGTCGTCGCAACACGGCTGATCAACTGGCTTGGGCCAGGAGTTAGTCAAGCGCTCGGCGAACGGCCGGAAAGTTCGGTCGGGCTGATGGGCCAGGTGATCGGCAACTGGCCGACGACACTGCGGGTCGCGGCGCTGATCGCGTTGCTGATTCTCGGGTTGTGGCTGTTGCCGGTGGACCTGACGCTCGGTCCGCTGGAGATCACCAGGCACTGAGCAGGAGGCGGGCGGCACCTTCGAGAACGAGGAGTCGTCCGCCCCTTCGCCCGTGCGCCAAGGGCCCTGGTGTTCGCGCACCCGGAAGCGGACCATCGACGGCATGAGATTGTCCGCTGTGGACAACCTGAAGGTGGTCCTCGTGGCGTGGGTCATCGGCGGTCACGCGCTGCTCGGTTACGCCGCGATCGGGGGCTGGCCGTACGACGAGGTCAACGAGGTCACGTTCCACCCCGGCGTCGAGACGGTGCTGGCGGCGCTGATCGGGCCGTCCGGGTTGTTCTTCATGGGCACCTTCTACTTCATGGCCGGGATCTTCACGCCCGGCTCGATCGTGCGCAAAGGCAGGCAGCGGTTCGTCGCCGACCGGTTGGTCAGGCTCGGTGTGCCGTGGGTGGTCAGTGCGGTCGTCGTGTGGCCGACGTTCGTGTGGATCGCCTACCGCGGCGCCGGCCGGAACGTGAGCTGGTGGCAGGCGTTCACGCAGCGGGATCCCTTGCTGGACAGCGGGTCGCTGTGGTTCGTGGGAGTGCTGCTGATCTTCAGTGTCGCGCTGGCCTTCGCACCGCCGATGAAAGAACGCGCCATCACCGGGAGAACCGCCTTCGGCACGACGATGGTGGTGGCCGGGACGACTTTCCTGACGCGGCTGGTGTTTCCGGCGAGGAGCGGGCAGATCGGCGACCTGCACCTGTGGTGGTGGCCGCAGTGTCTCGGCATGTTCCTGCTCGGCGCGGTCGGCGGCCTGAGGCTCGCGCAGCGGGTGCCGGACGACCTCTACCGGACCAGTCGCAACGTCGTCATCGCCACGATCGCGGTGTTGCCCGTCGCCGCGGCACTGTTGGGCGCGCTGGACCTCGCCGCGAACGCCGAACCGTTCCTCGGGGGCTGGAGGTGGCAGGCGGCGGCGCTGGCGCTGGTCGAGGGGATGCTGGTCGTCGCGGGCAGTTTGTGGCTCGTCGGGCTGGCGCAACGGAGGCTGACCGGGCAGGGACCGTTCGCGGAAGGGCTGGCGCGGTCGGCCTATGTGGCGTTCGTCGTGCAAGGGCCGGTTCTGCTCAGCCTCGCGACGGCGATGCGCCCGTTCGACCTGCCCGCTGAGGTCAAGGCGCCTGTGGTGGGGGCCGGGGCGGTCGCGGTGTCGTTCGCGATCGGGTGGGTGGTCACTTCGCGCCGAGGCGCTTCAGCACGCTCGTCGTGATGCCGGCCGCGTCCAGGCCGTGCGCGCGCAGGATGCGGGCGCGTGAGTCGTGGGGCAGGAAGCGCGGTGGCAGGGCGAACGTGGCCACGCGGTGGCCGGGCAGCGCCTGGCCGAGCCGCGCGCCCAGGGCACCTGTCGAGGTCGTGTCCTCCACGGCGAGCACCAGGCGGTGCCGACCGCTGTACTTCACGAGGTGCGGGTCCAAGGGCGCGGTCCACCTCGGGTCGACCACGGTGACGCGCACGTCGTGTGCGGCCAGTTCCCCGGCCGCGGCCAGGCACGGGCCGGCCAGCGGGCCCACCGCGACGAGGAGCACCTCGGCGTCCGGGACCTCGCGCAGCACGTCGAAGTGGCTCACCCGGCGCAACGCGGGCACGTCCGGGCCGATCGCGGCCTTCGGGTAGCGCACGACGGTCGGGCCGTCGGACACCCCGACGGCTTCGCGCAGCAGCGACGCCAGGGACGACGGGTCGCGCGGGGCGGCCAGGCGCAGGCCGGGCACGACGGGCAGCACGGAGGCGTCCCACATGCCGTGGTGCGACGCGCCGTCCTGGCCGGTCACGCCGGCCCGGTCCAGCACGAACGTCACCGGCAACCGGTGCAGTGCCACGTCCATCAGCAGCTGGTCGAAGGCGCGCGACAGGAAGGTCGCGTAGATGGCGACCACCGGGTGCAGGCCGCCCATCGCCATGCCGGCGGCCGACGTCACGGCGTGCTGTTCGGCGATGCCCACGTCGAAGACACGGCTGGGAAAGCGTTCGGCGAACGGGCGCAGGCCCACGGGTTCGAGCATCGCGGCGGTCAGGCAGACGACGTCCGGACGGTCTGTGCCGATCGCGACGATCTCTTCGGCGAACACGTCCGTCCAGGTGCCGCCGCCGGGCGAACCGGACCCGCCGACCGCGTGCATGCGATCGGCCTCGTCGGTTTCGGCGGCCTCGTAACCCCTGCCCTTCACGGTTTTGCAGTGCACGACGACCGGCCGGCCCAGAACCTTGGCCTCCCACAGGGCGTTCTCGACGGCGTGCACGTCGTGGCCGTCGACCTCGCCGATGTAGGCCAGGCCCAGCGCCTCGAACAGGCCGCGGGCCGTCCCGGACCGCAGTGACGCCGCGAAGCCGCCCGCGGTCGGGTCGTACGAACGGCCGTTGTCGTTCAGCAACACCACGACCGGTCGCGACGACCCACCGATGTTGTTGAGCGCCTCCCAGCACATCCCACCGGTCAGCGCGCCGTCACCGACGATCGCCACGACCCGCCGGTCCACGCCGGCGAGCTCGAACGCCTTGGCCAGACCGTCCGCATAGGACAGTGCGGTGGAGGCGTGGGAGTTCTCGATCACGTCGTGCGCCGACTCGGCCGCGGACGGGTAGCCGGACATGCCACCGGCCTGGCGCAGCGAGTCGAAGTCGGGACACCGCCCGGTCAGCATCTTGTGCACGTACGACTGGTGCCCGGTGTCGAACAGCACGACGTCGACCGGGGACGCGAACACCCGGTGCACCGCGATCGTCAGCTCGACCGCGCCGAGGTTCGGGCCGAGGTGTCCGCCGGTCCGGTGCACCTTCGAGATCAGGAACGACCGGATCTCCGCGGCCAACGGCCGCAGCGACGCGGACGGAAGCGCGCGGACGTCCGCGGGCGAGGTGATGTCAGCCAGCACGGCGCACCGCCAACGGCACCGTGAAGGAGATCGTCTCCGTGGCCGTCGTGTGCGTGGACACGGAGATCGGTCCCATGGCCTGCAACGCCGCCACCACCTCGTCGACCAGCTCGGGTGGTGCCGAGGCACCGGCGGACACCCCCACCGTCGACACCCCGGTCAACCACGCCGGGTCGATCTCCGAGGCGTCGTCGATCAGGTGGGCGGGCGTGCCGCCACGGGCCGCCAGCTCGACCATCCGGACCGAGTTGGAGGAGTTCTTCGAGCCCACCACCAGCACGAGGTCCGACCGCGCGGCGACCTCCCTGATCGCCACCTGCCGGTTCGTGGTGGCGTAGCAGATGTCGTCCGAGCCCGGCCCGCGCAGTTCGGGGAACTTCCGGTGCAGCGCCTCGACCACCTCGGCCGTCTCGTCCACGGCCAGCGTCGTCTGCGTCAAGTACGACACGGGACCGGCGATGTCCAGCGCCTCGACGTCTGCGACGGTCTCCACCAGCACGACGCGATCGGGAGCCTCGCCCAGCGTGCCTTCGACCTCCTCGTGCCCGGCGTGTCCGATGAGGACGATTGTGTCACCGCGTTCGGCGAACCGCCGGGCCTCGGAGTGCACCTTCGCCACGAGCGGACAGGTCGCGTCGAGCACGTCCAGCGAGCGTTCGACGGCCTCCGCGCGCACGGCGGGGGAGACGCCGTGCGCGGAGAAGACCGCCGTGGCACCGAAAGGCACTTCGGAGAGCTCCTCCACGAACACCGCGCCACGGGCTTCCAGGGAACGCACGACGTGGATGTTGTGCACGATCTGCTTGCGCACGTAGACGGGGCCGCCGCGCTGGTCGAGCAGCCGTTCCACGATCTCGACGGCGCGCTCCACGCCGGCGCAGAACGACCGGGGTGAGGCGAGCAGCACCGAACGCGGCGGGTTTTCCTTCATCTGAGGCCTTTCAGTGGTCTCGATCGGTGACCAGTTGCGCGAGCGTGCCCAGTTCGACCGCCGCGCGGGCGGTCGGCGAGGCCTCGCCGAGGTGGACCAGGGCCTGCGTGTGCAGTTCGTCGGCCTGGGCCCGGCTCCAGGCCCGGCCACCGGCCAGGTCGACGAGAGAAGCCGCCCGCGCAAGCGTTTCCGCGTTCATCTCCTGCGAGCCGAAGTACAACGACGCGAGCTCGGACGCGTAGACGGCGTCGGAGTTCAGCGCGTACACGATCGGCAGGGACTTCTTGCGGCTCATGAGGTCCGAGTGCGCGGCCTTGCCCGTCACCGCCGGGTCGCCCCAGATGCCGAGCAGGTCGTCCACGTGCTGGAACGCGAGGCCCAGCTCGGCGCCGTAGCCGCGCATGGCCTCGACCTGCTCGTCGGTGCCTCCACCGAACAGCGCGCCCAGAGCCGTCGACGCACCGAGCAGAGCGCCCGTCTTGCCCCGCGCCATCTGCTCCACTTCGGACACCCGCACGTCCGAACGCGTCTCGAAGCCGAGGTCGAACGCCTGCCCGTCGAGCAACGCCACCGCGGCGTCACCCAGCGTCCGGATCGCCTCCAGCGCACGCGGATGCCCGGACGCCGCCAGCACGTCCACGGCCACCGCCTGCAACGCGTCACCGGCCAGGATCGCCGCGCTGACCCCGAACACCGTCCACGCCGTGGCCCGGTGCCGACGGGTCGTGTCCCGGTCCATCACGTCGTCGTGCAGCAACGAGTAGTTGTGGATCAGTTCCACCGCGACCGCCGCGGGCACGGCGGACGAGGCGCTGCCGCCGACGGCCTCCGCCGCCAGCAGCACCAGCGCAGGCCGGATGGCCTTGCCGCCGTTCTCCAGCACCGGGTTGCCGTACTCGTCGCGCCACCCGTGGTGGTACTCCGCGACGGTGCGCAGCGACGGTGGCAGCTGTTCGACGGCCTTGCGCAGAGCCGGGAGCACGAGGCCCCGGCTCCACGCGAGCACCTCGCCGGCGGGTCTGCCCGCCGCGAGAGGTTCGGTCAGTTCGGCGGTCATGGCTTAAAGACCGATCTCCACGTTCTCCAGCACGCCCAGCGCGTCCGGCACCAGCACCGCGGCCGAGTAGTACGTCGACACCAGGTACTTGAGCATCGCGTGCTCGTCGATGCCCATGAACCGCACGTTCAGGCCGGGCTCGTACTCGTCGGGGATGCCGGTCTGCCGCAGGCCGACGACACCCTGCTTCTCCTCGCCCAGGCGCATCGCGAGGATCGACGTGGTGCCGTTCTTGTTGACCGGGATCTTGTCGCACGGCGCGATCGGGATGCCGCGCCACGACTGCAGGGGCTTGCCCTCGACCTCGACCGTCGGCGCGTACAGGCCGCGCGCCGACAGCTGCCGACCGAACGCGGCGATCGCCCTGGGGTGCGCGAGGATCAGCCTGGTGTTGCGGCGCCGGGAGATCAGCTCGTCCATGTCGTCCGGCGTGACCGGCCCGGACTGGGTGCTGATCCGCTGCTTGAGGTCGGCGTTCGCGATGAGGCCGAACTCCTTGTTGTTGACGAGCTCGAACTCCTGCCGCTCGCGCAGCGCCTCGATCGTCAGCCGCAACTGGTGCTCGACCTGGTCCATCGGCTGGCTGTAGAGGTCCGCCACACGCGTGTGGACGCGCAGGATCGTCTGCGCCACCGACAGTTCGTACTCGCGCGGCCGCAGCTCGTAGTCGACGAACGTGCCGGGCAGCGTCGGCTCGCCGTCGTGGCCCGACGCGATGTCGATCTCGGCCTCGCCGTGCTTGTTCGACGCGCTCGACGGGCTCGCCAGCTGCTGCGCGATGTGGTCGCGCAACGGTTGGATCTGCCCGTTGAGCTGGTTGAACGTCGCCCGCGACAGCACGACGGCGGTCGTCGGCGTCAACGCACGCGCCGTGAAGCTCCAGTTCTTCCCGACACCGCCCAGGACCGGCTCGTCACCGATGTACTCGCCGTCCGCCATCGTGCCCAACGCCACGTCGTCGCCGTACTCACCGACGCCGGTCTTGGTGACCTTGCCGTGCGCGATGACGACGATCTCGTCGACGGGCTCGCCGCGCCGCGCGATCACCTCACCCGGCTCGTACTCGCGCTGCTGGAACCGGTTCGCCACGGCGGTCAGCGCCGCCTCGTCCTCGAACCCGCGCAGCAGCACGAACTCCGCCAGCTCCTGCGGTACGACCCGCACCGCGGAACCGACGCTGGTGAACGTGATCCGGCCGTCACCGATGGCGTACGCGAGGCGCCGGTTGACCCGGAACGCACCGCCCTTGGCCTCGACCCACGGCAGCATGCGCAGCAGCCAGCGCGGCGAGATGCCCTGCATCTGCGGTGCGGACTTGGTGGTCGTGGCGAGGTTGCGGGCCGCGGCCGTGGACAGGCTCAGCTGCCTGTCGTCAACCCCGGGATCGGTAACAGTCACTGCGAATCCAATCTTCTAACGAACCAGGACTGCGGCAGCGGTGCCGAGTCCTGACGGGGTGTGGAACGACTTCCGGGTGGGGGAGAAGGTGAAACGACCGGAGCGCTGAGTCCAGAGCAGCTCACCGGCCAGCCACGACTTCAGCGCCTCGACGTACCGGTGCAGCCCGGCCTTCGCCTGGGCGTCGAGGTCGTACTCGGCCGCGATCGACGGCAGCTCACCGATGATCGCGACGATCTGCCGCAGCCGTGCCGCGATCAGGTCGGCCACGATCGAGACCGCCTGCGGCTGCTCGCAGTCGAAGAACTGCCGCACGGCGAGCACCGCGCTGGTGGTGCTGCCGCCGGTGCCGTAGAGGCGGTCGAACCCGACGATCTCCTGGCGCAGCGCGGGAACGTCGCCGAACGAGTCGACGAGCGCCCGCATCGTGCTGTTGCGCAACAACTCCGCGGGCAGCTCGGCGCCGACCGACTTGCGCGCGAGCTTCGCGGAGAGCTCGGTGGCGATCGAACGCCGGCGCATCTCCACGAGGTCGATCGGGTCGGGCACCCGGCCCTGGGCGGTGTTGTGCAGCTCCCACGACAACGCGTCCAGGTACTCGCCGAGGTGTTCCTGGTCCCACGAGTCCAGAGTGGACCGCGAGACCAGGTCGGCCAGGCCTCGCTCGGCAGGGCTCGCCGGCGTGCCCGATCCGGTCAGCACGGACTTGAGCCGGGCGACGAAGGCCTTGCCGCCGACGACGTTGCGCGGGCGGAGGAAGCCCTCCAGGAACGCGTCGCTGACGTGGAAGCCCCACGTGTGCCAGTCGTTGATGTGCTTCAGGTCCTCCAGCGACGCCGTGGGGTGGGTCAACGGGCCGAAGCCGCCGTAGTCCGCCGCGTCGTAGAACGCCTCGGTCCACGGTGCGCCGTTGAGCATGCCCATGTCCCGCACCCAAGTCTTCGTGTGCCGGCGGACGCGGTCCGCGTGCGGCGAAAGCCTTGCCGCGAAAGGCATGCCGAACTCAGCCACGACTCACCCCCAGCCACGCGCCGGACGTGCCCAGGCCCGTCGGCCCGCGCAGGATCGTGCGGAAGAAGGCGCTGTTGCCCGCGCCGCCGCCCTCGACCTTGGTGTAACGGCCCGCGTGCAGATGCCACTCGTGCCCGCCGGACTGCCAGTCCTGCAGGCCCTTCACGTACTTGAGCACGCGCGCCTGCTCCAGCTGGTCGACGCCGTGCTCGGCGAACAGCTGCGGCAGCTCGGTGAACACGGTGTTCTCGAACTGGTGCAGCCGCGAGGTCAGCAGGTCGTTCACCGCCTCGACGGCGGTCTGCGTGTCGTGGCCGAAGAACTTCTCGAAGACGAGCACCCCGTTGGAGTTCTCGCCCTCGCGCTGCACTTCCCGCTCGTACGAGAAGATGTCGTTGCGCAGGTGGATCGCGTCGGAGAACGTGTCGGAGAGGACCCGCAGTGGCCGGGTGCCGGCGATGGACGCGGGCACCTCGGCCGCCTCGGAGACCTCCACCAGGTTCGCCGACCACGGCGCGCCGCCGACCTTGCGGCGCATCTCGATGTACTCGATGGGGTTGGCGACCGTGCCGGACGCCATGTTCTTGATCTCCCACATGCATTCGAGCAGCAGGTTGCAGGTGCTCGTGGTGAACCGCCGCCGCCAGTCGGGCGACATCAGCGGGATGGTCCGCTGCCACAGCTCGACGAGGCCGCGTTCGGTGGGGTTGCGCGGTTCCGGTGTCGCGTCCGTGCCGTTGATCGGCATGAACGCGGGCAGCCGGTCCAGGTGGGCCTTGGCTCCCGCTACGTCCTTGGTCTGCTTGAACTCCGCGAAGAACTCGTCGTCGAAGTAGAAGACCCAGACGTACCAGTCCGTGATGAGGTCGAGGATCTCCGCGGGCGCGTCCGGGTGGGTCCACGCGCACATGAACCCGTAGTCGTCGCCCGCGAGGATCTCCGGCGTCCACACCCCGGTGCCGAGCATCCCCATGTCCCGCGCCCACTGCGTCGAGTGAGTGCGGGCGCGTTCGAGGTGCGGGTTCATCCGCGCCGGGTGGGGCACGTAGAACTCCGGCATGGTGAACGACGCTGTAGCCATTTCTTGGCTCAGCCCTCGCGGCCGAGCTCGACGTGCTCCAGGACACCGATCGCGTCCGGCACCATGATCGCGGCCGAGTAGTACGCGCTGACCAGGTAGTTGATGATCGCCTGGTCGTTGATGCCCATGAAACGCACGGACAGGCCCGGCTGGTACTCGTCGGGGATGCCGGTCTGGTGCAGGCCGATGACGCCCTGGTTCTGCTCGCCGACGCGGATGAGCATCACCGACGACGTGCGGGTGTCCGAAACCGGGATCTTGTTGCACGGCAGCACCGGCACGCCGCGCCACGCCGGCACGGACTGGCCGTTGAAGTCGATGTGCTGCGGGTAGATGCCGCGCTTGTTGCACTCGCGGCCGAACGCGGCGATCGTGCGCGGGTGGGCGAGGAAGTAGCCGGGGTCCTTCCACACCACCGAGAGCAGCTCGTCGAAGTCGTCCGGGGTGGGCGGGCCGGACCGGGTGTGGATGCGCTGCTTGAGGTCGGCGTTGTGCAGCAGGCCGAACGACCGGTTGTTGACGATCTCGTGCTCCTGGCGCTCGCGCAGGGCCTCGATCGTGAGCCGCAACTGCTGCTCGACCTGGTCCATCGGGTTGTTGTAGAGATCCGCGACACGGGTGTGGACCTGCAGCACGGTCTGGGCGACGCTCAGCTCGTACTCGCGCGGCGAGAGCTCGTAGTCGACGAACGTGCCGGGCAGCACCGGCTCACCCTCGTGACCCGCGGCCATGCCGATCTCGGCCTCGCCGAAGTCGTTCTGCGGCTTGTTGCGGCTGTTGTAGGTCTGCTGGATGTGTGCGCGCAGGCCGCCTGCCTCGCCGTTGAGGGCCTGGAAGTCCTCCCAGGACAGCGTGAGGGCGGTGACCGGGGTGACGGCCTTGGCGGTGTACTCCCACTCGCCCTGCGGCCCGGCCAGCACGGTCTCGCCGAAGTACTCGCCGTCGGCCAGGTTGCCCAGGACGGTCTCGCCGCCGTACTCGCCGGTGCCGATCTTGTCGACCTTGCCGTGCGCGATCAGCACGACGGTGTCCTGCGGACGGCCCTTCTCGACGATCACCTCGCCGATGCCGAACTCCCGCTGCCGGAAGCGCCCGGCCAGCGCGGCCAGCACGGCGTCGTCGTCGAAGCCCTTGAGCAGCGCGAGCTCGGTCAGTTCCTGGGGCACGACGCGGATCTCCGCGCCGATGTTGGTGAAGGAGACCCGGCCGTCGCCCAGCGTGTAGCTGAGCCGGCGGTTGACGCGGTACGCACCACCCGCGGCCTGGACCCAGGGCAGCACCTTGAGCAGCCAGCGGGAAGTGATTCCCTGCATCTGCGGGACGGACTTGGTGGTCGTGGCCAGATTGCGTGCCGCGGCCGTGCCCAAACTCAGCTGCTGACGGCCCTCATTGAGGTCAGAATCCGTCACAGTCACAACCCACACCCCATCATGTCTGCACTGCGCTAATGGACCAATCCGATAAGCCGGAACGGACGTTAGTTCTCGCAATTGAGAGCTGTGAAGGGGCCAAAAAGGCGACATTCGGGCGGGTGTCTTACGCCTGTCGATGCTACGGAGAGTACAACTTCCGGTAGTCGGGTCAACGTGGAATGCGGTACTCGTTCGGCTCAGTAAGGTCACCCTTTTGTGCGCATTGGTGAAGCATGCCGGGCTGCTATACAACACCACTCCGAGTGGAACTGAATCCACTCGAAGTGGTGTGTCCACATTTTGTGCCAACGGCTATTCGTGGCTATTGCGCGTCACGGGAGTTCAGGAAAGATTCCAGTTGAGTGACGACGAACTCGTGGTCGTCGGCCTGAGGCAGTCCCGACACGCCGACGGTGCCGACCGGGCCGGTGCCGCGGACGATGATCGGGAAGACGCCGCCGTGCGCCGCGTACAGGGCCGGGTCCAGGTGCGGCTCCTCCTCGAACGTCCTGCCCTTCTCTCGGTAGGCCGTGCCGACGTAGAACGAGCTGTGCCCGAACCGGTCGACCACGCGGGCCTTGCGCTCCAGCCAGCTGTCGTTGTCCGGCGCGGTGCCGGGCAGCGCGGCGTGGAAGAGCCGATGTCCGTTGCGCCGCACCGAGATCGCGATCGGCAGGCCCTGCTCGCGGGCCGCGTCGAGCAGGTGCAGGCCGAGCTCGATCGCGACGTCGTTGCCGAAGCGGGCGAACTGCAGGCGCCGCTCCTGGGCGAGCAGCTCTTCGCCGGTGAGGCTCACAGCTCCACCACCCGGTTCTCGCGCGCGGAGGCGAAGGCGGCCTCGATGACTTCGAGCACGTGCACGCTGTCCGCGGGGTCGACGCGGATCCGCCCGGCCTGCAGCTCCGCGTAGAACGTCTCGTAGGCGCCCAGCTCGACGGGCACTTCGACGGTGTCGCCGAGAACGCCGAGCTGGCCGCTGCGGGTCTCGTAACCCCAGTCCGGGTCGGTCGGGCGGCGGCCGGCGTCGAGCGCGTCCTCCTGCTCGTCCATGCCGCTGATCACGAACGCGCCCTCGCTGCCGAGCACTCGGAACCGCGGCCCGTGGTGGGCGGCGTGCGCGTTGGCCCACAGGTGCGAGCGGACGCCGTTCTCGTGTGTGAGCGCCACAAACACGTCGTCGTCGACCTGCACGCCCGGCCTGCGCAGGTCCAGCTCGGCGTAGACGCGCCTGACCGGTCCGAACAGCTGCAGCGCCTGGTCGACGAGGTGCGCGCCGAGGTCGTAGAGCAGACCTCCGGCCTCCTCGGGGGCGCCGAACTCGCGCCAGTTGTCCCAGATCTCCGGCACCCAGCGCTCGTAGCGCGACTCGAACCGCCGGATGTCGCCCAGTTGGCCGATGATCTTGCGGACGGTGCGGAAGTCGCTGTCCCAGCGGCGGTTCTGGAAGACCGTCAGCGGCACGCCCTTCGCCTGTGCGGCCGCCACGAGCTCCTTCGCGTCCGCTGAGGTCGGCGCGAACGGCTTGTCCACGACGACCGCGACGCCCTTGTCGATCGCCTTCCTGGCGTACTCGACGTGCGTGCGGTTCGGGGTGGCGACGACGATCAGGTCGAGGTCCATCGCGAACAGCTCGTCGGCGGTGACGATCTTCGCGTCCGGGTGGGCGGCACGGGCCCGGGCCTGCCGCTCCGGGTGCGCCGTGACGATGGCGACGAGGTCCATGCCCTCCGTCGACGAGATGAGCGGCGCGTGGAAGACGCGTCCCGCGATGCCGTAGCCCAGCAGTCCGACTCGTGTCATGGCACCGATTAAAACAACGCTGTTGCATAATTGCCAGGTGGACCTCACCTCACTGCGTTCGCACAACGACCGGACCGTGTTGCGCCTGGTCCGGTCCGGGGCTCTGAGCAGGGCTTCCATCGCCGTACGAGCCGGACTGACCCCTCAGGCCGTGTCGAAGATCGTGGCGCGGCTCATCGATGCCGGACTGCTGGAGGAAACCGGCACGATGCGGGACGGCGGCCGGGGCAAGCCCAGGACCGCGCTCCAGCTCGCCGCGGACGGGGCTCACGCCTACGGGGCCTACGTCGACCGCGACGAGCTGCGCGTGGTGCGGCTCGGCCTGACCGGTGAGGTGGTGTCGGCGTCCGTGCTGCCGCTGGCGCCGATGTTCACGCCGACCGACGTCCTGGACGCGTTGCAGTCGTTGGTGCAACCGGGGGAGAAGGTGCTCGGACTCGGCATCGGGATCGCCGGGCCGCTCGACTTCCGCGACGGCGTGGTGTCGCCGAACGGCCTGCCTGGCTGGTCTTCCGTGCCGTTGCGGGCGTTGGCCGAGGAACGGCTCGGGCTGCCGGTGGTGGTGGACAAGGACACCAACGCGGCGGTGCTGGCCGAGGCGTGGCGACGACCTCTGCGCGACGCCGCCCTGGTGTTCGTCGGCACCGGTCTGGGCGTGGGGTTGCTGCTCGGCGGCGAGGTCCACCGCGGCGCACGATCCGGTGCGGGCGAGTTCGGGCACACGACGATCCAGCTGGACGGTCCGTTGTGCGTCTGCGGACGGCGCGGGTGCGTCGAGGCGGTGCACGCCGCCGCCACCGGGGTCGAGGCGGCACGGGTGCTCGCCGCCGCGGTGACGAACCTGGTGCAGCTGCTGGACCTCGACCAGATCGTCCTGAGTGGACGGAAGGTGCTGCAGTCGCCGGAGCTGTACCTGCGGGCGATGCCCGAGGTGGCCGTGAGCGTCACGTCGTTCGGTGCGGACCTGGTTCCGATCGGCGCCGGACTCCTGGTCCTGGGCGAACTCTTCTAGGCGTTCGGTGGATGAAGGGCGCCTTGTTCCACCTCAGGTCGATGAAGGCGCCCTTCATCGAGCACCGGCACGGCTAGCATCGGACGCGTGGACGTCGAGCACGTCGTCGGCCTGCCGCACCCGAGGCTGCGGCCGTTCGTCACGCGGTACTCCGGGTATCGGATGCGCACCGAGCCCGGCATCCACCGCGGCCTGCCGTCGCGGTCGTTGACGCTCGTCGTGACCATGGACGGCACGGTCGACCTGGACCAGGGCCGGTTCGCCACGTTGTGCGGCGGCCTGCACGACGAGGCCGTGATCATCACCCACGACGGGTTCCAGCACGGCGTCCAGTGCGACCTCACGCCGTTGGGGATGCGGGCGTTCTTCGGCCTGCCCGCCGGTGAGCTCTCCGGCGTCACGGTGGGACTGGACGCGTTCGACGCACCTGCCGCCGAACTGCGGGAACGGCTGCAGACTGCGACCACGTGGGCGGACCGGTTCACGGAACTGGATCTCGTGCTGGGCCGGTTGGTGCGGCCGGTGCGGCAGCGGGTCGAAGTGGCGTGGGCGTGGCAGCGGCTCGCGGCAGGCGTGCCGGTCGCGGAGATCGCCGCCGAGGTCGGGTGGAGCCGTCAGCACCTGAGCGCGCGGTTCGCCGCCGAGTACGGGTTGACGCCCAAGGTCATGGCCCGCGTGATGCGGTTCGAGCGGGCGAACCGGATGTTGCGCGGCGAACGCCGGCCCACGCTGACCGAGGTCGCCGCCGCGTGCGGGTACACCGACCAGGCGCACTTCAACCGGGACTGGCGGGCGCTGTGCGGGGCCACGCCGACCGAGTGGATCGCGGCCGAGCTTCCATTCGTACAAGGCGGCGAGGACGTGCCGGTCGCACAGTAGCGGCCATGAACACACCTGCACCTACCTGTTGGCCGGCGTTGAGCTACGAGGACGCGCCGGCCGCGATCCGGTTTCTCGTGGAAGGGTTCGGCTTCTCCGAGCACCTGGTGGTGCCCGGCGAGGCCGAGGGCGAGGTCGTGCACTGCGAGCTGGTCTGGCCGGAGGGCGGCGGCGTGATGCTGGGATCCGCGCGGCGTTCGGTCGGCGAGGTCGTGGCGACGCACGTCGGCGCGGCGTCCGTGTACGTGGTGACCGATCGGCCGGACGAGCTTCACGCGCAATGCCTGGCGCACGGGGCGGTTGAGATCCGTGGGCTGAAGGACGAGGACTACGGGTCGCGCGGCTTCACCGTCGCCGATCCCGAGGGCAACCGCTGGAGCTTCGGCACCTATCGCGGAGCGTGAAGCAACCTTCACGCAACAAACGGAGTCTCCTGGGGTGGAGAGGTTCACACCTAGGGGAGGACAGGTGCGCATAGCGCGCTGTTTTGTGGCCACCGCGCTCGTCGCCGGGCTGATCAGCCCGGCGACGCAGGCTCAGGCACAACCGGCGAGCCCTCAGCCGGCGTCGACCATCACTCTGATCAGCGGTGACAAGGTCGTCGTCAACGAGCGAGGCGAGCTCGTCCGGATCGAGGGCCGGCCGGGCATGCAGTTCGCCCAGTACGTCAAGAACGACCACCAGTACGTGGTGCCGGCGGATGCGGTCGACGCGGTGGGGCAGGATCGCGTCGACCAGCGGTTCTTCGACGTCACGGCATTGCACTCGTTCGGCTACGCCGACGACAGGATCGACCGGATTCCGGTGCTGGACAACGGCCTTCGCGCGGCAGCCGCGGTGCCGAAGAAGGAAGCGGCGCAGCGCTGGAAGGGCCGGGCGAACGCCCGCAGCGCCGGAAAGCTGTGGCTGGACGGCAAGTCGAAGATCACGCTGGACCAGAGCGTGCCGATGGTGGGCGCCCCGCAGGCCTGGCAGGCCGGGTTCGACGGAACCGGCGTCACGGTCGCCGTGCTCGACACCGGCTACGACCAGAACCACCCCGAGCTCGCCGGCGTCGTGTCGGTGGCGAAGGACTTCACCACCGCCGGCATCCAGGACAACATCGGCCACGGCACGCACGTCGCGTCGACGATCGCGGGCCACGGCGGGAAGTACACCGGTGTCGCCAAGGGCGCGAAGCTCGCGGTCGGCCGGGTGTGCGAGGCGAACTGGTGCATGGACAGCGCGATCCTGGCCGGCATGGAGTGGGCCGCCCGCGAGGTCAAGGCCAAGGTGATCAACATGTCCCTGGGCGGTGATCAGTCCGACGGCACGGATCCGTTGTCGCGCAAGGTGAACGAGCTCACCGCGGAAACCGGCGCGTTGTTCGTGGTGGCGGCGGGCAACGCGGGCGATCGCCGCAAGGTCTCGGCTCCCGCGTCCGCCGACTCGGCGCTCGCGGTGGCGAACCTGCGCAAGACCGGCACGCTGGAGGACTCGTCGTCACGCGGCCCGCGGCTGGGGGACTACGCGGTCAAGCCGGACATCGCCGCGCCGGGCACGGACATCGTGGCCGCACGCGCCGCGGGCACGCTGCCCGAGTACGCCGTGGACGACCTGCACGCGCGGCTGACCGGCACGTCGATGGCGGCACCGCACGTCGCCGGTGCCGCGGCGATCCTGGCGCAGCGCAACCCCTCCTGGACCGCGGCCGAGCTGAAGGCGCACCTGATGGCGACGGCCAAGCCGGTCGCCGACACGTCCGCGAACGTCGGCACCGGGCTGCTCGACGTCGCCCGCGCGGTGACGCAGCAGGTGCGCGCGGACGCCGGCAGCCTGTCGTTCGGCCTGCTGGAATGGCCGCACACCAAGACGTCCACGAAGACGACCACCTACCGCAACGACGGCTCCGCGCCGGTGACGCTGTCCCTGAAGCACGACCTGGGCGCGGACTTCTCGGTGCCGGCGTCCGTGACGGTACCGGCGGGCGGCACGGCGGCGGTCGACGTGGTGCTGGACCCGAGCAAGGGCAACGGCACCTTCTTCGGTCACCTCACGGCTTCCGCCGCCGGGGTCGAGGTGATCACGTCGGTCGGCGCGTACGTGCAGGAGGAACAGCACACGCTGACGGTGACCATGACCAACCGTGACGGCAAGCCCGTCCCGAACGAGTTCGTCGTGCTGGTCGATCTGTCCACACGGGAAGCCTCGGTGCTGAGCATCACCAACGGTGCCGGTTCGGCACGGCTGCCGGTGGCGGACTACGCGGTGCTCGGCCGGATCGACGAGCTGACCCCGAACTACGCCTGGTTCACGCCGGTGTCCGCGACCGAGGTGGCCGGCCGGGTGTCGTTGCGGACCGACCAGACGCTCGCGCTGGACGCCCGGCAGGGCAAGCAGATCAGCGTCGACATCGACGATCCGGGCGCGGAGGTCTGGTACCGCAACGCCGACCTGACCGTGCCGTTCACCCCCGGCAAGATCAGCGGTGTCGCCAGCGTCATCGACGGCAGGGTTCCGCTGTACGGCCTGTCGTTCGGCTCGCCGCTGCCGGACCTCACCTACGACTCCGGGCTCAAGGCCGGGCAGCCGCTGATCTCGGTCGTCGGCGGGTTCCCGGTGCGGTACTACGAAAGCAGCAAGTACCTGCCGGTGGGCGAGCACAGGTTCGACGTGGCCGAACGCGGTGCGGACGTGCGCGGCAAGCTCGCTCTAGTCCGCACCGCGGGCGAGAACCCGTACGACGTCGCCAGGGAGATGCAGGCGGCCGGTGCCCTCGCCGTGCTGTGGGCTGGGCCGGTGCCGTTCGGGTACGAGGAGCAGACCGTCATCCCGGTGATCGCGGTGGCGGAACACCACGTCGCCGTCACGCCGTCGCAGCTGACGTTGCGCAGCATCGCGGGCTCGCCGGTCTCGTACACGTTGTTCTTGCCGGAGAAGGGCAAACTGCCGATCGGCACCAAGCACCTCCGTCGCGCCGACCTCGCCGAGGTGAAGGCGCGCTACCACACGTCCGGCGCGGACGGCTTCGTCAGGACCAGGAACTACCCGGTCGTCGACGGCGCGATCAACCAGCGCGTGAGCCCGCTGGACGAGTTCCTGACGGCCCCTGCTCAGCGCACCGAGTACTTCACGCCGGGCACCTGGTACCAGGAGGGCTTCGACGGCCGCAGCTTCGGCGGGGGCGACGACCCGACGGTCACCACGTGGTCCGACCTCGCACCGTCGACCTACGCCGCCGGCCAGTGCTACGAACGCACGAACCTCCGCGCGGTGTCGTCACCCCGCTTCGGCCGTCCGACCCAGGTGACCTGGTCGCAGGGCGGCGGTGTGGAGCGGACCGGCGACCAGATCAACTTCCGGATCTCGCCGTTCGGCGGCTCCGGATGGGTCGAGAGCTGGACGTACAGCGGCTACGGCTCGACGGAACTGCGTCGTGGCAACGAGGTCGTGGGGTCCGCCGACGTGCGGCAGGGCTCCTTCACGGCTCCCGCCCGGGACGGTCGCTACACGCTGACGCTGGACGCGGCCCGTGACACGTCGGCGCTGTCCACCAAGGTGCACACCGCGTGGGAGTTCTCGGCTGCCAACGAGGGCCGGCTGCCGTTGCTGGAGGTCGACTACACGCTGCCGGTCGACCTGCGCAACAGCTGGAAGGCCGGCGTGCCGATGCCCGCGAAGTTCACCGCGTCGCGTCCGTCCGGCACCCTTCGTGAGCTGCACGCCTACGCATCGTTCGACGACGGCGCCAACTGGGTGCCGGTGAAGTCGATCGTGCCGGCGGGTGGGAAGCCTGAGGGTTACGTGTCGCTACGCGTGGTGGCGACCGACACGGACGGCAACACGGTCGACCAAACGGTGTTGCGCGCCTACCGCCTTCGGGCGTAACCGGGCGGCCGTTCGGTCGTTGTAACCCCCTGCGGCACCTGCCCGGTTGGATGCGAGACGAAGAAGGACGCGGCGTCTCGCGACACCGGGCAGGTGCCGCCATTTTCAGTGGCCCGCGACACGGGCATGTGGTGGCATGTCCGGCCATGGGGACCTTCGAAGACCTGGTGGCGGAGGGGGCGGCGGTACCGCTGGAGGGCTGGGACTTCTCCTGGTTCGCCGGTCGCGCCACCGAGGAACGCCCGCCGTGGGGCTACGCGCGGCAGATCGCGGCCAGGCTCGGCGCCGTGGAGTCCGCGCTGGACCTGCAGACCGGCGGCGGTGAGGTCACCGCGTCCGCACCCGCGTTGCCACCGCTGATGGCCGCCACCGAGTCGTGGCCGCCCAACGCTCTCGTCGCCGCCCGGAAGCTGCCGCTGGTCGTCCAGGCACCCGACGAGGGGCCGTTGCCGTTCCGCTCCTCGGCCTTCGACCTGGTGATCAGCCGGCATCCCGTGGTGACCCCGTGGGCGGAGATCGCACGGGTGCTCAGGCCGGGCGGGACCTACTTCTCGCAGCAGATCGGCGCCGGATCAAATCGGGAGCTCACCGATTTCATGATGGGACCGCAGCCCGTCAGCGACGCCCGCAGCACCTCGCTGGCACGTGCGGACGCCGAGGCTGTCGGACTGGAGGTGCTCCGGTTGGAACCGGTGGCGTTGCGCGTCGCGTTCTTCGACGTCGGCGCGGTCGTCCACTTCCTGCGCAAGGTGCTGTGGACCGTGCCCGGCTTCACCGTCGAGGGGTACCGCGACCGGCTCCTGGACATGCACGAGCACATCCAGGAGCACGGCGAGTTCGTCTGCACCTCGAGGCGGTTCCTGGTCGAGGCGCGCAAGCGCTGAGCACCTCACGTGGATGAAGGGCGCCTTCATCCACGTGAGGTGGAGCAAGGCGCCCTTCATCCACGTAACTGCCCAGCAGGCTGGGGTCGCTCAGCGGGGCTGGCGTTCGCGGCGGATCGTGATGCGCTTGCCCTTGATGGTGGCGTCGCGCAGGGACGTGATCACGTCGTTGGCCGCCGGGCCCGGCACCTCGACCAGCGAGAAGCGGTCCGCGATCTCGATCGCGCCGATGTCGCGGCCCTTCAGCTTCGTCTCGCCGGTGATGGCGCCGACGATGTCCTGCGGGCGGATGCCGGACGAGCGGCCCGCGCCCAGGAACAGCCTCGTCATGCCCTCGGACGGGCCGCGGCGCTCGCGGCGCGGGCCACCGGTGGTGCCGTCGCGGCGCGGACGGTCCTCGCGCGGGCGGACCTCCGGGATCTCCTCCTCGTCCGCGGCGGCGCCGGAGGCCTCGTGGGCCAGCTTCACGGCGGCCAGGGCGATGTCCATGACGTCGAACTCGTCGGCCAGGGTCTCGACCACGACGCGGAAGCGCGACAGGTCGTCCTCCATCAGCGACTCCTGCAGCGACGAGCGGGTCAGCTCCAGCTGCCGGGCGCGCAGGTCGGCGACCGTCGGGACCTTCTCCATCGGGATCTTGGTCTTGGTGACGCGCTCGATGGTCTTGAGCATCGAGTTCTCGCGCGGCTCGACCAGGGTGATCGCGACGCCCTCGCGGCCCGCACGGCCCACGCGGCCGATGCGGTGGGTGTAGGCCTCGGGGGCGGACGGCACGTTGTAGTTGACGACGTGCGTGAGCTGCTCGATGTCGAGGCCGCGGGCGGCGACGTCGGTGGCCACCAGCAGGTCGGCGGTGCCGCCGCGCAGGCGGGACATCACGCGGTCGCGCTGCTCCTGGCTGATGCCGCCGTGCAGCGACTCGGCGCGGTAGCCGCGGCCGTTCAGCGTCTCGGTGAGCTGGTCGACCTCGTCACGGGTGCGGCAGAACACGACGGCGGCCGTCGGCGACTCGACGTCCAGCACGCGGCCGAGCGCGGCGGGCTTGTGCTCGCGGCGCACCAGGTACGCGGTCTGCCGGACGCGCGGGGCCTCGCCCGGCTCGGTCTTCTCGCGCTCGATCTGGATCAGCACCGGCTCGCGCAGGTGGCTCTTGGCCATGCGGTCGATGCGCGGCGGCATCGTGGCCGAGAACAGCACGGTCTGCCGGTCGGCGGGCGCCTCGGCGAGGATCGCGTCGATGTCCTCGGCGAAGCCCATGTCGAGCATCTCGTCGGCCTCGTCGAGCACGACGATCTTCAGCTCGCTCAGCTGCAGGGTGCCGCGCTGCAGGTGGTCGATCGCGCGGCCCGGGGTCGCGACCACCACGTCGACGCCGCGGGACAGCTCGCGCAGCTGACGGCCGATGGGCTGGCCGCCGTAGATCGGCAGCACGCGCGCGCCCATGTGCCGGCCGTAGCGGTGCACCGCCTCGGACACCTGCACGGCGAGTTCACGGGTCGGCGCGAGCACGAGGGCGAGCGGCTTCTCGCCCTTGCCGATCCGGTCGGCGATGCGTTCGAGCAGCGGCAACGCGAACGCCGCCGTCTTGCCCGTGCCCGTGGCGGCCTGCCCGAGCAGGTCGTTGCCGGCGAGCAGCGGCGGAATCGCTTCTGACTGGATCGGCGTCGGCTCCTCGTAGCCCAGCGTGGTGAGTGCGTTGAGGATGTCGGGCCGCAGCCCCAGGTCGGCGAAACCGTTGTCGGCGGTGGTCATGACCGCTATCTTCCCCCACCGCCCGACATCGCACTCACTCAGACCAGGTCAGATCGCTTCCGCCGAGTTTGCACGGTCGTGATCTCGACCTGACCAGGCCGGACCTTGTCCACTGTGGACACGGAAAGGCCGCCGGTTCGCGGCGCCGAAACCTAGACTGGACAGGTGAAGAATCGCCTGACGGTCTGCTCCTCGCACCTGATCACGCTGCCCGGCGCGCCGCACGGCCCGGTGCGGGCCGCGATCGCCGATGCCGCCGCGGCGGTCGCGGAGTTCGACCCGGAGCTCGTGGTGTTCTTCGGCACGGACCACCGCCGTGCGTTCCGCGCGGTCGTCCCCACCTTCGCGGTGGTGCTGTCGGCGACCGCCCAAGGCGACGTGGCAGGTCCGTCCGGCGCCTACGACGTGCCGTCCGAGCTCGGACGCGCGTTGGTCGCCGACCTCGTCGCGCACGAGTTCGACATCGCCACGGCCTACGAGGCCGCGCTGGACCACGCGTTCGGTCACACCGCCCGCGACCTGCTGGGGTCGATCGACGCGAAGCCCGTGCTGCCGGTGTTCGTCAACTGCGCCTCGCCACCGCACGCGTCCTTCCGCCGCGCGGCGTCGCTGGGACGCCGCGTCGGCGAGTTCTTCGCGTCGAAACGCGTGCTCTACGTGGGATCGGGCGGCCTGGCGCACGACCTGCCGGGATTCCGCGAGCCCGAGACGGGCGCGGTGCTCACGGAGTCCGAGCGCCAGGCCTGGATCAGGTCGGTCAACGAGCAGGCACGGGCCGAGGGCACCATCCGTGAACTGGTGCGCACGTGGGACGAGGCCTTCCTGGCCGGCGTGGGCGGGACGTCGTGGGACTGGCTCGACGAGATCGGCACCGACCTCGTCGAACGCGCCGGCAACGGCGCGGCCGAGTGCCTCACCTGGACGGCGGCCTGGGCCGCCGGTGGTCAGGCCCTGACGACCCTGGCCCACGAGTTCGACACCAACGGCCGCGCGGTCGCGATGTCGTAGGCCCTCAAGTCGGCGGCATCTCGGGCGGCATCTCGACCGTGGCCAGCACGTCGGCCTCGGCCAGGTACAACCGGCCGAGGTCGATGAGAAGCGTCCCTAGCTCCCTATAGTGCGCCGCGCGCTCGATGTCGGGAATCAGTCCGCACGTGCGCAACATATTTTGTGCGAGCATCTCGCCGAACTGTGGATAACTCTTCACCACCTCACGCGAGAGCCGTTGAAGGGATATGCGGAGGAGGTCCTCCGTCAGGATTTCCGCGGCCATGGCAGGATGCCCTCACCCTCTCGCCAGACGCCGTCGCAGTCCCAGCACGTCGGCCAGCAGATCTTGTCTCGCCACAGGCTTATCTCTTGCGGCACAAAGGGATCGCCGCAGAGCGTCTCGACGAGCTGCCCCCTGGCCGGCTCGTCGGGGATGGCGTGTCGCAGCCCCTCGTGGGGTGTCCATCTGAACGTCACGGAATTATTGTCGTTCTTGGCAGGCCTCCAAGCTAACGCCCTTTTGGGTCATGTTGAGGTCAAACGTTCTGGAATGCGCGAGAATGAGACTACCGTCGTCTCCATGCCGAAAAGATTCTCCACTGCAAGGGGCCGGGAGTTCGGTGACGGCCTGCGCGCCGCCATCGCGAACACCGGCATGACCGCGCGCGCCGTCGCCGAACTCGTGGGCTGGCAGGAGGCCAAGCTGTCCGACCTGGTCAACGGGAAGGGCGGCGCCACCGAGCTGGAACTGGCGATGCTGCTGGGCGTGTGCCGCACGCCACCGCAGGAACGCGACCACCTGATGGCGCTGTTCAACGAGGCCAACCTCAAGGGCTGGTGGCAGGACCACGGGGCGTGCACGCCCATCCGGCCGCGCACCCTGATCGAGCACGAACGCGTCGCGAAAAAGCTGATCAGCTGGCAGATCTCGCTCGTGCACGCGCTGGTCCAGCTGCCGGAGTACGCGCGAGCGGTCATCGCCTCGTGTGCGAACGTGCCCGACGACGAGGTCGAGGAGCGCGTGGAGGTTCGCACCGAGCGGCAGACGATCCTGCGCAAGGGCTTGAAATGCCACTTCTACCTCCACGAGTCGGCGCTGCTGGCACCGATCGGTGGCCATGAGGTGATGAGGGCGCAGCTGGAGCACCTGCTGAGGATGGCCGCGCGGCCGTACATCGAGATCCGGATCGTGCCGTTGTCGGTCGGTGCGCACGCGGGGCTCTCCGGGGCGTTCGACATGCTGACGTTCGACAAGTACGAGCCGGTCGTGTTCCTGGACAGCGAGAACTCCAGCCTGATCATCGAGGCCCCGTACGCCGTGAAGTCGTACGAGCGGGTGGTGGAGGCGCTCGATGAGGCCGCCTTGGATGCGGAACAATCGAAGGAGCTGATCAAGCGGCTGCTGACATGAGGAGACACCGATGGCCGAGTGGCGCAAGAGCACCCGGAGCGGCAACGCGGGCAACTGCGTGGAGGTGGCCACCGGCATCGGAATCCGGGACAGCAAGGCGCCCGCCGCGCACATCCAGGTGGGCGCCGTCGCGTGGACCGCGTTCCTCGCCCAGGTCACACGAGAGCGCTGAGGTTCGTCCGGCGGGTGCTGCCGGTCTTCGCGAGCAGGTTGCGGACGTGCGTGTCGACGGTTCGGCGTGAGACGGAGAGCTTCACCGCGATCTCGCCGTTGGTGGCGCCTTGGGCGATGAGCAGCAGCACGTCCATCTCGCGGCTCGTGACACCCAACGCGCGCAGGTGGGCCGGCACGCTGGCGTCGCCCCGGCCTCGGCGGGGGATCGGGATGCCCGCCTCGCGCATCACCTTCTCGCACCGGCGCCGCCACGGGGTGTTGCCGAGCGAGACGAAGGCGCCGTGTGCGGCCGCCGCCCGTGAGGCGTCCTGCACCAGGACGGCGGCGACGGCGGCCAGGAACGGTGAGCGGTCCAGGTCGTCCCAGGCGCGGTCGTCGCCGAACGCCAGCCGTGCCAGGCCGCGGTTCGTCCACGAGCCGACCCCCTCGTCCAGCAACGACGCGGCCGCGGACAGGTCATTGCGGTCCACTGTGGACAGCAGAGCGCGGATGCCGCGCGTCTCCGGGAACGAGGTCAGGGCGTCGGCGTAGTGCAGGGCACCCGCGAGGTCGGCGGCGAGCAGGGCGTGCCACAGCTCGGCGGTCGCGGGCGGCAGCTCGACGGGGTCGCCGCAGAGGACTCCGGCGGTCCGCAGGTGGTGGTCGGCGAGGGTGAGCAGCGCGCCGCGGGCGTGCGGGCGGGCCTGGTGCAGGCGGAACGGGCTGACGACGGTGAGACAGTCGACGACGCCCAGTTCGAGATCGGCCCGCCACTGCCAGCCGGGGATGCAACGCAGCAGGGCCAACGGTTCCACGGCGTCGGCGGGGTCACCGGTCATGGCCTGGCGCGCGGCCAGGAGCAGTTCGGTGCCGTCGCGCAGCTCCGCGGGTCGCAGGTCGCCGAGCTCGACCGCGCATCTGGCCGCACGGGCGCGGGTGTCCGCCGTCGGTGGCGTGGTGGCCAGGTGGGCGAGCGCCTCCTCGAAGCGCCCGAGCTCGACCAGCGCCGCCGTGAGCGTGTCGACGGCGGCAGCGCGGATGTCGTTGGTGGGCGCCAGTTCCACCGCGCGCGACGCCGCGAGAGAGGCCTCCAGCGGTGACCGCCGGGCCAGGCGGTGCCGGCCGAGAGCGACCCACGTCCTGGCCGAACGGGACGGCGAAGCGCACGCCAGCACGGCATCGCGGATCAGGCCGTGGCGGAAGCGGTTGCCGGTCAGCAGGTGCGCGGCGGCGAGGTCGTCGAGCGCGGCGGCGACGGTGTCCGGGTCGAGGCCGGTCAGCGGCTGGACCTCCCGCCACGTCAGGACGTCGTCGACGACGGCGGCGGCGTGGGCGACCTCGGCGGCCGCCGGGCTCAGCGCGGCCAGCGCCGTGCGGGTGAAGGCTTCGAGGGTCGGCGAACCACCGGTCACACACAGCTCCACGATCGCGAGCGGGAGCCCTTCCGCCCGGTCCAGGACGGCCGGTCTGCCGCCCAGGGCGTCGACCAGCGCGGCCGCGGCGTCGTCGGACAGGCGCGGCACCAGGCCGGTGCCGGCGCAGGCGCGTTCGGTGGTGACGACGACTGCGTTGGCGGCGAGGTGGGGGTGCACGGCGGTGTCGTCGAGGAGCAGAACGCCGTCGACGGCGTGCAGCAGGCGGACGACGGCCTCGGCCAGGACGTCCGGGGAGACCGGTCGGCCGGTGCGCCACTCCGGGACCAGGTCGCCGAGTGCCTCGCGGTAGCAGGCCGGCAGGTCCGGCCACCCGCGCCGGGTGACCGGGAGCAGGGCCTCGGTGAGGGTGCGGCCGCGCAGGACCGTGCGGCCGTGGGCGCGGGCGATCCGCGCGAACTCGGTGACCAGGCGCGACTTGCCGATGCCCGGTTCACCTCGCAGGGTCAGCGCACCTCCGGTCGTCAGGGCGTCGTCCCATTGGGCCAGCTGGGCTTCTCGTCCGAAGAGCGGCGTCACCGTTCCAGCTTTCGGCCCCACCGCGCCCCGGCGCCACCTCCATTCCGTTTCCGGCTAACTAGGCGAGGCCGCCGCGCTAAATCCGCAGCCGTTGCCGACGCGGCGGCCCTCGCCCGGTTGGTCAACTGGTCCCGTCGGATTTCCAGGAAGAGGGGGAGAACATGCGGGTGGCAGCAGTGGCGGCGGCGGCCCTGGCGGCGCTGGCCGTGTTCACCGGGACGGCGAACGCGAGCGGTTACGTGCACGACGGGTTCGAGGGGTCCTACTGGAACCGCTGGGAGCCGGGTCAGCAGGGTGACGCCCTGGCGGGCTACGACGACCAGGGCGAGCCCGGTGTGGCGTTCAAGGGTTCGGTCAACGGCTGGCTGTACTCCCACGGCGGGTGGGCGGCCAACCGGCGCAAGGTCGACGTGTCCGGCTGGGGATCGCGCGGCAACTGCGAGGCGCGGATCTGGGCCAACCCGCTCGGCTGGGCCAACCAGGTCGAGCTCCAGGTCTGGGACCCGAACGGCTGGCAGATGATCGCCACGGAGGCGCCGTGGCTGGAGGGTGACCGCTACCAGCAGATCGTCACGCACGTGAACCTGAACGGCCGCAACACCGTCTACGTGCAGGCGATCTTCAGCACCAGGGGCGCCGCGCAGTTCGTCCGCATCGACGAGATGGAACTGCAGTGCGCCTGAGCCGGTGAGGCGGACCGGGCCCCGGACCCCAGCCGGGGCCCGGTCGTTACGATCCGAACCATGACCATGGCCGCGGCGATCGACGCCGTCCGCGCAGCGTTCATCGGGCTGACGGCGGGGGAGTTCGAGCTGCCGCCGCGGCAGGCGTTCAGCGACAGCCGCTCGCTCGTCATGACGGCGCACCACCTGCCCACGGCGTCCACGGCGGTCAAGGTGGTCAGCATCGAGATCGAGCGCGACCCGGTGATCACCGGCACGGTCGTCTACTCCGACCCGGACGGGCAGTTCGTCACGGACGCGGTGCCGCTCACGACGTTGCGCACCGGTGCCGTGGTCGGCGTGGCGACGGAACTGCTGGCCGACGAGGACGCCTCGCACCTCGCGCTGCTCGGCGCCGGGGCGCAGGCCGCGGACCAGGTGCGGGCCGTGCACGCGGTGCGGCCGCTGAAGAAGCTCGTCGTGTTCAACCGCAACGCGCGCAAGGCCGAGGCGTTGCTGGAGTCGTTGAAGGACGAGCTGCCGGACACGGTCCTGGACGTGGCGCTGGACGCGGAGGAAGCCGTGTCGGGCGCGGACGTCGTGTGCTGTGCGACGGCGTCGACGAAGCCGCTGTTCTCGTGCGACGCCTTGAAGGAACGGGTGCACGTCAACGCGATCGGCTCGTACCGGCCGGTGATGCGCGAGCTGCCGGAGGAACTGCTCACGACCGCGGAAGTCGTGGTGGTGGACCAGGTCGAGGCGGCGCTGAGCGAGGCCGGGGAGATCATCCGGGCGGTGCGGTCCGGGGTGCTGCGGCTGGAGTCGCTCGTCGAGCTCGGTGCGGCGCTGGGGAACCCGCCGTTGCGTCAGGGCCGCACGGTGTTCAAGTCGGTCGGTGTCGCCGTGCAGGACTGGGCGGTCGCCCGGTTGCTGGCGTGAAGGACGCCGAACCCTGCCACCGCAAGGGTTCGGCGTCCGCGAGCCGGAAGAGGTCTCACACCTGCCACTTCTGGTTGGCCGTGCCGCCGCACTGCCAGATCTGGAGTCTCGTGCCGTTGGCAGAGGAGTTCCCGGTGGCGTCCAGGCACTTGTTCGCCTGCGGGTTCACGATGTCCTGAGCGCCGCTGACGGTCCACTGCTGAGCACCGGAACCGTTGCAGTCCCACAGCTGGACCGCTGTGCCGTTCGCGGTGCCGCCGCCGGAGACGTCCATGCACTTGCCCAGCGCGCGGATCGTGCCGTCACCGGGACGGCTCCACTTCTGGGCGGCGTTGCCGTTGCAGTCGGTGATCTGGATGGGCGTGCCGTTGGCGGTGTTGGCTCCGGCCACGTCGACGCACTTGCCGCCGATGCCGCGGATCTCCGTGCCACCGCTGGGCGGCGGGCTGTCGGTGCTGGAGGCGCGGACCCAGTCGATCACGAGCTGCTGCGGGAACGTCGTGCTGCCGTCGGGGTAGCCGGGCCACTCACCGCCGACCGCGAGGTTGATGATGATGAAGAACGGCTTGTTGAACACCCACGGGTTGCCGTTGACGTCGGTCGGCGTGTTGCGGGCGTAGACGTTGCCGTCCACCGACCACACGATCTCGCCCGGCCGCCAGTCGACCGCGAAGTTGTGGAAGTCGTCGGCGAAGTTCGGGCCGTTGTAGGCGTGGGACTTGCCGCCGGAGCCGCTGTAGCCCGGGCCGTGGATGGTGCCGTAGACGGTGTTCAGCTGGTGGCCCAGGTTCTCCATGATGTCGATCTCACCGGAGCTCGGCCACGGGGTGCCGCTGTTGATGTCCGCGCCCAGCATCCAGAACGCGGGCCACATGCCCTTGCCGCGCGGCAGCTTCATGCGCGCTTCGAACCGGCCGTAGGTCTGCGTGAACCTCCCGGCGGTGTTGATGCGCGCCGAGGTGTACTCGCAACGGCCGTACCAGCACTGGTAGTTGCCGGGGTTCTCGCGCTTGGCGGTGATCACGAGGTGGCCCTGGCCGTCGTGCACCGCGTTCGAGGTGCCGGCCTGGTACCACTGGGACTCTTTGTTGTTGCCGTTGTTGTTTCCGACTTCGAACTGCCACTTGCTGCCGTCCACGCCGGTACCGGCAGGGGCGTTGAACTCGTCGGCCCAGGTCACCGCCGCGTTGGCAGGGGGAGCTTGGCTGGTGGTGGCGACGGTGATCCCCGCGGCCACCAACAAGGCGGCGGCGAGGGCCGTCCCGATGCGTCGCTGCATCGAACCGACCTTTCGGGTATTTGGTTGTGCGCCCAGTGGTTCGGAAGTGTTGTCACGTCGTGACTCTCGGTCAACGTGTAAACGTTTTCACGTTTACATCAGAGTGAGAGCGCTCCCATAAGAACTCGGTTGCGCCAGGTGGCGGAGATCGGCAGCGTCGAACGGCATGACTCGGGAGATGCGGTGGCTGCTGGCGCTCGCCTGCGGTGTGGCGGTCGGCAACGTGTACTTCCCGCAGGCGGTCACGCCGTTGGTCGCGGCGGGCCTGCGGATCTCGGCGGACCAGGCGGCGGTGGTGATCACGGCCGCGCAGATCGGGTACGCGTGCGGGATCTTCCTGCTGGTGCCGCTGGGGGACCGGGTGCCGTACCGGCCGTTGATCGCCACGCTGTTCGCCGTGACCGGGCTGGGGCTCGCGGTGGCGGGGTTCGCGCCGTCGCTCGGACCGCTCTTCGCCGCCGGGGTCGCGGTCGGCCTCTCCACGGTGATCGCGCCGATCATCGGGCCGATGGTCGCCGGGATGGTGGCGCCGGAGCAGCGGGGTGCCGCCAGCGGGACGATGCTCGCCGGGTCGATCGGCGGGATGCTGCTCGCGCGCACCGTCAGCGGGGTGCTCGGCGAGTGGCTGGGCTGGCGTGCGCCGTACCTGGTGGCGTCGGGGCTCGCGGTCGTGATGGCGGTGGCGTTGTGGCGGGCGTTGCCGGGCGGTGAACCGCACACCCGGCAGTCCATTCCGGACCTGCTGCTGGAACCGTTGCGGCTGCTGCGAAGCGAGCCCGAGCTGCGCCGGTCGTGCCTCTACCAGGCGACGGTCTTCGGGGCGTTCAGCGCGGTGTGGGGGAGTGTCGCGTTGCTGCTCACCGGCCCGGTCTACGGCTTCGGTGCGCAGTCGGTCGGGTTGCTGGCGCTGGTCAACGTCGTGACGATGGTCGCGACGCCGGTCGCGGGGCGGATCGTGGACCGGCGTGGTTCGGATCCGGTGAACCTGGTCTGCATGCTCGCGGTGATCGGGTCGGCCGCGGTGCTCGCGGCGGGTGGTTCGGGCGGCGTCGGCGGGCTGGTCGCGCTGGTGCTCGGCACGCTCGTGCTCGACGTCGCCATGCAGTGCGGCATGGTGGCCAACTCCATCCGCATGTACGCGCTGAGCGACACCCGTCGCGGTCGCCTCAACACCGCGTACATGACCTGCGCCTACGTCGGTGGCGCGGTGGGGTCGTGGCTCGGGGTGCGGGCGCACGTGCTGTTCGGCTGGCGTGGTGTGTGCGCACTTGTGGCGCTGATGACGTTCGTGGCTCTGGCGCGCCACCTCGTCGCCATCAGGCAGCGTGTGAACGCGTGACGTTCCCGGGAGGCCGGGAACCAGGCCTCCCGGGAACGGTGTGCTCAGCCCTGCGGCGTCGTGATCACGTTGAAGACCGAACCACCGCTCGCCTGGCGGGCGCTGAGGTCCTCGAGGATCGTCGAGATCGGGGCGTAGTTGTTCAGCTCACCCGGCTGGCAGGGGCCGCTGCGCGCCTGCTGGCTGCCCTCGAGGATGCCGAGCGCTGCCTTGTCCACCTGGCTGAACAGCGGGCCGCCGCTGTCGCCCGCCCTGGCGCACACGTCGGTGTTGATGCCGACGTCGGTCGAGAGCACCCGACCGCACCTGGTGCCCACGAGATAGCCCTCACCGGCGCCGCTGTCCACGGAGTCCGGGTAGTTCACCGCGCTCGAACCGGAGCCCGACGCGCACACGATCGCGCCCGGCAGGATCTCGGCCAGCGGGGTGACCTTCGTGATCTCCTGGTTCTGGGAGGTCGCCTGCGGGCCGCACGGGGTGTCCGCGTCGCTGTCCTGACCGCCGTTGCGGCAGTACTTGAGCACCACGTTCCGGTTGGGCTGGCTCTCCAGCCACGTGTTGGCGGTGGCCGCGTCCACGTACTGGACGGCGGCGTAGTCGTACGGGTACGAGTTCTTCTCGATCCCGTGCTGGTTCACGACCGGCTGGCCGTTGTGCTGCGTCGGCACGTTGTTCGTCTTGGTCGCCATGCAGTGTCCCGCGGTCAGCACCCACGGCACGCCGGGGAAGGCGCCGCCGGTCGTCCGCAGGTTGAAGCCGCTGGTGCAGCCGCCCACGGTGCCGTTGTCGCGGGTCATGTCGAGCCGCAGGCCACCCCTCATGGGGCCGTAGTTCGTGCAGTACAACGGGTGGCAGAAGCCCCAGTCGACCGAGTACGGGGTCGGCTTGCGCAGGGTGCGGGCGGAGACCAGGCCGGGTTCGACGGCGAACGCGCGGTCTGCCGGCTCCGCGGTCACTCCGGCCTTGTTCTCCTTGAGCCAGTCGCGTTCCCAGACCACGACGCGGTTCTCGGTCGCGCTGACGGACGGCAGGTACACCGAGTCCGGTCCGGCGCCGACCTGCTCGCTGATCCGGTCGCGGGCCGCTCGCAGCGAGGCCAGCGAGTGCTGCACCGTGCGGATCTTGACGTGCCCGCGGTCCGGCATGGCGACGACGTGCCGCTGGGCCGCGGAGGGCTTCGTCATGGCCACGACGAGCCGGCCACCGCCCTCCTGGTCGAGCCACATGCCGCCGTACTCACCGGGGGCCTCGCGCTTCAGGGCTTCGTCGAGCCTGGTCGCGTCGTTCTGGAGCTCCAGCCGGCGCAGCGCCTCCCGTTCGCTGACGCCGTAGGTCTTGACCAGGTAGCCGATCGACTCCTTCACGGTGCTGGGGTCGATCTTGGTGTGGAACGACGGCCCGGCTGTGGCCGGTACCGCTGCGAGTGTCGCCGAGAACAACAGTCCTGCGGCGACCACCCCCATGTTTCTGGCTGACCGCAATGGGTTCTCCTTGCTCGGTTGACTGACGCGGTCATTGAACGTGCCCGGAGAGCCGCGGGTGGCCGTATCCACAAGATCTCCACGGAATCTTTGCCACATCGCCGTGAGTCCACCACTTGACGGATCCGGCTAATGGCATTAGCTTTTGGGCTATGCCTGTTCGCCCCGGTCTCACCACCTCGAAGGTCGTGGACGCCGCGCTGGAGCTCGTCGACGAGCAGGGCGTCGAAGGACTGACGCTCGCCGCCGTCGCCACCCGCACCGGTGTCGCCACGCCCTCGCTGTACAAGCACGTCGCGAACCTCGCCGAGCTGCGCGGGCACGTCGGCGTGCGGGTGCTGGAGGAGATGGCCGGCAGGTTCACCACCGCGGTGCTCGGCCTGGCGGGCGACGACGCCGTCGCCGCCCTCATGCACGCGTACCGCGCCTATGTGCAGGAACACCCGAAGCGGTACGGGGCCATGCCGATGGACCCGTTGCACGACGAACTCCAGCGCGCCGCGGGCATGAAGCTCATGGAAGTCATGCTCGCGACGTTGCGGGGCTACGGCCTGGAGGGCTCCGAAGCCGTCCACGCCACGCGGCGGCTGCGGGTGATCGTGCACGGCTTCGCGTCGATCGAGTCCAGCGGCGGGTTCGGCCTGCCGGAAGGGCTCGACGACACCTACGACCAGCTCGTCCGGATGTACCTCGACGACCTCAGGGGGAAGAAATGAGAGTTCCGCTCGCCGTTGCCGGCCTGCTTTTCCTGCTGTACCCGGCTTTGCGGCCGTGGGAGGACGAAACCACGACGCAGGGCGCGGCCGCCGCGATGGGGTCGGGCGCGTGGGTCGCGTCGCACCTGTTCGCCATGATCGGGTTCATCCTGGTGGCGATCGCGCTGCTGGAGATCCACCGGACGGCCGCGATCACGTTCTGGGTCGGCGCCGGGCTGACGTTGCCCTACTACGGCGCGGAGGACTTCGGTCTGCACGCCATGGCGGGGCAGCCGAACCTCCTCGAACTCGCCGAGGCCGTGCGCTACAACCCCGTCGCCATCACGACTTTCGCGGTCGGGCTCGTGACGATGGGCGTCGCGGCGGTCATGGTCGCGGTCAGGCTGCGCACCACGGCGTCGATCCTGTTCGCCGCCGGGTTCGCGTTGTTCCTGCCGCAGTTCTTCACCCCGCCCGCCGCACGGATCGCGCACGGCGTGCTGCTGCTGGCCGGCTGCGTGTGGCTCGCCTGGGAGTCAGCGCGGCGTGAGGCGAAAGACCCGCAGCTCGCGGCCTCCTGACTGCGTCACGTAGTCCTCGAACGCCGGCCAGGCCGCCACCATCTTGCGCCAGGCGGCCTCGCGCTCGGCCCCCTGCAGCAGCGCCGCGTGCACGTCGCGAATGTCGCCGCGGACGTTCACCTGGATGTCCGGGTTCTTCAGGATGTTCGCGGTCCACGCCGGGTGGTGCGGCTTGCCCCAGTTCGAGCCGACGACCAGCATGCCGTCTCCGTCGGTCACGTACTGCACCTGGTTCAGGCGCTGCTCACCGGACCTGGCGCCCACGGTGATCAACGTCAGTCCGGTCTGCTTGCTCAGCGAGACGGTCATGACCTTGCCGCCGGTCAGCTTGTACAGCAGGCGGTCCGTGCCGATCACGGCCTTCTCGAACCAGGACATTCGCTACAACGCTCCCGTCGACCTCGCCGCGTGGACGGCGGCGGTTCTGTTGTGCACCCCCAGCTTGCGCATCGCACCGCGGAGGTAGGCCTTGACGGTTTCCGTGCTCAAACCGAGCTCTTCGGCGATCTCCCGGTTCGACCCGCCCACCGCGGCCAGCCGAAGCGTATCGAGTTCGCGCGGCGTCAGTCCGCTCGGGACGGTCACCGGGGTCTCGCCGCCGAGGTCCTGGTGCACCTTGCGGAGTCGTTCGCGCAACGCCGGGTCGCCGACGAGCCGGGTGACCTCGGCCAGTTCCCGCAAGGCGGCTTGCGTGTGCAGTGAAGGCATGGTCAGGTCCCCCGCGAGGCCGTGCGCGATCGCGCCGGCCATCCTGATCGCCCGGTCGCCGACGGTCGTCTGCCCGCGCACGGCTCCGTAGAGCACGCCGTGCACGGTGCCGCGGACCGTGACCGGGTAGGCGAAGACCGAGGTCAGCCGTTCGTCGACGACCACCATCTGGTCGAACTCGTGCGTGATCGCGCGGGTCGAGGCGTAGTCGTTGACCCGCACCGGGGCGCCCATCGCGATCGCCGTGCCGCCCAGGCCGCGCCCGGTGCCGACGCGCAACCCGTGCAACGACGTGCCGTGCGTGCCGTAGAAGCTGCTGAGCACCAGTTCGCGGCCGGGCGTGACGGCGCCGCCGAACACGACGGGCAACCCGGTCGCACGGCGGAGCATGTCCAGGCGTTGCGGCAGCAGCGCGTGGAAGCGGTCTGGCAGCACGCCCGCAGTCTCGCCGACCGGAGCACCCTCGAAAAGGGGTGCACCCCCGTCCGGGGGTATCCCGATGGCCGCCGGTCTCCGCACCCTTCGGGAATGTCTGGTCACGACACCTACCGCGCGGCCCGCGACCTGATGCTCACCGACCCCGCCTCGTTCCGCTGGCCGAGCTTCGACGACGGCTTCAACTGGGCGCACGACTGGTTCGACCGCATCGCCGAGGGCAACGCCACCACGGCGTTGCACATCGTCGAGGAGAGCGGGACGGGCCGCGACTACTCCTACGACGAGATGCGCCGCCGGTCGAACCGGGTCGCGCGCTGGCTCGCGTCGCACGGGGTGGGCAAGGGCGACAGCGTGATGATCATGCTCGGCAACCAGGTCGAGCTGTGGGAGTCGATGCTCGCGGTGATGAAGCTGGGCGCGGTGATCATGCCGACGACCACCGCGCTCGGGCCGGCCGACCTCGCGGACCGGCTCCGGCGCGGCAACGTCCGGCACGTCATCGCGCGGGCCGGGGACGCGGGCAAGTTCGAGGACGGACCGGTGCTCATCGCGGTCGGCGGTGCCGCGCCCGGCTGGCTCGACTACGCCCAGACCGCCGAGGCACCGGACCACCCGTTGCCGCACCCGAGGACGAAGTCGGACGACCGGCTGCTGCTGTACTTCACCTCCGGCACGACCAGCCGCCCCAAGCTGGTCGAGCACACCCAGACCTCCTACCCGGTCGGGCACCTCACGACCATGCGCTGGATCGGCGTCAGGCCGGGCGACGTGCACCTCAACATCAGCTCGCCGGGCTGGGCCAAACACGCCTGGAGCTGCTTCTTCGCGCCGTGGATCGCCGAAGCGACGATCTTCGTCCACAACTACACGCGGTTCGACGCGGCCGAGCTGCTGGCCCAGATCAAGGACGCCTGCGTCACCACGTTCTGCGCACCGCCGACCGTGTGGCGGATGCTCATCAAGGCCGACCTGAGCGGAGGACCCGGCTCGTTGCGGGAGGTCGTGGCGGCGGGCGAGCCGCTCAACCCCGAGGTGATCGAACAGGTCCAGAAGCAGTGGGGTCTCACGCTGCGCGACGGCTTCGGCCAGACCGAGACCACCCTGTCGGTGGGCAACCTGCCCGGAGACGAGGTGAAGCCCGGTTCGATGGGAAGACCGGTGCAGGGGGTCCCGGTGGTGCTCGTCGACCCGATCACCGGCGAACCGGCGGACGAGGGCGAGATCTGCATCGACCTGCGGGAACGGCCGATGTCGCTGATGGTCGGCTACCACGGTGACCCTGAACGCAACGCCGAGGCGATGGCCGGCGGTTACTACCACACGGGCGACATCGCTTCCCGTGACGAGGACGGCTACCTGTTCTACATCGGACGCACGGACGACGTGTTCAAGGCGTCGGACTACAAGATCTCGCCGTTCGAGCTGGAGAGCGTGCTGATCGAGCACCCGGCGGTCACGGAGGCCGCGGTCGTGCCGGCACCGGACCCGCTGCGGCTCGCGGTGCCGAAGGCGTACGTGGCGTTGAGCGCGGGCTGGCCGCCGGACCGGGACACGGCGCTGGCGATCCTGCGGCACGCGCGGGAGAACCTGGCGCCGTTCCAGCGGATCCGGCGGCTGGAGTTCGCCGAGCTGCCCAAGACGGTGTCCGGCAAGATCCGGCGGGTCGATCTGCGCACACGGGAGGAACAGGGCATCGACGCGATCGAGTGGCGGGACGATCAGTTCCCCGAGCTGCGCCGGTAGGGCGCTTGCCCGTGGTGATCTACTGGTCACATGGTGCGAAAGATCGCCGGCCGCCCGGCAGTGATCACCGGGGCCGCCTCGGGAATCGGCCGCAGCCTCGCCCAGCGGCTGTCCCGGCACGGCTCACCGGTGGTCCTCGCCGACGTCGACGAGGCCGGGCTGGAGGAGACCGCGAAGTCGCTGCCCGGCCCGGTGCTCAGCCGGGTGCTCGACGTGCGGGACGCCGACGACGTGCACCGGCTCGCCGACGAGGTCCAGGACTGGCTGGACCTGCCGATCGCGGCCGTGTTCAACAACGCGGGCGTTGCCACGTCCACGACCGTGCTGAACTCACGGCCCGAGGACGACTCCTGGCTGTTCGACATCAACTACTGGGGCGTGGTCAACGGCACGCGGGCGTTCCTGCCGTTGCTGGTCAAGCGGAACTACGGCGTCATCGTGAACACCTCCAGCGTGTACGGGCTGGTCGGGATGCCGAGGAACAGCGCGTACTGCGCCGCGAAGTTCGCCGTCCGCGGGTTCACCGACGCGCTGCGCCAGGAGCTGCGCGGCACCGGCGTCTCCGCGGTCACCGTGCACCCCGGCGGCATCAAGACCAACATCGTCCGCAACGCCCGCATCCACACCGACCCCGAGGAGCGCGGCCGGTCGCTGGAACAGATGGCCGAGGACTTCGACAAGGTCGCGCTGACCACTGCCGACAAAGCCGCGGAGATCATCCACCGCGGGGTCGAGCGGGGGAAGGCGCGCATCCTGGTCGGGCCCGATGCGTACGTTTTCGACGCGCTCGCCCGGATCGCTCCGACGCACTACTTCAGCGTGATGGCGCGGTTGTTCGAACACTGAGTTGGATCATTTTGGGGCATGATCTCCGCCGTGGTCTCCCCAGCGGTGGTGCGGCGCGCTGAGCAGTGGTTCGTGCGGCAGGGCGCGCCGACGATGATCGAGGGCTACGGCTTCCGCTCGCACGTGCTGCCCCGGATGCTGCCCGCGCTGACGTTCGTGGCGGTCGGCAGCCTCGCGTGGCTGGTGCTGCTGCGCTCGACCGGGCTGTCGAAGTGGGTGCTGCTCGGCGTGATCGTCGCGGTGGTGGTGTCCGCGTGGATCCTGCTTTCGGTGTTCGTGCGGAGGCTGCCGAGCTTCTCCCGCCAGACGACCGTCGTGCTGCTGGTGGCGTACGCGGCGATGCCGGTGATCGTGCCGCTGCTGCAGTACGTGGTCAACGACGACATCATCACGCCTGGAGCTGACCCGCACGACTGGTGGGTCGTCCCGCTGTGGTTCGTCGCCTTCTTCGGCCTGGCCTTCGTGGCGACCATGCTGGCCACCACCTACGGCCTGGGCGCGCTGCTGAAGGCCGCCATCCGGCACGTGATCGCCGACCTGCGCAACAGCGTGCACCTGCTCGGCAGGGCCCTGCCGCCGATGCTGTTCGTGACGCTGTTCCTGTTCTTCACCGGTGAGCTGTGGCAGGCGATGAACCAGCTGAGGTGGCCGCGGGTGTCGCTGATCGTGCTGATGTTCGTCGCGATCACCGTGCTCGCGGCCGCCGCCCGCCTGCGTGACGAGATCGGCAGGGTCGAGCAGGACCTGCGCCCGGAGGTGCTGGCGGTCGCCTGCAAGGGCACGCCGCTGGCCGGGATCGAGCTCGCGGAACCGTTGCCGCCCAAGCGGTTGAACGGACGGCAGCTGCGCAACCTGCTGGTGATGCTCGCGATCCGCCAGCTCGTGCAGGCGGCGGTGATCGGGCTCGCGCTGTTCGCGTTCTTCGTGCTGCTGGGCCTGATCGTCGTCACGCCCGCCATCGCCGAGCAGTGGATCGGGGCGCCCGCGAACATGTCGGTGTTCCCCGGTGTGCCGTCGGCGATGTTGCGCAACGCGACGCTGTTCGCGGCGTTCGGCAGCATGTACTTCTCGGTGACCTCGATGAGCGACACCGAGCACCGGCAGCGGTTCTTCGCGCCCGTGCTGGAGAAGGTCGAGCGCACGCTGGAGGTCCGCGCGGTGTACCTGGAGGTCAGAGGGCGCGTGCGGGTCTGACTGCTACGGTGCGGGAACGAGGTCGGCGCGGACCCGCCGGCCCAGCGCGAGAAGGGTTGGCTCGATGAGCTTGCTGCGCAGTTACGTCTCGGGTCGGTGGCACACGCCGGACGCCGAGGGTGCGCCGTTGCACGACGCCGTCACGGGTGAGGAGATCGCGCGGATCTCGTCCGCGGGCATCGACATGGGCGCGGCGCTGCGGTACGGCCGCGAGGTCGGCGGGCCCGCGTTGCGCGAGCTCACGTTCCACCAGCGCGCACAGCTGCTGAAGGCGCTGGGGCTGTACCTCAAGGAGCACAAGGCCGAGCTGTACGCGCTGTCCGCGCGCACGGGTGCGACCAAGTCCGACTCGTGGATCGACGTCGACGGCGGCTTCGGAGTGCTGCTCGGGTACGCGTCCAAGGCCAAGCGCGAGCTGCCGAACGATCGCGTGTTCGTCGACGGCGCCGTGGAGCCGTTGGGCCGTGGCGGCACGTTCGCCGGTCAGCACATCTGCACGCCTCTTCGCGGGGTCGCGGTGCAGATCAACGCCTTCAACTTCCCCATGTGGGGGCCGTTGGAGAAGTTCGCGCCCGCGTTCATCGCCGGCGTGCCGTCGCTGGTCAAGCCCGCCTCGCAGACGGCGTACGTGACCGAGAAGCTGGTCGAGCTGATGCTCGCCTCCGGGCTGCTGCCCGAGGGTTCCCTGCAGCTCGTCTGCGGCTCGGCCGGTGACCTGCTGGACCACCTGACGCCGCAGGACCTCGTGGGCTTCACCGGGTCCGCCTCCACCGCGCAGCACCTGCGCACGCACCAGGCCGTGATCCGGTCGTCGGTGCGGTTCAACGCCGAGGCGGACTCGCTGAACTGCTCGATCCTCGGCCCGGACGCCCGTCCGGGCACGCCGGAGTTCGACCTCTTCGTCGGACAGCTGGTGACCGAGATGACGACCAAGGCGGGGCAGAAGTGCACCGCGATCCGGCGTGCGCTGGTGCCTGCCGAGCTGATGGACGCGGTGGCCGAGGCGACGTCCGCCCGGCTGGCCGAGGTCGTGATCGGCAACCCGGCCGACAAGTCGGTGAAGATGGGCGCGCTGGCCGGTCTGGAGCAGCGCGAGGAGGTCCGGCGGTCGCTCAAGGCGTTGCAGGAGAACGCTTCGGTCGTCTACGGCGACGGCCCGCTGTCCCTTGTGGACGCTGATGCCGAGCGCGGCGCGTTCATGTCGCCGATGCTGCTGCGTGCGCCCGCCGACGCCGTGCAGCCGCACGAGGTCGAGGCGTTCGGACCGGTGTCGACGTTGCTGCCGTACTCGTCGGTCGACGACGCGGTGACGCTGGCGGCGCGCGGTTCCGGTTCGCTGGTCGGCTCGATCGTCTCCGCCGACACCGACTTCGTGCGCGACGTCGTGATCGGCGTGGCGCCGTGGCACGGCCGGTTGCTGGTGCTGGACCGCGAGGACGCCGGCGAGTCCACCGGACACGGCTCACCGCTGCCGATGCTGGTGCACGGCGGACCCGGCCGGGCCGGTGGCGGCGAGGAGATGGGCGGCATGCGCGGCGTGCTGCACCACATGCAGCGCACGGCCGTGCAGGGCAGCCCCCGCACGCTGGCCGCCGTCACGAACCGCTGGGTCGCCGGCGCCCCCCGCCGCGACGACTCGGTGCACCCGTTCCGCAAGACGCTGGCCGAACTGCGGCTCGGTGACACGGTCGTCGCGGGGCCGCGTGAGGTGACGCTGGAGGACATCGAGCACTTCGCGGAGTTCACCGGTGACACGTTCTACGCGCACATGGATGAAGAAGCCGCCGCGGCGAACCCGTTCTTCGGCGGCCGGGTCGCGCACGGCTACCTGGTGGTGTCGTTCGCGGCGGGCCTGTTCGTGTCGCCGGAGCCCGGTCCGGTGCTGGCGAACTACGGCCTGGAGAACCTGCGGTTCCTCACGCCGACGTTCCCCGGCGACACGCTCACGGTGACGTTGACGGTCAAGCAGATCACGCCGCGCGAGGACCAGGACTACGGCGAGGTCCGCTGGGACGCCGACGTGGTGAACCAGAAGGGCGAGTCGGTCGCTCGCTACGACGTGCTCACGCTGGTCGCCAAGGGCCAAGGGACTAGCTGATCTTTATGAACGGCGCATTTGTCCACCTGAGGTGGATGAAAGCGCCGTTCATAAAGATCAACACTGGTTGCTCGTCACAGCACTAACGCGGTTCGCGCTTCGGGAGGGGCCGGGTCGCCGGTCCCTCCAGCACCTCGCCGTCCACGTCGAACCGCGACCCGTGGCACGGGCAGTCCCAGCTGCGCTCCGCGGCGTTGAACCGCACCAGGCACCCGAGGTGCGTGCAGCGCATCGACACCGCGTGCAGATGCCCCTCGTCGTCGCGGTAGACGCCCATCTTGCCGAGGCCGTCGCGCACCACGTGAGCCTGGCCGGGCGGCAGGTTCTCGCTGGACGTGGCGTCGGCGGGCAGCACCCGGTCGCCGACGAACTCGGCCGCCACCTCGGCGTTCTTGCGCACCAGCTCCGGCAGCGACTTCAGCGAGAACCGGTGCGGGCTGAACCGCTCCGCGAGGTCGTTCGGCTTGCCGGTCACCAGGTCCGCGAGCAGGGAGGCCGCGAACGTGCCGCTGGTCAGGCCCCACTTCATGTACCCGGTGGCGGTGAACATGGTGGTGCTGCCCGGCGTGTAGCCGCCGATCATCGGCAGGTGGTCGTACGAGGTCGGGTCCTGCGCCGACCAGCGGTGCGTGACCTCCTCGACCTGCCAGTGCCTGCGGGCGAAGTCCTCCAGCCGCCGGAACGGTTCCACCGCGGGCTGCCCGGTCGCGTGGCTCTGCCCGGCCAGGATGAGCTTGTCGCCGTGCGCGGCGATGGACCACGACGGGCTGCCGGTGCTGATCGCGAGCGACCGCGGCGGGTTCGCGACGCGTGCGGCGATGCAGTAGGCGCGGGTGAGCTCCATGCGCGCGAAGTACAGGCCGCGGTCCAGGGTGGGGAAGTGGGTGGCGATCACGATCTGGTTGGCCTCCACCTGACCGTCCGCAGTGGACAGACGGGTGCCGCTCACGTCCAGCACGCGGCTGTGCTCGCGGACCGCGCTGCCGTCTCCGTCGATCGCGGCCGCCAGGCCCAGCAGGTACTTCACCGGGTGCAGGGTGAGCTGGTCGTCCAGCCGGATCGCGGCGTGCACCTCGAACGGCAGGTCGACGTCGACGCTCGCCCGCACCGGCAGCCCGACCTGGCGGGCGGTGATCAGCTCGTGGTCGACGTCGCGCACCTCGGCCTCGGTGTAGGCGTAGGTGACGGCGGGGGCGCGGCGCAGGTCGCAGTCGATGCCTTCGAGCTCGACGAGGCTCGCCACCTGGGCGACGGCGGACTGGGACGCGGTGGCGTAGTCGGTGGCGGCGGCGAGACCGTGGGCGCGCCGGATCTGGGAGTACACAGTGGACTGCAGGGCGGTGACCTTGGCGGTGTTGTTGCCGGACACGCCCGAGGCCACGCGATCGGCTTCGAGCACCACGACCTTCAGGCCGCGACGCTTGAGCAGCAGAGCGGTCGTGAGGCCGGTGATGCCACCGCCGACCACGGCCACGTCGTAGGTGTGCTTGCCGGTCAACGGCGGGCGTGGGTGCTCGGGCAGGGCGGAGAGCCAGAGCGACTGGTCAGCGGTGGTGGTCATGGTCGCGGATACCCGGCGTGCGGAGTGGGTATGCGAGCGCGGCGCGCCTCCGGCCGCTCGTCGCGGTCGATGAAGGGCGCCTTCATCCAACTGTGGTCGATGAAGGCGCCCTTCATCCACCACGGGGCGCGGCCAGACCGCAAGCGGGGGCATGGCGATCGGAGCCAGCGGGTATGCGATCGGCATGGGTACGCACCGAGTAGTCGTAGTCGGTGGCGGGTTCGGCGGCCTGAACGTCGTGCGCGGCCTCAAGCGCGCGAACGTCGAGGTCACGCTGATCGACCGCACGAACCACCACCTGTTCCAGCCGTTGCTCTACCAGGTGGCCACGGCGTTGCTGCCGGCAGGAGACATCGCGCCGGCGTTCCGCGCGGTCCTGCGCAAGCAGCGCAACGCGAAAGTGCTGCTGGGTGAGGTGACCGGGTTCGACGCGCAGAACCGGCAGGTCCACGTCGACCTGCCGGACGGGACGTCGCGCACGGTCGGGTACGACACGCTGGTCGTCGCGGCGGGGGCGCGTGACAGCTACTTCGGGCACGACGAGTGGGCCGGTGCCGCGCCGCCGATGAAGACCCTGGAGCAGGCCGTCGACCTGCGGTCGAGGTTGCTGCGGGCGTTCGAGACCGCGGTGGCGGCCGGTGACCCGAAGCAGTGGCTGTCGTTCGCGGTGGTCGGCGCCGGACCGACCGGGGTGGAGCTGGCGGGGCAGCTCGCGGACCTGGCGCGCCGGGCGTTGAAGGGGCAGTTCCGGGAGATCGACCCGCGAGACATCCGGATCACGCTGCTGGACGCCGCGCCGTACGTGCTGCCCCCGTTCTCCGCGCCGCTGCGCGACCACACCCGGCGCAAGCTCGAACAGCTCGGCGTCACGGTGCTGACCGGTGCGATGGCCGAGTCGATCGACGACACCGGCATCACCACCAAGGACGGCGACCGGGTCGAGGCCCGGACGATCATCTGGGCGGCGGGCGTGCAGGCGTCGCCGCTGGCGCGCGAGCTCGCGGAGGCGTGCGGGGCCGAGGTCGACCGCAAGGGCCGGATTCTGGTGAATCCCTCGGACTGTTCCGTGACCCGCGAGGTCTTCGCGATCGGCGACATGGTGAACCTGAACGACCTGCCCGGTATCGCCGAACCCGCCATCCAGGAGGGCCACCACGTCGCCCGTGTGATCAAGGCACGGCTGAACGGGCGGGAGGCCAAGCCGTTCAAGTACCTCGACCTGGGCACGATGGCGACCATTTCACCTGGTGACGCCGTTGCGGACATCAAGAAGCTGCGGCTGAAGGGTCTCGTCGGCAAGGTGGCGTGGGCGCTCGTGCACATCACGTTCCTGGTCGGGTGGCGCAACCGGGCCGCGGTGCTCGCGCAGTGGGGCTGGAACATCGTCACGGGCCGCCGCGCGCAGCCGATCATCCTTGAGCCGATGCATGCGATAGAGCGGAAATAGCAGGCGCGGCTAGCGTCCACGAAAGCCGAAGCCACGGGGCGGAAGTGGACGGAATGTCGAACCTGGTGAACCAACTGCCCGTCGAGGTCGTGCGGTGGCCGGTGGACGCGGCGGCACGGGAGGCGTGCCAGCGCAGCGGGACGTTGTGCCTGCTGGTGCTGGAGAAGAACGTGCCCGCGCCCGTCCTCACGGACATGCGGGAGGACTGGGTCCGCGCGCCGGTGCCGCAGCAGGACCTCGCCGTGCGCATCGCGATGCTGCGCGCCCGCGCGGCCCGTTACGCCGTGCCGGAGCTGGACATGTCCGGCATCCTGCGCTTCCGTTCGCGTTCCGTGGTGCTCTCACCGACCGAACGGGCGCTGGTCGCCGAGCTGCTGAGACGCTTCCGCGCGCTCACCTCGCGCGAGGACCTGCTGCGCTGCCTGCCCACCAAGGACGGCGACACCAGCAACGCGCTGCACCTGCACATCATGCGGTTGCGGCGCCGGATCGCTCCGCTCGGCCTGGTCATCAAGACCCTGTGGAACCAGGGCTACCAACTGGGCCCGGCAGGGGCGTGAGCGGGTAAAGACAAAGGAAAACCGCAGGTCAGCGTGGATTCCCCGGGTTGGGTGTGATCCCTAGACTCCCTCGCACCGCAAGAACGCAGAGGGAGAACTGGGGTGTTCGAGGTGTTCGAGAAAGACGTCACCAGGCGCGGTTTCGTCACGGGTGCGGCGGCCGTCGCCGGTCTCGCCGGCCTGTCCACCATCGCTCCGGGACTGGCCGCGGCCGACCCGAAGCTCGCCGATCAGCACACCGAGCCGGAGATCCGGGCGGCCGAGGCCGGCGCGCTGGCGATGATGACGTTCCAGAAGATCGACGGCACGCCGGTCTACTACTGGCGGTCCGACCGCGGCAACACGACCCCGCGGAACTGGCAGTGCACCGACGCGTTCTACAACGCGCTCGTGGCGTGGATCCGGGACCTGCGCTCACTGTCGTCGAGCTACGGCTCGATCAGCTACATCGTCTCCGCCGGTTTCTACGTCGACAAGCCCGGCCAGCACGGCGCCGGCACCGCCATGGACCTCGACCACGTGCGCTGGTCCGGCGGCAACACCATCTCGCCGCTCGACCAGGCGCACGCCTCGACCAACGCGGCGATCCGCAAGCGCTACCTGGCGACCGAGGCCGTGTGCCGCCGCCGGTTCCGCTACGTGCTCGACGGCTGGTACAACGCCGACCACCACGACCACATCCACTCCGACTTCGGCGGCCTGCCGGTGCGCGTGCTGAAGGACTCCGAGTCCGACACCAAGTTCGTGCAGGCCGTGTGCAACAACTTCCGCGCCGCGGGCCTGGCGATCGACGGCATCTGGGGCACCAACACGCAGAACGCGTTCAACGGCCTCAAGTCCGCGCTCGGCGTGACCGGTGACCCGCACACCAGCTCGTCGGTGTGGCAGGCGATGCTGTCAAAGATCGCGACCAAGGGCTTCGCGAACCAGAACATCTGACTCGAAGTCGTCGAAGCTGTCGATCCAGGAATCCGGTTCCAGACCGGCGGTTCCGTAGCCGAACGACACGCAGACGACGGGCGCGCCCGCCGCGCGGGCGGCCTGGACGTCGCTGATGCTGTCACCGACCATCAGCGCGGCCGTGCCGCCCGCGCGCCGGACCGAGTCGAGCAGGTGCCGCGGATCCGGTTTGCGGTAGGGCAGTTCATCACCGCTCACCACCGCGTCGAACGCCTCGCCGAGGCCGAGCGCGTCGAGCATCCCGCCCGTGATCCGGCCGGACTTGTTGGTGCACAACGCAAGTCTCACCCCGCGTGCCCTGAGCCGCTGCAACAGTTCCTCGGCACCCGGATACGCCCGGGCCAGGTGCCCCGGGTCGTCGGCGTACGCGGTGAGGTACGCCTCCTGCACCGCCGGAGCCAGCTCTTCCGGGGCTCCGGCCTTCTGCAGAGCCGCTCGCACCAACGCCTTGCCGCCCAGGCCGACGTACCGCCGCGTTTCGTCGTCCTCGACTTCAGGCAGGCCGAATGAGCGCAACGCGGTGTTCACGGCGTGCGTGATTCCGGTGACCGTGTCCACCACGGTCCCGTCCAGGTCGAAGACCACGGTGTCGACATTCATTCCGGATCCACCGCCGCGCCGATCGGTCCCATGAATTCCCCCCAGCAAGAGAAACGCATTGACGCTTGTGCCGCAGGCTACTTGACCTTGTGGAGCCGACACAACGAGGAGGCTCCTCGGTCTCATCTGGCGAGAGACCGAGGAGCCCGGCGGCCTTGCTTCGTGACGCTTTCACCTACGGTTTCGGGCACTTCTTCCAGGCGAACTGGTAGATCGTCTCGATGGAGCCGTCAGTCGAGTCCATGGCCATGAAGCTGGTCTTCTTGGGATCCGACGTGCCCTTGTCCACGCGGAGCTCGGTGTTGATGTTGAAGTTCCGCTTCTCGCCGCACGGGTGGTAGATGATGGAGGCGATATCGGTCTTGTGGGTGACTTGCCAGTTGTCGCTCATCGCGCCGTTGAGGGTCTTCGACCGCTGATCGGTGTCCGACATTCCCTGGAAGTAGTAGCTCGCCTTGACCGTGCCCCTCGCCCCCTTTTCCAGCTGGGCGAATCCTCTGTAGTCGGCCTGGGCGATTCCGTAGGTGAACCCGCCCGGCACGTTGACCTTGAGGTTCAGCTGGCAGTTCTTGCGGAAATCGGTCGGCTTGGCCTGCGGGCCGACCTGGGCCAGGTAGTCGCTGTAGGTGACCGTGAAAGCCTTGTTGTCGGGGGAGACGGCGATGGCGGCCGAGCCCTGGCGGCAGCCGGAGCCGTTGACCGTGACGACGTCGATGGTGATCTGGCCCGTCGGAGGCGGATCTGCGGCCGGGGGAATGGTGATGGTGGACAGAGTCAGGGCGGCCGCAGTCAACGCACCAATCATGGTACACACCTTTCCGAATGTGCAGGACATGTCGGGCGGCGTGATACGAGACCGTATCGGAAAGGGTGTTAATGAACGTCCGCCAACCAGAGCAACATTGGATCGCGTCGTCCCGGGTCAATGTTCTCCAGCCATTTGTCACTATTTGTGGTCGATCGGTCACAGCACTGATGGCCAGGTCGGAAGCGTCGTCGGTTAATTGCTGTCCGTACCGAAAGAACGCCATTCAGGAACGCAATGGTCGGAACGCCGCGCAGAATGTAACAGGGTGCGAACGGGCGAGGCGCCGTCTGGGCTGCGGAACTCAATTGGTGAAGTGTCCACAATTGTGAACCCGCAGATGCGACAAGGGCGCGTCCACGGTCGGACGCGCCCTTGCGGGTGAAACTGCAACTACACCGGTGCCCTACCTCTGAGGTCCGCCGCCCATCGAGCCGCCGAGGCCGAAGAGGATGCGCTGGATGAGCTCGGGATCGACGTCCGGCTCGTCGCCCAGCGCCTCGGCCGCGGGGGAGCGGCGCTTCTCGCGCCGGGGCAGCGGCACGGCGTTCGCGTTGACGCCGGTGGGCAGCGGCAGCTCGCACCAGATCAGCTTGACCCCGCCACCGAGCTGCAGCTCGCCGGTGCGCAGGTCGGGGGAGGTCGGCGGCATCGTGAAGCGGGCCGCTTCGAGCTCGACGACCAGGTAGTCCCCGCTCAACCGCAGGCGCAGCGTGATCAGCCGCGACGTCTTGGGGTCGGCGGACTCGATCGCCGCTTCGACGAGCGCACACGCGACGCTGGAGCAGTCGTCCACCATGTTGCGCAGGCGCCACTCGCCGAGTGTGAAGCGGACGAACAGATCTGCGCAGTTCACCGCGGTGGGCAGCGCGATGAGTGTCAGGTCGTCGACCTGTGCAGTCTGGGCGTTCACCGGCATGCAGCCTCCGTTCGCGTGCGGCGCGCGATCCATCGACGGTCACCCGAATGGCCGTCGCGGTGAGCGGGAATCTACATGGGTATACGCGGGAAGCAATGCCCTGGTTGACTCACCCGTCAAAAGTCACGTCCGGGTCACGGCGAGACGCCCCGGCGCTCACGCTGGGTAGAACGCCGGGAGCGCTCCGTGATCAACTTGGGTCAGCATCGCTTCCAGGCGAACTGGTAGCGGGTGTTGACGCTGCCGTCGGTCGAGTCCATGGACACGAACGCCGGCTGGTTCGAGCTGTTCGTGAACGCGCGGACCTCGGTGTTCACGTTGAGGTTCCGCACCATGCCGCAGGGCGCGTAGACGATCTCGGCGACCTCGGTCGAGTCGGTGAACTGCCAGTTGTCGACCTTGGGACCGGGGATGTCGTGCGACTTCGTGCCAGTCGAGGACGAACCGGAGAAGTAGTAACTGGCGCGTTGCTGACCCTTCGCACCTCTGGGTAACGACGCGAAGCCGCGGTAGTCGGCCTTCGCGATCCCGAAGGTGAAGCCCTGCGGGTAGTGCACGCGAAGGTTCAGCTGGCAGTTCTTGCGGAAGTCGGTCGGGGCCGATCCGGAACCGGCCTGCGCGGTGTAGTCGCTGTAGGTGACCGTGAATGCCGTCTTGTCGTCGGCGACCGCGACGGCGGCTGTTCCGGCGGGGCAACCGGAACCGTTGACCGTCACGACGTCGACGGTGATTTCGCCGGGGGGAACGACATCCGCGGTGCTCGGCGCCTCGGGGGCGACGAGGAGCGACAGTGCCAAACTCGTAGCTGCCATCACACTGAGCATGAGGCGCCTTTCATTTCGGGGGATCGGGATGGCGGCGTGACGGTGACGTTATCTTAAATAGACTTAAGAGGCGGACGGCCGACCGGGCGAACTTAAATATATTTAAAACGGATTAATCGTCTGAACGGTGGATTGGCGACGGCACGCGGTCGGCTAACTTCGTGACAGATCGCGAAAAACGATCAACACGGACCACCTGAATACGCCGGTCCCCACACCTGGCGCCGAGAGCCCCGGCTGATCCACCTCGTTACACCGGTGTGGGAAGGCAAGCGCGCACTGCTCATCGGGTTCCTCCCTCCTGCTCGGAACTCGGTGGTGCGGCAGCGGTGCGGCGCAGCCGGCCGGTGCCCGCCGGCGGTGTCGGACCCGTCCCACGGTCCGCGCCGCCGGCGGTGTTCTTTCCGGCCCCGCACCAGGGGTCCTAGAGCCTCCGGAGCCTCATTTGCACGCGCGCCCCGCCCAGAGGCCCGCGGTCGACGTGGAGAGAGCCACCCGTGCTTTCCGCGGCGCGGCGGGCGATGTCGAGCCCCAGCCCGGTCGACCCACCGCCGCTGGCGCCGCGTTGCAACGCGTGCTCGACGTCGGTGATGCCGGGACCGGCGTCCTCGACCACGAGCGCCACCAGGTCGGCCTGGTGCACCAGCGTCACGGCGAACCGCGTGCCCTCCGGCGTGTACCGGAAGACGTTGCCCAGCAACGAGTCCAGCGCGGCTGTGAGGTCGGTGCGGGCCAACGGCACGTGCGCGGGCTTGTCCGCGCCGCGGATCGTCCACGGCCGTTCCTGGTCGTCGGCGAGCGCGGACCAGAACACCAGCCGGTCGCGCACGACGCCCGCCACGTCCACGCCGGTGGTGTCGGGCTCCAGGCCGGACCGGGCCGCCTTGATGATCTCGTCGACCTCCCTCTCCAGGCCCTGGACGGCCTCGCGGACGCGATCCGCACCCGGACCCCTGCCGAGGGTGTCCGCGTCCAGCAGCAGCGCTGTGAGAGGCGTTCTGAGGCGGTGCGAGAGATCGGCGACCACTTCCCGTTCGGCGGCGACGAGGTGGCGCACGCGCTCGGCCATGGCGTTGAACGCCTTGCCGACCTCCTTGAGCTCGGGCGGTCCCAACACCTGCACGCGGGCGGAGAGGTCGCCGTGGCCCATCCGCCGCGCGCCCTCCGCCAGCGTGCGGGTGGCTTTCACCGCACGCGCACCGAGCCGGTCGGCCACCAGCACCGACACGGCGACGAGCCCGATCGCGACACCCGCGAGCGCCCACCACGTGCCGAGCACGCCGTGGGTCAGCTGCTCGTGCGGCACGAACGCCTCGACGATCACGATCCCGTTCGCGCTGGTGGCCAGCGGTTGCAGGTAGACCACGCCGTCGGGCCGCTCGAGCGTGGACGCCGTCGCGAGGTTCTGCGCGTCCTGCAGGTTGGCCGCGGTGATGTGCGAGGTGCCGTACGTGGCGGAGGGCGCGCTGACGTGCACGGCCAGCCGCTGCTGGCCGCCGTAGCGGGTGCTCCTGATCGCCTGCCGGATCTCCTGCGGCTTGCGGGTGATCAGCAACGCCGGGGTGAGCGCGTTGGCCTGCTTCTCCGCCTCGCTGAGCGCGCGCTGGTACGCCGAGGTCTTGACGACGATCGCGAGCGGGATCAGGAAGGCCAGCGCCACCATGCTGGTCGCCGCGAGAGCGACCAGCACCAGTGACCGCCTCATCTCGGTGCGACCAGACGCACGCCGACCCCGCGCACCGTGTGCAGGTAACGCGGCTGCGCGGCCCGTTCGCCGAGCTTGCGGCGCAGCCACGACAGGTGGACGTCGAGCGTCTGGTCGTCGCGGGTGGACGGCCACAGGTTCGCGAGGATCTCCGCGCGCGGCACGACCTCGCCCGAGCGGGCCGCGAGGTACGAGAGCAGTTCGAACTCCTTGTGCGTCAACGAGAGCTCGCGTCCGTCCACAGTGGCCCTGCGGAGGCTGGTGTCGATCTCCAGGCCGCCGACGACGAGCTGCCTGCGGTCGCGCGCCCTGCGGAGCACGGCCTGCAGCCGCGCGTCGAGGTGCTCGCTGGAGAACGGTTTGACGAGGTAGTCGTCCGCGCCCGCGTTGAGCAGGCGGATGATCTCCGCCTCGTCGTCGCGGGCGGTCGCGATCACCACGGGGGTGTTCGTGACGCCCCGGATCATCCGCAGCGCGTCACCGCCGTCGAGGTCGGGCAGCCCGAGGTCGAGCACCACGACGTCGTAGGTGTTGGCGGTGACTTCGCGCAAAGCCTCGATCGCGAGCGCGACACCGTGCACGATGTGGCCCTGGCCGGTGAGAGCCCGCGTGATCGCCGCTCGCACCACCGGGTCGTCCTCGACCAGCAGCACTGATGCCATGAGTCGCTACAGGAGGGTCGTCGCGGTGAGACGGTCGGTCGGATACCTGCTCGCCTGGGCGGTGGTGACCGCGGTCGCCGTCGGCCTGTCGTGGTTCGGCATCCGCTCGGCCATGGAACCGGCGCCCGTCGCCGCTGTGGAGGCCACGACGGGGCCAGGTGGTGTGTTGCCGATGCCGACCGTCACGTCGATCAGCACGCCGCCCGTCACGCCCTCGTCGTCCACCAGGCCTCCTGTGGTCAGCTCGTCTGTTCCGGCTCCTCCCAGTAGTACGGATGGAGGCGCGTCCCCGGCTCAACTCCAGGAGGGGGAATGGCAGGCGGACGGCTCCTACGTCCACGCCTTCCACCTGCGGGGCGGCGACGTGGTCGTGCGCTACCGCACGCAGGGCGTGGAGGCCCTGTCGGCCACCCCGGCCGACGGCTGGTCGGTCGCCGTCGAACAGCCCGGCGGCCCGCTGGTCGTCAACTTCCGCACCACCGCGGGCCGCCTCTCCCGCCTCGAAGCCACCTGGTCCGACGGCCCGACCGCCCGCGTCATCGAGAAGTAGTGCTCGATGATGGGCGCCTTCATCGACCTGACGTGGATGAAGGCGCCCATCATCGACCTCAGAGGGCGATGGCCTTGGCGAGCTGGGTGGGCTTGAGGACGCGGAGGATGGCCTCGAAGAGGTAGTAGTCGCCGTAGGGGAGGGAGACTTCCACGCCGTCTTCCGACGGGCGGTTGCGGGTGCCGCGGGCCAGGATCGCTTCGGCGCGGGTGGAATTGGTGGTGAGGCACGTGCTGGCCAGGCCGTCGAGGATCTTCAGCGCGTGTTCGCGGTAGCGGTCCGAGCCGGTCGCCTTGGCCAGGTCGAGCAGGCCGCACGCCATGATCGCGCCGGCGGACGAGTCCTTGACGTCGTTGGCGCCCAACGGGGAACGGTAGTCCCACACCGGCACGTGGTCGGGTGTCAGCACGGACAGCGCGTAGTCGGCCATCTTGCGTGCGGTGTCACGGAACTCCCGCAGGCCCGTGCGGCGGTACATCGTCGTGAAGCCGTAGATGCCCCACGCCTGGCCGCGTGACCAGCACGAGGTCGGGCTGTAGCCCTGCACGGTGTTCGGGCCGATCGGCGCGCCCGTGCCGGGGTCGAAGTCGAACACGTGCGGCGTCGAGCCGTCCGCGCGCAGGAAGTTCGCCCGGGTGGTCCTGGCGTGGGCGATCGCGATGTCGAGGAACTTGCGGTCACCGGTCTGCTCGGTGGCGAACGCGAGCAGGTCCAGGTTCATCATCGTGTCCATGATCACGCGGCCCGCGTTGGCCGGCGTGCCGAGCTTGCCCCACGCGCGGATGAACCTGCCGGCCGCGTTCCAGCGCAGGATCAGCGTGTTCGCCGCGTCGACCGCGCCGTCACGCCACTTCGCGTCGCCGGTGAGCCGGTACGCGGTCACCCACGACGGGTAGAACAGGAACCCCAGGTCGTGGTCGCGCGGGTCGAGCCGGCGCGGCGCCAGCCGGTCGTTCGCGGCCTCGGCGAGCGCGCGGAACTGGGCGTCGCCGCTGTCGAGGTGCGCGAGCCACAGCGTGCCCGGCCAGAAACCGCCGACCCAGCCGCCGTCGGCGACGTAGGTCCACTTCTCGAACCGGGTGATCTCCGGGAACGACGTGATGCCCGGTGCGACCGCTTTCAGCCTGGCGATGCCGTGGTCGAGCGCGCCGCGGAGCTTCGCGGGGGAGACACCGGCTTTCGCGGTACCGGTTCCCATGACCAGAGGAGTGGCGGCGGCAGACGCCAGCAGGGTGCGTCGAGACAGGTTCACGAGACCGTCCAGTCCCTTTCGTGTCCTTGCGCCCGGCGTCACCCTGCCAGAAGGAGTCGCATTCTGACAATGATTCACAAGGATGAACAATTCGCCGCGAATGGTGTTTCAGGTGCGGATCAGCGCGGCGTCGAGAGGGCGCGGGCTCAGGCCGTGACGCCGGTTGAAGACCCCGTTGCCGAGGCCGCCTTCCAGCACGCGCTTGCCGAGGCGGACCGCGAGTTTCACCGACTCGGCGAAAAGGACGCCGTACGGGCTGTAGTTGCCGTCGACCGCGTAGTCGATGCCGCACGTCCACGTGTGGAAGCGGGTGGAGTCGGTGAGGCAGACGCCGGCCGCGACGAGCTTGTCGTGCTGCCGGACCTCGATCACGTGCGCGAGGTCGCCGAGCCCGCGCACGAACGCGGCGAAGGTCAGGTCGGGGTGGAAGCCGTTGTTCTCGAAGCGGGACGCGGTCTTGGTGCACAGCAGCAGGAACTCGTCGAGCGCGGCGTGCTCGACCCCGACCACGTCGATCGTGACACCGGCTTCCCGCGATCTTCGCTCGTTGCGCCTGAGGTTCGCTCTCGCGCGCTGGTTCAGCCGCGCGAGGTAGTGCTCGTAGTCGGTGACCCCGCCCAGGTCCGCGGTCCACCTGTCGAGCAGGTGCCGCGCGGGCAGCCCGTTCGCCCGCAGCGACTGCGAAAGCGCGCTGCCGCGCTGGACGTTCACGAACCCGCACCACCGCGCCCGGAAGACCGAGGCGGTCCTGACCATCGCGTCCAGCAGTCGCGGCAGGACCTCGGTCGTGGCCGGCACGTGCGCGTCGTAGCAGTGCCAGGTGTGGCTCAGCAGCGCGGGCTGGTCGCGTGCCTCCGGATAGGCCGTGTAGAGACAGTGCAACGGATCCGCGGCCGTCTGGAGGTAGGCGGGCGTCACCGCGACGGGTTTCTCGCCGTCCCGCACGACGAAATAGGCGAACGCGTCGATGTCCGTCAGCGGCGTCTGTTCGTACGCGCGGAGGTACGCGTGTTCGTAAAACACCGGAGCACCGCTCTCGCGGACCACGAAATCCCAATCGGCAGCATCGATTTCTCTTATGGAGTTCGAAAATTCGACGCGCACCCGCTCACTCTACGGTCTGCCAGACCGCCCAGGGAACGTTGATCTCCTCCGGGCTCAGACCGCCGTGCTCGTAGGCCACCGACGGGTCCGGGACCGGGAACCGCGGTGACGCCGCCACCGCCACGACCGGACCGGTCTCCGGCTGCGGCAGCCCGAGGTCGGCCGCGTGGTGCACGGTCGCCGTGGTGCCCAGAGTCGTTGCCACGCGGTCGAAAACGGCCTCCAGCCGGTCCTGCTTCGGGTAGAGCCAGCGCAGCCGGCCCGCGCCGCCGGACGGGATTTCGCACTCCTCGCGCACGATCGCCTCCCAGGCCTCGACGAGGTCCGGGTCGGGATCGACGGGCACCAGGCCGTGGTCGGAGTGCGCCACGACCGTCCAACCCTCTGCGGCCCAACGGGAAGCGTGCGCGTCGAGCCGCAGCATGGCCTCGTGCACGGACTCGTCGTAGCCGTGCCGGTGCACGTGGTCGTCGATGTTGACGTAGGTCCAGAGGAACCGCGAGTCCGGCAGCGCCTTGTCCAGGTCGGCCACGACGTTGGCGACGAGCAGCGGCGGATCCTCCGCCTGAGCGGTGAGTTTGTGCCGGGGCGGCGCGGGTATCCGGGTGCATCCTCGCAGGAGGGCCTGGGCCCAGGTCCCCTCCAGCAGGTCGAGTTCGCGGGCCAGCGCGGTGGCGCCGTGCCGTTGCAGGACGGTCGGCAGCTCCGGGATCGCGGGCGTGCCGTTGACGGCGTGCACGAGCCCGGACCCGTTGCGGTACACCGTTCCCGGCACGCGGTGGACGTCGGCCGGGACACCGGTCAACGCGGTCAGCCACGCCGTAGCGGACGTGGACGGCACGGTGGAGGAAAGCGTGGAAACGGAGGCCGAGAGCCAGGATTGTTCGGCCACGTCCGATGAGAGCCCGTCCACGGCCAGGACTATTACGCCGCGGTTCGCCGATTTCACCGCGTGGTCGAGCCGGGAAGGGATCTCTGCCAAGGACATCGGGGAACTGTAACGCATCTCATTACGCGAAGTTGCCCTGATCGGGTGCAAAGACTCGCACAATGGTGACCGATGAAGTAAAGGGACCTTGAGAGAAGGAAGGTGGCGGATGTCGGTCGGTGTTCTGGACGTCGGGTGCTTCAGCGCTCACCTGGTCGTCGTGGAACGCGACCTGATGCGTCCGCTGGTGTCCCACAAGGTCCGGCTGCGGCTGGACCGCGAGCTGGATGCCAAGGGGGCCATCAGCCGTCACGGCATCGAGTCGCTGTGCGCTGCCGTGCTGGCCGCGCGGAAGACGGCCGGCGACGTGCCCTTCCTGCCCTTCGCGACATCGTCCGTGCGGGACAGCGCGAACGCCGACGAGGTGATGCGCAAGGTGCACAGACGCACCGGCGTCGAGCTCAAAGTGTTGTCCGGCAAGGAAGAAGCGCGGTACTCCTACACGGCGGCCCGGCACTGGTTCGGCTGGAGCGCGGGCCCGATGGTCGTGCTCGACGTCGGCGGCGGCACCGTGGAGCTGGCTTCCGGCTCCGGCGCGGAACCGGACCGCGCGATCTCGTTGCCTTTGGGGGCAAGGACTTTGACCCGAGCGGGACTGACCGTGCAGGACATGCGCGCCGAGGTCCTGCACAAGATCGCGAAGGCTTTCCCGCCCGGTGAGAGCGCTCGCGCCGTCGGCTGCTCGAAGGTGTTCGAGCAACTGGCCCGGCTCGCCGGAGCGCGCACCGGAACGTACGTGCCGCGGCAGCTGAGGCTCAAGGACCTGGAGAAGTGGATCCCGCGACTGGCGAAGCTGTCGGTGCGCGAACGCGCCGCGCTGCCGGGGATCTCCCGCCACCGGGCCCAGCAGTCGTTGGCGGGCGCGGTGGTCGCGGAAGCGCTGATGCGGGTCGCGGGACACGACGTCGTGGACATTTCGCCGTGGTCCACCAAAGAGGGTCTGCTGCTGGACCTGGTGGAGCGTTCGCGCGGCAGGCGCGAATCGGCGGCCTGAGCGCTAGCAGCCGCTCAGCGCGGTGACGGCGTCGTCGACGTCGTCGAACAACAGCAGCAACTGGTCGACGGCCGTCATTGCCAAGGGGCGCAACACAGCTCGCGTGTCGCTGACGACGCCGAACTTGACGCCGAGCTCGTCGGCCTGGGCCTGGGCCTCCACGAGCGTGCGGATGCCCTCCGACCCGAAGAACCGCACTTCCCGCAGATCGATGACCAACGCGGGCGGCTTGCGGTCGAGCAGCTGGGCGAGGTTGTTCGTCACCGGCCGCGACGACATCATGTCGATCTCGCCGGTGATCGCGACGATCGGAATGGACTGGACGTAGGTAGTTCTCTGGCGAAGTTGGTTCATTAGGACTCCCGTCCGCACCGACCGTACGCGCCTTCGGTGCGGCACCACAAGCCGAGCCGGTTTTCGCCAGGCCACGCCGGGTACACGCCGAGTGACCCCAAAAACCCCTGACAGACGAGGAGGAACCGTGTCGACCACGGAAACCGGTCAGATCACGGGTACGAAGGACAAGGACTACAACATCCTCTGGTTCACGGAGGCGTGTCTGGACAACGCGCTGCGGCTGGAGACCTACATCTCCGACGCGGAGCGCGACGGTGACACCGAGCTCGCGGAGTTCTTCCGCAAGGCGCAGAACGAGAGCCAGAAGGGCGCCGAGCAGGGCAAGGCGCTGCTCGCGTCCCGTCTGGCCAAGTAAGTCACGTGGATGAAGGGCGCCTTCATCCACGCCAGGTGGAGGAAGGCGCCCTTCATCCACCTCACCGGACGGCGAGTTGCGAACGCGACGTCCGGCTGCCCGTTCAGCGCAGCAGGAACGCCTGGGTCAGCAGCATCGCGGCCACCAACGCGGCGGCCACGAGGATCAGCGCGATCACGACGCGTCCCGTGGCCGCCTTGGGCGGACTGGGTTCACGATGCGAAAGACCTGAGGTCTGCCCGGACTCGGGCGGGGTGTCTCCTGGCCGCACCCCGCCACCGGGCTCCAGGCCAGGAGTGTTCTTCGGGTCGGGATCGGGCGGTGTGGCTGTCATACGGGTCAGATACCCGTTCTCAGCCTTCCAACTCGGCCCACACGACTTTGCCCCGTCCGTCCGGTTTCGTCCCCCAGCGCGCGCTCAGCGCCTGCACGAGCTGCATGCCGCGGCCGCGCGCCGAGTTCGGGTCCACGGGTCTGAGCTGAGGCTGTTTCGCCGACTCGTCGTGCACCTCGACGAGCATGCCGCCGGGTCTGCGGCTCACGGTCAATGTGATCAAGCCCTCACCGTGGTCGATGCCGTTCGACACCAGTTCCGTGACGACGAGCTGCGCGTCGTCCGCCAGGTCTTCGGGCAGTTCCCACGAGGAGGCGGCGTCGCGCACCACCTGACGTGCGCGAGCGCACGACCCGCCCTCCGCGGACAGGGTCACCCGCACCTCAGCCAGTGGGTCGTTCAGCACAAGGCGCATCGTCGCACATCCGGACCCCCGTTCGGATCTTTCAGCCCCCCGGTGGTCGCATGCCTTGCCACCGTGCTGCACGATTTGGGTCGCACGAGTCGGGCGTGGCGGAAGGAACGGCGACGATGGAGCTCAACGTCGGCAGCGAGGTCCAGCAGGGGTGGCGCGTGCTCGCCGTCGCCGGTGAGCTGGACATCGACACCGTCCCTGTGCTGGCGGCACGGCTGGACGCCGACGTGACCGGCGCGCACGCCGTGCTGGACCTGTCCGGTCTGCAGTTCATGGACTCGACCGGACTGGCCCTGGTGCTGGAGTGGCACCGCAAGCTCGCCGACGCCGGCGGGCAGCTGCGGATCGCGGCCACCCAGCCGCCGGTCAGGCGGCTGTTCGACCTCGCGGACGTCACCGGCGTGCTGAACCTGCACGAGACGGTGGACGCCGCCGTTCAGGCCTCCGCCGACACCCCCAGGTAGTAGGCGATCAGCCTGATCAGGTGCTCGGTGTCCACGGGCTTGGTCACGTAGTCCGTGGCGCCGGACGCCAGTGACTTCTCCCGGTCGCCCTTCATCGCCTTGGCGGTGACGGCGATCACCGGCAGGTCCGCGTAGCGCTCCATCGCGCGGATGGCCGAGATCGTCGCGTTGCCGTCCAGCTCGGGCATCATGATGTCCATCAGCACGATGGCCACGTCGTCGTACTGCTCCAGCGCGCGCACGCCCGTGATGCCGTTGTCCGCGTAGATGGCTTCGAGCCCGTGCAGCTCCAGCACGCTCGTCAGCGCGAAGACGTTGCGCAGGTCGTCGTCCACGACCAGGACCTTCTCGCCGTGGAACCGGATCGTGCCGGACGCCGCGAGCACCGGGGCGGGCGTGACGATCGGGGTGGGTTCCGGCACGACGAAGGCGTCCGTGACGACCTTGCCCAGCGGCAGGCACAGCGTGAACGTCGAACCGATGCCCGGCTCCGACCGCACCCGCAGCGCGCCGTTGAGCAGCTGGGCCAGCTCGCGGCTGATCGACAGGCCCAGGCCCGTGCCGCCGTACTTGCGCGACGTCGTGCCGTCGGCCTGCTGGAACGCCTCGAAGATGACGGCGAGCTTCTCGGCCGGGATGCCGATGCCCGTGTCGTGCACGTCGAACGCCACCGTGGACGGGTCGTCCATGCGCACGTGCAGGCGGATGCCGCCGTCGTGGGTGAACTTGACGGCGTTGGAGAGCAGGTTGCGCAGGATCTGCTGCAGGCGGTGCTCGTCGGTGCGCAGCGTCTCCGGCACGTCCGGGTCGACCCGGACCGAGAACTCCAGGTTCTTCTCGGCGGTCAGCGGCAGGCACAGCGTCTCGACGTAGCGGACCAGCTCGTCCACCCGCACCGGGTCCTCGTGCACCGTCATGTGACCGGCCTCGACCTTGGTCAGGTCGAGGATGTCGTTGATCAGCTGCAGCAGGTCGGAGCCGGACGAGTGGATCGTGCGGGCGAACTCCACCTGCTTGGCGTTGAGGTTGCCGTCGAGGTTGTCCGCGAGCAGCTTGGCCAGGATGAGCAGCGAGTTCAACGGCGTGCGCAGCTCGTGCGACATGTTCGCCATGAACTCCGACTTGTACTTCGACGCGGTCTGCAGCTGGCGCGCGCGGTCCTCCAGCTCCTCCGAACCGGCCCTCAGCTCCGCGGTGAGGCGCTGGGACTCGACCAGCAGGGCGTCGGTGCGGGAGTTGGCGAGCATCGTGTTCACGTTGACGCCGATGGCCTCCTTGAGCTGGTCGAGGAGGTCGAGGTGCACGTCGGAGAACTCGTTCAGCGAGGCCAGCTCGATCACGCCCAGCGTCTCGCCCTGGAACAGGATCGGCAGGATCACCAGGTTGACCGGCGCCGATTCGCCCAAAGCGGACGAGACGGTCAGGTAACCGCCGGGCACGTCGGTGACCAGGATCGTCTTCTTCTCCAGCGCGGACTGCCCGACCAGCGACTCGCCCATGGCCAGGCGAGTGGCGCGGGCGGCGTCGATGCGGAAGCCGTAGGACGCCGTGAGCTCCAGCGTCTGCTTGGCGTCGTCGTCCTCCTGGACCTGGAAGAACGCGCCGTGGTGGGCGCTGACCAGCGGCGTCAGCTCGCTCATGATCAACGACGCCAGTGCGCGCAGGTCGCGGTGACCCTGCATCAGACCCGAGAGCCGCGCCAGGTTGGTCTTCAACCAGTACTGCTCGCGGTTCGCGCGGGTCGTCTCCTTCAGGTTCGCGATCATCTGGTTGACGTTGTCCTTGAGCTCGGCGAGCTCGCCGGACGCGTCGACCGTGATCTGCCTGGTCAGGTCACCCGCGGTCACCGCGGTGGCGACGGCCGCGATCGCGCGGACCTGGGTGGTCAGGTTCGACGCCAGCTGGTTCACGTTGTCGGTCAGCTTCGACCACGTGCCCGCCACGCCGTCGACCTCGGCCTGACCGCCGAGCTTGCCCTCGGTGCCGACCTCGCGGGCGACGCGGGTGACCTCGTCGGCGAACGACGACAGCTGGTCGACCATCGTGTTGATGGTGGTCTTGAGCTCCAGGATCTCGCCGCGGGCCGAGACGTCGATCTTCTTCGTCAGGTCGCCCTGCGCCACCGCCGTGGTGACCTGGGCGATGTTGCGGACCTGGTTGGTCAGGTTGTCCGCCATGAAGTTCACCGAGTCGGTGAGGTCCTTCCACGTGCCCGCCACGCCGGACACGCGGGCCTGGCCGCCCAGGATGCCCTCGGTGCCGACCTCGCGGGCGACGCGGGTGACCTCGTCACCGAACGCGCGCAGCGTGTCGACCATGCCGTTCAGCGTCTCGGCGAGGGCCGCGACCTCGCCCTTCGCCTCGACGGTGATCTTCTTCGAGAGGTCGCCGCTCGCGACGGCGGTGGCGACGGCGGCGATGTTGCGGACCTGGTTGGTCAGGTTGTCCGCCATCAGGTTGACGTTCTCGGTCAGGTCCTTCCACGTGCCGGCGACGCCCTGCACGCGGGCCTGGCCGCCCAGCCGGCCGTCCGTGCCGACCTCGCGGGCGACGCGGGTGACCTCCTCGGCGAACGACGACAGCTGGTCCACCATCGTGTTCAAGGTGGACTTCAGCTCGAGGATCTCGCCGCGCGCGTCGACGGTGATCTTCTGCGACAGGTCGCCGTTGGCCACCGCCGTCGCCACGTGGGCGATGTTGCGGACCTGGTTGGTCAGGTTGTTCGCCATGAAGTTGACGTTGTCGGTGAGGTCGCGCCAGGTGCCGGCCACGCCGGGCACCTGCGCCTGACCGCCCAGCCTGCCGTCGGTGCCGACCTCGCGGGCGACGCGGGTGACCTCCTCGGCGAACGAGGAGAGCTGGTCGACCATCGTGTTGATCGTGGTTTTCAGTTCGAGGATCTCGCCGCGGGCGTCGACGGTGATCTTCTGGGTCAGGTCGCCGCGCGCGACGGCGGTGGTGACCTGGGCGATGTTGCGGACCTGGGTCGTCAGGTTGTTCGCCATGACGTTCACCGAGTCGGTCAGGTCGCGCCAGGTGCCGGCCACGCCGGGCACCTGCGCCTGACCGCCCAGCCGGCCGTCCGAACCGACCTCGCGGGCGACGCGGGTGACCTCGTCGGCGAACGAGGAGAGCTGGTCGACCATCGTGTTGATGGTGGACTTGAGCTCGAGGATCTCGCCGCGGGCGTCGACGGTGATCTTCTGGGTCAGGTCGCCCTGCGCCACCGCCGTGGTGACCTGGGCGATGTTGCGGACCTGCGTGGTGAGGTTCTCCGCCATGAAGTTGACGTTGTCGGTGAGGTCGCGCCACGTGCCGCCGACGCCGGGCACCTTCGCCTGGCCGCCGAGCTTGCCGTCGGTGCCGACCTCGCGGGCGACGCGGGTGACCTCGTCGGCGAACGAGCTGAGCTGGTCGACCATCGTGTTCAGCGTGTTCTTGAGCTCCAGCATCTCGCCGGAGACGTCGACCGTGATCTTCTGGGTCAGGTCGCCGTTGGCCACCGCGGTCGCGACCTGGGCGATGTTGCGGACCTGGTTGGTCAGGTTGTTCGCCATCGAGTTGACGTTGTCGGTCAGGTCGCGCCAGGTGCCGGCGACCCCCGGCACCTTCGCCTGACCGCCCAGGCGGCCGTCCGTGCCGACCTCGCGGGCCACGCGCGTGACCTCGTCGGCGAAGGACGACAGCTGGTCGACCAGCCCGTTCACCGTGGACCCGAGCGTGGCGAACTCACCGCGCAGCGTCTGGTCCGACATGCGCTTGGTCAGGTCGCCCTCGGCGACGGCGGCGAGCACGCGGCTCAGCTCGGTCGTCGGCCGCATCAGGTCCTCGACCAGGCCGTTCACCGAGTCCGCGATCAGCGACCAGCCACCGGCGGCACCCGCGGGCGCCACCCGTTCGGTCAGTCTTCCCTCCTGGCCGACCGCCTGGCGGACCCGGCCGAGCTCACCGGCGAGCCACTGGTTGCGCTCCGCGATCTCGTTGAACACGTCCGCGAGCGCCGACACCGGCCCGTTCCCCGGCACCACGAGCCTGCGGCGGAAGTTGCCGTCACGCAGGTCTCTCATCGCCGAGAGAACCCTCTCGAGGGTCGCGTCCGTCTCTTCGTTGGCCGTGGTCACTCCAAGCCTCCGTGCCTCGGTGGTCGCAGCCAAGCCTGCCACGTTAGGTTGGGAGCGAGGTAACTTGATGCCGCGATGCACGCCAACTACCCGCAGGAGGCCGTGATGACCCGGCCACAGGACTGCGGCGGATGAGCAGCGCCGTGGACATCGACCTGGACGGCTGGCAGCGCCTGGTGGACGGGCTGCGCGAAGCCGTCTTCGTCGTGGACCCGGCCGGAGTGGTGCGCGTGCGCAACGCCGCGGCCGCCGACCGGTTCCCCCGGCTGTGCCCGGGCGAGCACTTCGACGTGCACTTGGCCGGGCGGCAGCACGACCTCGGCGAGGGTTGGAGTGCCTGGTACTTCACGGACTCCGCGCTCGACCACGCCCACCTGCGGCTGGCGGGCGGCACCTCGCGGCAGGACACGCTGAAGACCATCGTGCAGCTCGCCGCGGAGCTGCTGGGGGAGCACTGCGTCGCCGTCGTGCCGGCCACCCGCGACCGCCTGGAGTGGTGGCGCTGCGGCGGCGGTGAACCCACGGTCATCCGCACACCGCGCCGGGCCTCGGTGCTCTCCGAGGTGCTGACGGGCACGTCAACGTTGACGAGGATCACCTCTTTGGGGGATGGCAGCTGGGGTGTACCCGACGACTTCGGCTGCGCGCTGGCCGTGCCGCTCGGCGTCGGCGGCGCGCTGGTCGTGCTGCGGCGCGGTGACTTCGCGCCGAACGACGTCGAGCGCGTCCGGTTGTTCGGCAAGCACGCGGCGGTGGCGCTGGAGTCTGCGTCCCGGCTCACCGAACAGCAGCGGATGATCGACGTGCTGCGCTCGGCGCTGCTGCCGTTGCCGCTGCCCGAGCTGCGCGGCGTGTCGATGGGGTCGGTGTTCATCCCGGCCCACCAGCGCGCGTTGGTGGGCGGCGACTTCTACGACGTGCACCCGCGCACGGACGGCTCGGCGACGTTCGCGCTCGGCGACGTCTGCGGCCACGGCCTCGAAGCCGCCGTCCACAGTGGACGGGTGCGGCAGTCGCTGCAGGCCCTGTCGCTCGTCGAGACGAACCCGGTGCGGTTGCTGCACCTGCTGAACACCTCGTTGCGCGCCACCGGTTCGAAGCTCTTCACCACGATCGTCGTCGGCGAGCTGGTGCCGTTGCCGGACGGGGGAGTGCGGCTGTCGCTCGCGTCCGGCGGGCATCCGGCGCCGCTGGTCCTGCGCGCCGACGGGTCGGTGCACGAGGTCAGCGCGGTCGGGGCGATCGTCGGCATCCTGTCCGACGTCCGGTTCCACGGCGAGCAGGTGACGCTCGCCCCCGGCGACACGCTGGTGCTGTACTCCGACGGTTTCACCGAGGCCCGCGCGCACGCCGACCGCACGGAGCTGTTCGGCGAGCAGCGGCTGCGGGCCGTGCTCAAGGAGTGCAAGGGGATGTCGGCGGAGGAGATCGCGCGGCACTGCGAGGACGCCGTGCTGAAGTGGCTGGACCGCGACGACCACGACGACCTGGCGTTGCTGTCCGTCCAGGCCGTGTGATCGGCGAAGGCCGCTTGCCGCTGTCGGTTTTGGGGGGGGGGAAGACGTGCCCCGCGTTTGTATAGGGCGGGCAAGC